>NZ_JAJONE010000001.1:3181666-3490000 GCF_024700075.1 Hymenobacter sp. J193
CCGTGTTGCAGGCCCTGTCCCGGGTCTGGCCGGCCGCCAGGCGCAAGTACCGGTTCGTGCTGCTGCTGTGCCTGCTGTTTCATGTGGTGACGCTCTGCGGCTGGCTGCTGTTTATGCTGCTGGGCTTTATGCTCTACTGCGTCGCCGGCGAGCTGAGTTTCTAAGCTGATAGCACATGGTACGGGAGCAAGGCAATCTGTTTTTCAGGTTTTTAAGTATGTATGGCCCCTGCGCGGCGCGGCATTGTGCTCGTCGTTGCGCCCGCGTACTTCCCACCGCTCGATCATGCTTCTGCAACTGTTTCTTTCCCTGCTGGCCCTGTTGGTAGCCATTGGCGATATAGCCGCGCTGGCTATGCTTCTTTCCTGGCAGGAAAGCACCGCCGCCCAGCCCGACCACCGCTACCGCCTGCTAACGACCGTGGTGCCCGGCGTGGGAGCTTTGCTGCTGTTGTTGCTCGGGTTGCTTTTCGGGCTGTTCATCTTATGGTCGCCGGCCGGTGCAGCTTGGGCAGCGCAGGTATAGCGGAGTCATTTTCGTTTTTTTCTTCACTGCCTGCTATGATTCATTTACCGGAAGCTGCTGGCCGGGCCTTGCGCCTGGCACCCGTTGCGCTTTGGTGGGTGCTGGTTGTGCTGGTGTTGGCCATTGGGAGTATCTTGTGGCAGCAGGAGCTGTGGCCCTATACGCCGGCGGCGCTACCTCTCTCTCGCTTTGTGGTGCAGCTCTGTCTCCTGCTGTTGCCTTTGCTGGGCTTCTGGTGGCTTTGGCGACTGGCGGCCGGCATTTCGCACCGGGGCTGGCGGTGGCTGGGCTACGCGGTGGTGCTGGCCTTTACCGGGCTGGCCGTGTTACTGGTAGTATTGGGCTGCGCTGTGTGGGTGTGGTGGGGGTAAGAAAAAGACACCTGGAGGCTTCACCGCCTAAAAGAACTGCGAAGAGGACTGAAACCTGGGCCTGAGGCGCGGCCGTGAATTTGCCCGCTAGGTGTACCGCTTGGCTGGGCCCAAATGGTATATTTGCGTTTCCCGTAGCCGCCAGCTGGCGTGGCTGCCGCCTAATCTGCTTTGCATGCCCGCACCTGACTCGTCGAAATCCACCACTCCTGCCGGTCCGCGCCGGCGCTGGCCCAACGTTCTGACGCGCTTCATCTGGGGCTTTTTCGTGGTGGGCCTGGGCGTATTCCTGCTATATCCCATCCTGGTCAGCATCAACTTCCTATTTCTGTTTGGTAAGTCGCCGAGCCTGGAAGAGCTGGAAAATCCCAAGGTAGAGCAGCCCTCCGAAGTGTTTACTTCCGACGGGGTGATGATTGGCCGCTACTTCCGCGAAAACCGCGCCCCCGTGCCGTTGCATGAAATGTCGCCCTGGCTGGTGAAGGCGCTGGTAGCCACCGAAGACGTGCGCTACTACGAGCACGCCGGCATCGACCCCAAGGCCATTGCCCGGGCCGTATCGGGGGTAGTGACGGGCAACAACGGCGGCGGCGGTTCCACCATCACCCAGCAGCTGGCCAAGAACCTGTATCAGATTCGCCGCGGTGAAAACGTGGGCCTGCTGGGCCACGTGCCGGTGGTGGGCACTATCATCAGCAAAACCAAGGAGTGGCTCACGGCCGTGGAGCTGGAGCGCCGCTACACCAAGGAGGAAATCCTGCGCCTCTACCTCAATACTGTCGATTACGGCTCCCAGTCCTACGGGGTGAAGGTAGCCGCCAAAACCTTCTTCAGCACCACGCCGGCCCAGCTGCGGCCCGAGCAGGCCGCTATGCTCATCGGGGCCGTGAATGCGCCGACTGCCTACAACGCCCGCTTTCACCCCGAGGCCGCCAAGCGCCGCCGCAACCTGGTGCTGGCGCGTATGGGCCAGGCCGGCTACCTGTCCAAAGACAGCGTGCAGCTGCTTCAGGCCCGACCTATTGCCCTGCAGTATCAGGTAGAAAAGCACGTGGATGGCCCCGAAACATACTTTCGGGGGGCCATAAGCCAGTTCGTGAACGACTGGTGTAAAAAGAACGGCTACGACCTGTACCGCGACGGGCTGAAGGTGTACCTCACCATCGACTCGCGGATGCAGGCCCACGCCGAAGACGCCGTGCAGAAGCGCATGAAAGTGCTGCAGCGCTCCTTCGACAACTTCTGGCGCAATCGGGACTCCAACCCCTGGGTGGACGAGGACGGCAAGGAAATTCCGAACTTCATCGAAACCCAGATGAAGCGCACCGACGTGTACAAGGAGCTGGCCGCCCGCTACCCCGGCCGCCCTGACCTGCTCGACTCGGCCCTGCACCGCAAGCGCCCCATCAAAGTATTCACCTGGAAAGGCGACGGAGATACCACGCTGGTGATGTCACCGCTCGATTCGTTGGCGTATTACAAGCACTTCCTGCACGCCGGCATGATGACGATGGACCCCTTCACGGGCCAGGTGAAAGCCTGGGTGGGTGGCCTCGACTACAAGTTCTTCAAGTACGACCACGTAAAGCAGGGCAAGCGCCAGGCGGGCTCCACCTTCAAGCCCTTCGTGTACCTCACGGCCATCGACAATGGCTACACGCCCTGCGACCGGATCCGGGACCAGCGCGTGACCATCAACTACGTGGAAGACGGCAAGCCCATGGAGTGGAAGCCCGATAACGTGACCCGTGAGTATACCGGCATAAACATGACCTTGCGGCACGCCATGGCTCGCTCAGTGAACTCCGTGACAGCCCAGCTCACGGAGCTGGTGGGCTGGGACAACGTGGCCAAATACGCGCACAAAGTGGGCATCAAGAGCAAGCTGCTGGCGGTGCCCAGCATCGGTTTGGGCTCGGCCGGCGACGTGAGCGTGTACGAGATGGTGAATGCCTACGGCACCTTCGTCAACCAGGGTTTCCGCACCGAGCCTATGTTCGTCACGCGCATTGAAGACCGCAACGGTAACGTCATCAAGCAGTTTGACCCCCAGCAGAAGCGCGTGATTTCGCCCGAAACGGCCTGGCTGATGCTGTACATGCTGCGCGGCGGCATGGACGAGCCCGGTGGTACCTCGCAGGCGCTGTGGGAGTACGAGCTGTGGAAAAAGGACAACCAGATCGGGGGCAAAACCGGCACCACCTCCAACTACTCCGACGGCTGGTACATGGGCGTGACCAAGGACCTGGTGACGGGCGTGTGGGTGGGCGGCGAAGACCGCAGCATCCACTTCTTCCGTACTCAGCAGGGTGAGGGCGGCCGCATGGCCCTGCCCATCTTCGGCACCTACATGGAGAAGCTGTACCAGGACAAAAACCTGGACATTACCATGGGCCCCTTCCCAAAGCCCACGGTCAAAATCAACAAGAAGTACGTGTGCTACACCGAGGAGCCGCGCCGCCGCCGCGAAGCCGTAGCCATCGACACCATTGCGGCCGACAACCTGCTGGAGCAAATCAACAGCGGCGCCATTGCCGTGCCGGATAGCCTTTGATTAAACAGTTGTGGGTCGGCGGCCCAAGCGGCGCATAATCCAGTAGAGTACCAAGGCCAACGCTGACGAAACCAGGTGAAAGTTGAGACGCCAGTTAGTGTCATTCGTAATCGTTCGGTTGTTTTCCAACGCATTGCTCCAGGCAATGAACGCATCCGCAATAGGGAGCTGCCCGAAAACGTACCGCTTCTGGCAGCGGATTTGAAACGGCATTCCAAATGCTTCAATGCTATTGCGCAGCCCTACGGCCGTAGTAGTGTCGCCGTAGCGCTGCATGGTGCGGCGGCCCACAATGGATGCCGCCCCCCCAATACCCAGGATAACCGGGCCGGAGTCAATATCGGCTACATCCGCACTATCGTTGGCGGCTTCGCGGATGCCTGGTAAGCCGAAGCGGGACGTCAAAAAATGCTGGCGGTAGCGGTTGAAGTGCTGCCGGGCATATACCGAGTCAATTTCGATCAGGAAGTTGAGCAGCTGGCTTTGGGAAGAGCCCCGCGCGGCCTGCAGCACGTGCCCGGTTTGGGCATCAGCCGCATGCGGAATCATACCCAAAGAATCCAGATGGGTGTTGGCTGCGGAGAGCCACTGCCGCAGCTCCGGCTGGTACTGGGCCGCAAACAGCCGGTCGTGCCCGGCTAGGGCTGCTACGCATACAACAGCATCGGCGGGCCAGGCGGCGCCACGGTACGTTTCCAGGTAAGGGCTGGGATGTTGCCGGAGGGCCCGGGCAATAAGCGCACAACGGCTACGGTAACGGGCGGCCACGTCGGGCGGGCGCTGGGCCGGCGGCTGCACCGCCAGGTAGCGTCCTTCCAGGTACGTCAGCCACCCCTGATAAAAGGCGCCATAGGGCAGGGGCAAGTCCTCATCAAAGATCAGCCGCGCGGAAGGGGAGTCAATTTCGTCAATGGACCAGGCCGCCTCAGTCAGCGCCCATTGTTTCACAGGGCTGGACTGAGGAAGGTGCACCGTCAGATCCAGGCAAGAGAGGCTATACAGCGCGTGTAGATAAACGAAGCCTTCAGGGTACAATTGCTGCATATCGGCTGGGGCACCGTTGTGCATGCGCACCTGCAAAAACCGCAGCTGGTTGAGCACGTCCTCGTTGACGATACCACCGGATACGTGCGTCAGTCTGGGCTGGTAGTGCAGCCGGTAGTTGAAATAAGCAAGACAAAAAAGCAGACACCCCAAAAGAAACCGTGCGAGTGTCCGCATTATTTCCGCTTGGCTTACAGCTCTTCCCCGTAGAAAGACTCCAGCGCCGTCTTCAGCTCCGGGTATTCAAACTTGAAGCCTTCCTGCAGCACTTTTTCGGCGCTTACCCGCTGGGAGGCCAGCACGATGTCGCTCATCTCGCCCATCATCAGCTTCAGGCCAAACTCCGGCACTTTGGGCAGCACCAGCGGGCGGTGTAGCACCCCAGCCAGCGTTTCGGTGAAGGTCTGGTTGGTGACGGGGTTGGGCGCCACGGCGTTGTAGATGCCCTGCCACTGCGGCTGCTCCAGCATCTGCATCAGCAGGCGGCATAAGTCATCCAGGTGGATCCAGGACATATACTGGCGGCCTGAGCCCAGGGGGGCGCCGGCCATCATTTTTACGGTGCGGGCCAGGGGCACCAGCGCCCCGCCCTCCGTGCTCAGTACAATTCCCACCCGCGGAATAATGGTGCGCACGCCCTGCTCCTGAGCCGCCAGCGCCGCCGCTTCCCAGCGCCTCGATACATCGGCCAGAAAGTCGTTGGCCGGGGCCGGGGGCGTTTCTTCCGTTACCAGTCGGTTGCCGGCGTCGCCGTAGATGCCAATGGCCGACACCGACAGAAAGGCGCGCACGTGGTGCGGCCGCTCCCGCAGCTCCCGCACCAGCAGGTTGGTGCCGCCCAGGCGGCTGTCCAGGATTTCGCGCTTGCGCTCCTCCGTCCATTTGCCTTCCGAAACGCTGGAGCCGGCCAGGTTTATGATATAGTCGGCGTAGGGCACGGCGGCCTCGTCGATGGTGCGGGCGCGCAAATCCCAGCGGAAACGCCGATAGTGCGTGGGCCCGGACTGGCGGCTGACGTGGGCCACGTCGTAGCCGGCATCAATGAGCATTTCGCTGAGGCGGGTGCCTATCAGACCGGTGCCGCCGGCAATCAGAACTTTACGGGCCGCTTCCTGCGCGTGGGGTGCCATGAACGAACGGGGTGGGAAAATTGGGCGCGCAAGCTACAACCAAAAACGGCAACCGCGCCGTTACCGGCCTATCAGCCGCAGAAACTCAGCGCGATACTGCTCGCTCTGAGCAAACCGGCCGCCGTATTCCGCCGTGATGGTGCTGCTGCTCGTGTCGTTCACGCCGCGGCTCATCACGCACAGGTGGTCGGCCTCGATGAGTACGGCCACGTCCTCGGTATGCAGGCTGCGCTTCAGCTCTTCGGCAATCTGGCGGGTGAGGCGCTCCTGCACCTGGGGCCGCCGGGCGTAGTACTGCACCACGCGGTTGAGCTTCGACAGTCCCACCACATTTTCGCCGGGCAGGTAGGCCACGTGCGCTTTGCCAATGATAGGCACGAAGTGATGCTCGCAGCAGGAAAACAGCGTGATGTCGCGCTCCACCAACATATTGTGGTACTGGTAGCGGTTCTCAAACAACTTCATGGCCGGCTGGTGCTCGGGGTTCAGGCCCCGAAACCACTCCTGCACGTACATTTTGGCTACCCGGCGCGGCGTACCGCTCAGGCTGTCATCAGTGAGGTCGAGGCCCAGCAGCTCCATAATGGCGCGAAAGTGGGGCTCGATGCCCGCAATTTTCTCGTCATCCGACAAGGCAAAGGCATCTGGGCGCAGGGGAGTGCGCAGGTCAGCGGGGAGGTGCAAATCGGCAGCGCCAGGCGCAGGGTTATCCATGGTATTCTACAAAATTACGCTCCGTCTCATAGAGCGTCACCGACAGCTCCAGCTCGGCCGCAAGGTGAGGCCGCAGCCGGCGCCAGATAACGACGGCCATGTTCTCAGCCGTGGGGTTGAGCTGGCGGAAGTCCTCGGTGTCCAGGTTCAGGTTTCGGTGGTCAAAGGTATCCAGAATCTCGCGCTTGATGAGGAGGCTCAGCCGCTTCATATCGTACACGTAGCCCGTATCGGGGTCGATGCCGCCCGTGAGCCGTACCACCAGCTCGTAGTTGTGGCCATGGTAGTTGGCATTGGCGCAGGGGCCGAACACGTCGGCGTTTTCTTCCGCCGACCACGCCGGGTTGTGCAGGCGGTGGGCGGCGTTGAAGTGCTCTTTGCGGCAAACAGTTACCTTCATATGGGCCAATAAACCGGTTTGCCGCCAAAAAGTTTAGTGCAAATAGGAGATAATGCGCTACGTATATTAAAAAATCCGCAGATTTACGGCTTGTTTGTTGTATTTACGCAATATGCTATTGTGATTATATAACAAAAGAATGCTACTCAAAAAAAACGGCAGGCGGTGCACGGTTTTTGGGTTTGAGCTAGTTAAATTTGGTGAGTTGCTTTTCCCTCCTTAGAGGCTCACACCACCCTATTGCATTTTCTTAACATTCAACCACTTTCACTTCTATGAAACCAGGCGTACTCTTAACCCTGCTGTTGATGTTCGTTTTGACGGTGACTGGCTACGCGCAGAAGTCACCCGTGGATGAAACAGACATGGCCATCAAAGGTATTCCGCGCAAGGGCCAGCGCGTAACCATCCAGCTCGACAGTAAGCGGGTGGAGGAATCCTGGTTCAAATGGATCAGCGAAAAAGTTGGCAAAGTGAAGGCCGATAAAGGCGTCTACACCATGGATGGCGTCGTAGTAGAAGCCATTTCGAAGACGCCTATCCGCATCATCAGCAAAGTAGATGCAACGCCTACCGGTACCTCCGTATGGTGGTCTATTGACCTGGGCAACGCTTACCTGAGCAAGGATGCTACCCCCGTACAGTGGAAAGCCGGCGAAAACTACCTGAAGGATTTTGCCCGCATGCTCTACCGCGAAGACCTGGCCCTGCAGGTAGCTGAAGCCGAAAAGGCCCTCGTAGCTTCGCAGAACAACCACGTGACGGTGATTCAGAAGGCCGATGCCATCAAAAAGGACATCGAGAAAAACAAAGCCAAGAAGCTAGAAATTCAGCAGCAGCTGGTGCAGAACGCCACCGAGCTGCAGCAGTACAACAACCAGATCGACATGAATCTGAAAGAGCAGGAAGCTGCCCGCGCCGACATTGTGAACATGCGCGTGGCCCTCGAAGCTGTGAAGGAGCGCATGAACAAGATTGAGTAGTTGCTACTTCTTCTGTCTGCAAAAAGCCCCGCTGGTACACCAGCGGGGCTTTTTATTTTGATAGGACTTTGCGGCAAGCTACCGGGCCTGCCGGATGGCCTGTTCCGCTGCCTGCTCATCTTTCCAGCTTACAATGCGGATTTCGCCGGGGCGGCCCTGGTGCTGGTACCACTGCCCGATGGTAGTCCGGATGCCGGAGTACTTATCCAATAAGCCCTGCCAAGTGGTAATGCCCGGCAGAATCTGCTGGCTGGGGCGCGCCGGCACCGTCAGGACGATCTGGCGCAGCTGGCCGGCATCGTCGAGCGTGAGCAGAGCCAGCGGCAGCACTTCCAGCACGGTGCCCGGCGGCTGGGTTTCGGCCAGCACCAGCGTGGGTAGTGGCCCGCCCGCTTCGCCGGCCTGGGTGCCGGGAATAAAACCCTGGTTGCCGGGGCAGGGCAGGTAGTCCACTACCTGGGCCAGACCTGCCCGCTGCACCGGCTCGAATTGACTGGTTTCCGAGTTGTAGGCCTGCAAGTGGTTGGTGCCGGCCGGTACTTCCACTACCATCTGCAGAAGCCGGCGCTCCGCTGAATATGTAGGCAGGGAAGTATAGTCAGTGCCGCAGCTGCTGGCCCCGCCCACGAGCAGCGCCAGCAGCGCGGAGGCTAGCCGATTATTGTGCCAGCTGTTCATCCAGAAGGCGGAAAGGGTTCAGCTTGTCGAGGCGAAACACAAAGCGCAGGTTGTCGGTGAAGTCTTTGCGGCTGCTGGGCAGCCCGTTGCTGTACTGCGAGCCGGCCACGGGCACGTAGAATTGAAAGACACCGCCGGGAATAATGGGGACAATCAGCCCTGCGTCGTAGAACAGGCGGCGCTGGCGGCCGTCTTCCAGCAGCACTTTGTGGCTGGTAGCGCCAAAGTCAGCAAACACCTTGAGGCTGGTGACGGGCAGGTCGCCCTGTAGATTGAGCGTGCTCAGCCACTTAGAGCTGGTTACCGGCAGGTAGGCTTTGAAGGCGCCATCCCGGTCGTCGGTCTGGTGACGCTGGGCGGCCAGGACCGGTGAAATCTGCTGGCGGTCCAGGAAAGCGGTTTGGTAGCGGTAGTCGGGGCTGCCGCTTAAACCCAGCACGTACGCTTGCATGGGGTCGGTAGCGGCCACGTTCGAGAGAAAGCGCCCCCCAAACAGCCGGACCGATACGCTTTTGCGGGCATTGTAGAACCGCTGATACGTGCCTGCAGCCCGCAGGAGGCGCGCTTCCGCCTGACTGATAACCAGGCCGGGCTTGGGCGTGAGTTGGTTGAATTCAACGTAGCCCGTCCACTTTTGCAGAGCATTGCCGCCGCGCACGTGGTACTCCACCGTCTGGATGCTGCTGGTCTGATCGAGGTCCTGCTGGTGGATGGAGGCCGTGGCCAGCTTGAGGGTGTGCTGGGGCCGGTCGTAGGCGGAGAAGGGCAGGTTGAAGGTGATGCTAGGCTCCACCTTGCGGTACCGCTCAAAGCGCTGCACTAGCACGCCCGTCACAATGCGGCGGGCATATTTGTCGGGCAGCACGTTCACGTTCACATCAGCAATGCCGTTCAGCTCTTTCTGGTTGAAGCTGTACATGGGCATCAGCACGTAGCTCAAACGCTGCAGCACCAGCGGGCTGCTGTAGAACGCGGCCCCGAGCATAAACTTATCGGATGTGTTGGCCCCGATAACCGGCGTGAAGTTGACGACGGCCCGGTCCCAGCGCTGCACCGGCGCAAACAGGCCCTGCAGGCGGAACGGCTCCACGCGGCGGAAGCTGCCGCTGGTTTTCAGCCGGTCGTCGCGGCGGTTCAGCTCAGTTGTCACGTAGTTGGCATCCACTACCACTGCGCTTACGCCTTCGCGGCGGAAGTTGAGCTGGGCAGCTTCGTCTTCCTCCGTGATACCCAGCACCGGCGACCAGAGCGTTTCCAGCACCTTGCCTTGAGCGTCGAGGGTAGAAACCGGCACGGCATACGGGGCGGGCGAGTCGTTGCGCACCAGCACCTTCACGGTGTCAGAAACTTCCACGTCGTCAATCGTGGCATCGTAGCGCACGCGCTTGCCCAGCATATCCTGGAAAAACCAGCCCAACTTCTGACCGGTGCTTTCCTCGAAGGAAGCCTGCAGATCCTCGGGGTAGGGGTGGCGGAACTTCCACCGCTCGAAGTAGGCGTGCATGGCGGCGTCAAACTTTTCCTGCCCCAGGTAATTTTCGAGGTAGTTGAACAGCGCCGCCGTTTTGCTGTACACGATAAACGGATAGTTCACCAGGCCATACTCGGCTGAGGCAACGCCGTGCACGGGCTGGTCGAGGCCGCGGGTGGCCTGGCTCTGGTACGTGGCCTGCTCCAGCGCATAAGCCGAAAGCCCATCCAGGTTGAACCTGGAGGCCAATGGCTTGATGCGAGTAATAACGCCCGTTTGCAGGGAGCCGGCCGAGTTGTTGATCAACGCTACCCGGTTGTCCACGTAGGAGTTCAGGCCTTCGTCCAGCCACGGATAGTCCCGCTCGTTGGAGCCCAGAATGCCGTAAAACCAGTTATGACCTACTTCGTGGGAAATGGCGCTGGGCTCAGTCACGGTTACCATAGGGTATTCCATGCCAGAGCCGGCACTCAGGGCGCCGTCTACGGCCGTGGCTGAGGCGTACGGATACTCGCCTACCCACTTCGAGTAGTATGTGAGGGCATCGTTGAGGTGCTGAAGACCTTCAATCCAGCGGCTGGCTTGCTTGTTGGTGAACAGCACCCAGGAGGTTACCTGGCGGCCGGATGGCAGCGTGACGCCGCTTTTAAGCACGTTGAAGCGCTTATCAGCAAACCAGGCAAAGTCGTGTACCTGGTCCTGCACGTAGCGCAGTGTTTTGGTTTCCGGAGCCGAGGCCGGGAAGGAAAGGTCGTTGCCGAAGTCTTCTGCGGTTTTCTTGGCCGCCCCAGCCGTGGCCAGCTGTTCCATTCGCTGCTGCTCCTCGGGATTCTGCAGTTGGCCGGTAGCGCCCACCACGTAGTTGGCCGGCAGCGTAATGCGCACGTCAAACGAGCCAAACTCGGAGTAGAACTCACCCTGGTTCAGGTAGGGCATCGGGTGCCAGCCGCGCTGGTCGAGCACTGCCGGCTTGGGGTACCACTGCGTAATCTGGTACGACTGGCCCACGTGGCCCAGGCGCGAAAAGGAGGCCGGCAGCTTCACGTGAAAAGGCGTGCTGATGGTAGCCGTAGCGCCTGGCGCCAGTGGCTGGGGTAGCACCAGCTTGGCCACGTCGGGGTTTTGTGGGTCGTATTCCAGCCGGGCCGTTTCGCCATTTACCTTGAAGTCGAGCTGGTCAATAAAGCCCCGGTCGGTGGCGGAAGCAAACTGAAACTTCCGGTCGTTGTTGCGCAACTGCTGCTTGGCGAAGGCCGTGGTATTGTCGCGGTAAGCGTTGGGCCACAGATGAAACCAGATGAACGGCAGCGTTTCGGGCGAGTTGTTGGTGTAGCGCAACTCTTCGCGGCCCGTCAGCTCGTGGCGCACGTCGTCGAGCGTCACATCAATGGAGTAGTTTACCTGCTGCTGCCAGGAGGCCGGCGGCGTAGTGGGCGTTTGGGCAGCCGCTGCCAGGGGCAGAAGCGCCAGCCAGCAGCCCGCCAGAAATTTTTTCATACCAGAATACCAGAAAAGAGATGCACGAAAGTACGTGGATGCCCTGAAAATGTGACAGACAACCTTTGCGGGAGCGAGGCCGTTTGCACAAGCTCAACATCCACTACTGCCCCCGGCGGTACATCTTTTCCGACTATGTCTTTTCATAAACTGCCCAAAGACGACACCCAGCACCAAAACCACCTCGACGGCGCCATCAAGCTACTCGGCCTCGACCTGCAGGAAGAAACCGAAAAGGCTGGCCTCGACAACCACCTGCAACGCTGGATTGAAGACCTTAAGGACGAAAACAACCCCGAGTTGCACCAGCTGGTTATCGACCTGCAGGAGTTGAAAGCTCACTTCAACGGCGGCGGTTTCGACAAGGATTTGGTAGGTACGCTACTGGCCCGCCTCGGTGAGAATACCTCGAAAGCTGCCGTTTTTGCCGAAAACCCCAACACGGCAGAGCGCATTAGCAAGCTTGGCGAGTCCCTAACGGCCGCCGCTGGCCAGCTGAAGTAAGCAGCTAACCTTTAACAGATAAAAAGCCCCGCTTTCCAGATTGGAGAGCGGGGCTTTTTATAGTCAGTAGGTTTGCCGGAAAATAACAACGACCGGCTTCTTGGGGAAGCCGGTCGTTGCACATAGAGCAGATGCCCGATAGATTAAGCCTTTACTTTCTCTACCACGTTCAGGCGACGCTCTTTGATACGAGCAGCTTTGCCCGACAGACCGCGCAGGTAGAACAGACGGGCGCGACGTACTTTACCACGACGAATCACCTCGATCTTGTCGATGTTGGGCGACAACAGGGGGAAGATACGCTCTGTGCCAATTTGGTTGGAAATCTTGCGAACGGTGAAGGTTTCGCCGTTCGAGCTGGGGTTCCGGCGCTGGATAACCACGCCCTGGAACTGCTGAACACGCTCTTTGTTGCCCTCACGGATTTTTACGTGCACGTTGATGGTGTCACCGGCGGCAAACTTGGGGAAGCTGGCGCGGCGCTCCTGGGATTCCGAATTGATGAAGTCGAGAAGTACGCTCATGGCTGGAAAACTGTAAAAGGCGGCCGCGCCGCCGAAGTAGGTTCTATTAAGGAGGCGCAAATATAGCGGTCTGTTTTCAAATTGTGAAATGGTGAGCTAGTGAAATGGTGAGTTTCTTGTTCTGCGTGCGGCAGTTACGCCCTTTAAACAGCCGATTCACCATTTTACCACTTCACAATTTCTCCTCCAGCAGATCGGGGCGGCGCTGGCGGGTGCGCTCCAGGGCCTGCTCGTGGCGCCACTCCTCTATTTTGGGCGTGTTGCCGGAAAGCAGAATGGCGGGTACTTCCTGCCCGCGCCACTCTGCCGGGCGGGTGTACACGGGTGGAGCCAGCAGGTTGTCCTGAAATGAGTCACTCAGCGCCGACTCCTCATTGCCCAGCACGCCCGGCAGCAGCCGCACAATAGTATCGACCAGCACGGCCGCGCCCAACTCACCCCCGCTCAGCACGTAGTCGCCAATGCTGATTTCGTGGGTGATGTAAGCCTTTCGGATCCGCTCGTCTACGCCCTTGTAGTGGCCACAGAGAATAAGCAGGTTACCGGCCAGGGAAAGCCGGTTGGCCAGGGGCTGGCGCAGCGTTTCGCCATCGGGCGTCATATAAATCACGGCGTCGTAGGCCCGCTGGGCCAGCAGCTCGTCAAAGCACGCGGCAATGGGCTCTACGCGTAGTACCATGCCGGCCCCGCCCCCAAACACGTAGTCATCAATCTGGCCGTGCTTGTTGATAGCGTGCTGGCGCAGCTGATGCAGATGAATTTCGGCCAGACCTTTTTCCTGAGCCCTTTTTACGATGGAGTGCGCAAACGGGCTTTCCAGCAGCTCGGGCTGGCAGGTAACAATATCGATGCGCATAATGGGTGAGATTTTAGCCGTGGGCTATCAGCAAGCCTTTCTTGAACGTCATGCTCAGCGGAGTAGCCAGCCGCTTTATTTCCCTGTTTCCAGCTCGGGGCCGTCGAATTCGTCGGGCTCGTCCCGCTCGCGGGAGGGCGGCGTGAGGTACACGTCGAGGAGGCCGGCCGGCAGTTTTACGTGCAGCGTGCGGGTGGCCTGGTCGGCGTGCGAAATCAGCTCATCGGCAACCGGAATCAGCACCTCCTGGCCCTGGTAGCGCATGGACAGTACATCCTGCTGGGGCAGTTCGTAGAAGGTTTCCACGGTGCCCAGCTCGCCCAGCTCCTCATCGATTACGGTGAAGCCGATGACATCGTGAAAGTAGAATTGATCTGCTGCCAGGGCGGGCAGCTCAGCCAGGGGGCGCCACAGCTTGGCGTTGCGCAGCGGCTCGGCGTCCTCAATCCGGTCGATGCCCTGGAACTTGACCAGCGCCCGGGCTTCCGACTGCGGCGTGAGTTTCTCGATGGCGTAGGGCGTAAGCTTGCCGGGTGCCGTGGGCAGTTCCAGCAGCACCGATTTCACCTTGCGGTAGGCATCCAGGTCGTCCACATCAAGGGCAGCCACCACGAAGCCTTTCAGGCCGTGGGGTTTCACTATCGAGCCCAGCTCGTAGCAGTCATCAAGGGTAAGGCTCATGGCGAAGGGTAAAGAGAAACGAAAAGAGGTGATGAGAAAGAAAAACGGCGGACCGTTCAGCTTCTCATCACCTCCTACGAAAGGCCTGTAGCTTAAGCGCCGGCTTCCTCAGTGGTTTCAGCCGTAGCTTCGGCCGTTTCGCCTTCGGCAGCAGCCGGAGCGGCGGCGGCCAGGGCAGCAGCCTGCTTGGCACGCTGGGCTTCGGCGCGGGCTTCTTTCACTTTGGTTTCAGCGGCCAGACGAGTTTTGCGAGCTTCGTCTTTAGCAGTGCCCAGGGTAGTGCGCTTGCCTTCGATTTTGGCGTCTTTCTGCTCTTTCCAGTCGGTGAAGCGCTGGTCGGCTACATCCTGCGAAATAGCGCCTTTGATTACGCCCAGCTGCAGGTGCTTGCGGTAAAGCACGCCGCGGTAAGAGAGCATAGCACGTACCGTATCGGTAGGCTCAGCACCTTTCATAATCCAGTCGAATGCCTTTTCGCCATCGAAGTTGATGGAAGCGGGGTTCGTGTTGGGGTCGTAGGTGCCGATTTTCTCGATGAAGCGGCCGTCGCGGGGCGAGCGGGAGTCAGCAACAACGATGTCGAACTGTGCGGCCTTCTTGCGGCCACGACGGGCGAGGCGGATTTTAACTGCCATAAACCGGTTTGGTTAAGCGACGCATCCCGTGCGTCTGGTTGAAAATGAGGTGCAAAGGTAAGGAAAATAATGTGCGAATGTGGAAGAATATGAATAATGTGCTGATGATTACCGTGTAAAATGAATTTGCCTATTACCTCGAGGCGTGAGGCCAAGCAACCTGACCCCGTGAAATACGCGGTACGCTCGTAAGTGAAAAGCCCTTAACCGTATTCAACGATTAAGGGCTTTCTACTATCAAAACATGGGCGCAGAAGGCAGACTGCTTCGCGTTGCTTGCAATGATAATGCGGGCTAGGCGGCCATGTTCACGGGCTCCTGCCACTTGCGTTTTACTTTCACCACGCCCACTTTATCCATCGTCCAGATGAACATATAGGTTGGGTCGAACTCCCACCATTTCACGCCGAAGTTGACGCGCATGGGCAGCTTGTGGTGGTTGTTCTGGAACAGCTCCCCGAAAGCCAGGAAATCCAGAGCCAGCGTGTTTTTGCTGTGGTCGTGGTTGTCGAAGTTCTGGTAGCCATACTTGTGGCCGCCCCAGTTCACGATGGCGCCGTGGATGGGGCCCATCAGGAAGTGAATGGGCAGCAGCAGGTACTGCCACCAAGCCGTGGCAAACTGGATATAGAACAGCACGTAGAGCGTGCCCCAGCCAAGGCGCGAGTACCACTTGTCGCCGAAGTCCTCAATGGCCTGCCACTCGGGGTAGTCGCCCTCAAACCGTTCGGCCGCGGCGTAGTTGCGGTTCAGCACATCGTTGTAGATGTTCTTGGTCTTCCACATCATCGAAAAGGCATTCGACGAGAACAGCGGCGAGTGTGGGTCCATCTCCGTATCGGAGTAGGCGTGGTGCATGCGGTGTAGCAGCGCGTAGGCCCGGGGCGAGAGGAAGGACGAGCCCTGGCAGATATACGTGAACAGGAAGAAAAACTTCTCCCAGAACTTGTTCATCGTGAACATCTTGTGTGCCGCGTATCGGTGCAGGTAGAACGTCTGCGTGAACAGCGACAGGTAATAGTGGGCAACGAAAAAGATGAGTATTGGCATGGGCCAGCAAATGAGGTGTGCGAAGGCGTAGTTGGGCAAGCTGCTACCCGGCGTAAACCCCTAAACGGGGCTTTCGTTCAAAAACATCTGCAAAACTATAGCCACGGCCAGCCAGCGCCATACAAAGCGCTTAAAAGGCCAAAATCTTATTCAAGTGCAACAGCTGATCTAAGTGCCAGAGAAATTACCTGCGCCAGACGCTCAAAAAGCTGGCAACAGGCTGTTCTGAGGTTTCAAAAGCAACTAATAGTACAACTGTGCGGCCTCCCAATGGGGCATGTCGGGCAGGGGAGCTTCAAAGCGCATTTCTTCCTTGGTAACCGGATGCTGGAACTCCAGCCGGCGGGCGTGCAGGGCAATGCTTACATCGGGCAAAGGCGCTAGGAAGCCGTACTTCACGTCGCCCACGATGGGCGTGCCGAGGCCAGTGCTCAGCTGAACCCGAATCTGGTGGGGGCGGCCCGTGATGGGGTTTACCTGTACCAGCCAGCGGTTGCCGGCCTGGCCCAGCACTTCGTAGTCGAGGTCGGCTTTCAGGCCCTGGGAGTGGCGCTCGGGGTAGGCTTTGGTAGTGTTGCGAATGGGGTCTTTCACCAGCCAGTGCGTGAGGTGGCCGCTTTCCGGCTCCGGGCGCTTGCCCGTGAGGGCCCAATAGGTTTTATGCACCTTATTGTCGCGGAACAGCTCGTTGAGGCGACTCAACGCCTTGCTGGTTTTGGCTAGGGCCACCACGCCGCTCACGGGCCGGTCGAGGCGGTGCGCCACGCCGATGAAAGCCGCGCCGGGCTTTTTGTACTTGAAGCGCAGGTACTCTTCGGCTTTGGCCGATAGGGGCTCATCCCCGGTTGCGTCGCCCTGCACGAGCAGGCCGGCAGGCTTGTTGATGATGAGCAGGTGGTTGTCTTCGAACAGAATTTCCTTCTGTTCCGACCACAAATTCGGACGATTCACTGAAAGGGTAATTATGAATTATGAATTATAAATTATGAATTGCCACAGCGCGCATTCCACCAATTCATAATTCATAATTCTTCATTCATAATTAAAATTAATACGCTTCTTCCGCCGACGGGAAGTCGCGGGTTTTGACGTCGTTGATGTAGCGCGCCACGGCGTCGTGCATCAGGTCGCCCAGGTCGGCGTAGCGGCGCAGGAAGCGCGGCTTAAACTCTTTGGTGATGCCCAGCATATCGTGCACTACTAGCACCTGTCCATCCACTTCGGGCCCGGCCCCGATGCCGATAACGGGAATGGTGAGCTGCTCGGCTACCTGCTTGGCCAGGGTCGAGGGTATTTTCTCAAGGACCAGCGCAAAGCAGCCCAGCTCCTGCAGCAGCTGCGCATCTTCCAGCAGCTTCTGCGCTTCAGCTTCTTCCTTGGCCCGCACGGTGTAGGTGCCAAACTTGTAGATGCTTTGCGGGGTGAGGCCCAGATGGCCCATTACCGGAATGCCGGCCGTAAGAATCCGGCTGATGGATTCCCGGATTTCGGCCCCGCCTTCCAGCTTGATGGCGTGCCCGCCCGACTCCTTCATGATGCGAATAGCCGAGCGCAAGGCCTCCGAGGAATTGCCCTGATATGAGCCAAACGGCATGTCCACCACCACCAGGGCCCGCTTCACTGCCCGCACCACTGATGAGGCATGGTAGATCATCTGGTCGAGCGTGATGGGTAAAGTGGTTTCGTGGCCGGCCATTACGTTGGAGGCCGAGTCGCCCACCAGCAGCACGTCGATGCCCGCCCCGTCGAGAATAGTGGCCATGGAGAAATCGTAGGCCGTGAGCATCGATATTTTCTCGCCGCGCCGTTTCATGGCCAGCAGCTGGTGAGTGGTAACGAGCTTGACTTCTTTGTGCTGCGACATGGAATGATGAGATAGGGTAGCCCGGGAAGGGGAAGAGCAAAAGTAGGTAACTGGCAGCAGTTGCGGGTTCGGCCTGCTTGGTGCTCCCTTGCCAGCTACTGGCGCTGGCTTGCTAGGTTGCCTACCGGTTGTAGAACGAGCGGTTGCGCGTCAGCTTCAGATCCTGCAGCAACGACGACTTGGCCGCAATGGTGAAGTTATAGCCCTGGCGCTGGCCAAACGGAATCCAGTTGCCGCTGATAGCCCAGCAGTGCAGGTCGCGGTAAAAATCCAGGGAGGTGTAGCTCACCTCTTTGTTGCGGAAGTCGTACCCGGTGGTGTAGCCCACGCGCAGCTTGTCGGTGATTTTGATTTCCCCGTTCAGGTTCAGGGCTACCGTCGTGAGGGAGGCCGTGCGCGACTGGCCGGCACGCGGCAATACCGGAGGCTGGTTGAAGTAGGCTGCCGAAAAAGAGGCATTCAGCGTCCAGGGAATCGAAAAATCCACGTAGTCCTCGTAAGGATTCGTGGTGTTGGGGGCACCCAAGGACGGATTGTTGTTGGGGGCTATGTTCTTGTTGGCTTGATTTGTCTGGCGCTGCTGCTTGTTGAACTGGTAGGTGAGCGAGAGGCTGGCCGACACCAGCCGGGCCAGCCGGAATTTGTCCTGCTGCCATAGGAACTGGTCGATGCGGCGGTTGGTACTGTCGCGCTGGTACGTATCAAAAGAAGAACTCACCAGCACATTCAGCTTGCGGGCCACCTGCGTATTTAAAGAGGCGCTGATAATGGATAGCTTCAGCGAATCGGCCGCCAGATTGTAGGTGCCATTGAAGTTGAGATTATCAATCAGGCTGACTTTCTCAAATGGCGTAGTACCCGTGGTGTCCTGCTTGGTACGTACCTTCATTTCCACCTGGTTGTTCACGGAAAAGTTAAGCAGGCTGCCTCGCTCACTGCCCGAAAGGGCGTACGGGAAGTTGTTGTACAACGACAGGTTTTGCTCTCCCAGCAACCGGCCGCTGGCATCGGTGAGCGTTCCAAAGTTCACGGATTCGTACAGCCAGCTGGACGAGCGCAGATCCGGCGTGTAGGAGTAGCTTACGGAAGGCGTCACCTTATGCCGGATAGCCTCCACCCGCTTGCCCTTAATGGAAAACAGCCCGTAGAAGTTGGTGCTGAGTGAGGCCCCACCCTGGTAAGTATGTGCATAGCTGAAGCCCCGCACGGTATCAATCCGTAGCGCCTGCACTTCCTGAATGTACTCGTAGTCCAGACGCTTGCTGTACATGCTGGAACTGTAGGAAACCGAGGGCGAGAAGTTCAGGTGTTTTAGAAGGGTGTAGCTGCCCAGCGAAATCTGAAACTGATTCTCCAAACCCGACCTGGTGTTTTTGAACAGGTCGCCTAGATTGTTGAGCCGAATCGGAATGCGGCGGGCCTCACTGGTACCGCCAATCAGCGGGAGGCCATTGAGCTGGCGGGCGGGCTGCACATTGCTCAGGCGGTTCTGCCCGTTGAGGGTATAGCCAATGGAAAACTGCTCGTAGAAACGGCCCCGGGGCTCCAGGCCCAGCCACTCGTACGGGTACTGCCGGGCTACGCCCACCGTGAAGTTGGGCAGTGTCAGGTTCATCTCACCCGTGCCGGTGTTCTGGCTTTGGTCGAGGTTGATGCCATAGTTTATCGGCGAGTTGCGGATGGTTTTGGAATACCGGATACTGGACGTGAACGAGGAAGTCAGGTAACGTTCGGTATCGAAGGAGTTAAGGCGGTTGTAGTCCTGGCTGCCCAGGTTAACGGAGGCACTGAACTGGCCGCCGCCCGGCCGGGTTTGGGGCGAGTGGCTCCAGCTCACCCAGAACGAGCGCGGCGACTTGGGCTTCTGGTAAGGTTGGTCGAGCGTCACGTCCTCATCCGGCAGAATCTGATTGGCTGGGCGCTGGCTGAACGAGAGGTTGAACGACCCATTGAAGCGGTACCGCCTGCGGTACTGAATATCGGCCTGGGAGCCCCAGCCGCCGAATTCATTGCCCGCGCCGGAATATATTTCGCCGGTAAGGCGCACGCCCACGTACTCGCTGGCCGCCCAGTAGTAGCCACCGTTGCGCAGGAAAAAGCCCCGGTCGGTGGTTTGCCCAAACGAGGGAAAGATCAGTCCTGAGGCGCGCTTCTTGCTGCTGGGGGTGGGAAAGTAGCCAAACAGGAAGCCCAGCGGCGTGGGAATGTCGCCGATAACCATGTTGAACGGGCCACTCACGACCTGTTCGCCTGGCACCGCCTTCATTTTAGCGGCGTTGATGTAGAAATGCGGGTTTTCCAGGTTGCAGGTAGTATACCTGCCGTTGCGCCCGTAAATATCCCCATTGGCCTGGCGCTTGATGGTTTCGGCGTGCACGTAGCCTTCGCCCTGCTGGGTCACGGCCTCGGCTATTTTGCCTTTGCGCGTCTTAAAGTTGTAGGCAATGCGCCCCGACTGGTAGGTCTCAGCGCCGTTTCTGAAAACGGGCTTGTCGCGGATGCGGCCGGTGGTGTCGGGGGCGCCCTCAGCCGTCAGAATGTTCTTGTTGTAGTCGATGGCAATGCGGGCGGCATTCAAAGACAGGTCGTCGTAGTCAATCTTGGCCTTGTCGTAGAGGTAAGCCACGCGCCCCTGCACATCAAACCGGATGGAGTCGGTAGCCGAGTACCGGATAGTGGTTTTGATGTCGCCCTGCGGGGCAGCGGCCACACGCAGGGAGTCGGCGGAGCGGGTGCGGGCGGTGTCCACGGCCAGGCGCGGCCGGGCTTGCGGCACGGCTTTTGGAAGGGGCCGCTGCTGAGCCAGCGCAGCTCCGCTCAGGCTTAGCCACAAACCCAGCAGCAGCGCCAGCCGGGGCACTTTGCCGTATACTAAATACAAAAGGTAGCGGACGGGGAGCAGAGCAGGCAGGGCCACGTGGTTTTTAATCGTTTATTTTGTGGCAGTGTGCAAAGGTAGCGCCTTGCTACCCCAACAAACGAACTCAGTGCGGAATATTGTCGCTTTCGGAACAGCCGCCTGGCTGCTGTTTTCCGGCTTTTCAGCTCCTTCAGCCTTGGCTCCCGTTGCCGGGCCGGTATACAAGTACCGCCTGCGCACGGTGGTGCTCGATGCCGGCCACGGCGGCAAGGACCGGGGCTGCGCCGGCGTCAGCGCCCGGGAGGCCGATGTGTCGCTTAAGCTCGTGCTGGAGCTGGGTCGCCTGATCGAGGAGAATATGCCCGACGTGAAAGTGGTGTACACGCGCAAAACCAATGTATTTGTAGAGCTGGCCGACCGGGCGGGCATTGCCAACAAGCACAACGCCGACCTCTTTATTAGTATTCACTGCAATGCCGGACCGAGCAGCGCGCACGGTACGGAGGTATGGACCATGGGCCCGCACAAGACTGATGCCAACTTAGGCGTAGCCAAGCGCGAAAACGCCGTAATTCTGCAGGAAGAAAACTACAAAGAGCGTTACAACGGTTTTGACCCACATTCGCCCCAGAGCCATATTTTATTTTCCCTGTTTCAGAGCGCCTATATGGTCAACAGCATCCGGCTGGCGCAGAAGGTGGATGAGCAGTTCCGGACCACCGTGGGCCGGCCCAGCCGCGGCGTGAAGCAGGCGGGCTTTCTGGTGCTCTGGAAAACGGCCATGCCCTCGGTTCTCATTGAGGCCGGCTTCCTGACCAACCGCGCGGATGAGCGGTATCTCAACGATAAGTTGGGACAGACGTATATGGCCTCGGGTATTTATCGTGCCTTCAAGGAGTACAAGCGAGAGCTCGAAGGCGACTCCGCCGCCGACTAGCCGGGCCGCACTCCTTGGACACCCGCACATCTTTACCTGCCCACGTTCCAATTCAGCCTTATCGTGTCGAAAGAAATTAAAGTAGCCCTGCTAGCCATTGTGGCCTTGGTGGGGCTGTTCGTTGGGTTTCGGTTTTTGAAAGGCAGCAATGTGCTGTCCTCCAACCGCACCTACTATACCAAGTATGACAGCGTGGATGGCCTCACGCCCGGCAACCCGGTGCTGCTCAACGGCATCCAGGTGGGCCAGGTAAAGGAGATGCAGCTGCTGCCGGAAGAAGGCAACCAGGTGCGCGTAACGATAGAGCTGGGCAAGAGCATTGTGGTGGGCGACTCCACCGTGGCTGTGCTGGGCGGCAGCATCCTGGGCTCTAAAACCATTACCCTGAAGCTAGGTCGCAACACCAAGCAGTTTGATGGGGGCGAAACCATCATCTCGTACCACCCCGCCAGCATCACCGATGCCTTCCAGGCCCGTGCCCTGCCCGTGCTGGGTACGGTCGATTCGACCCTGATCAAGGTGAATTCCTTTCTGAACAAGGATGCCCGCCTGAGCTTGCAGGCCACGCTGCTGAACGCTCAGGGCACTACCGAAGCCCTCAAAAACCTGCTGCTGATGAACCAGCGCAACATCAACCAGATTACCTCCAACATGGCCAAGCTGACGGCCGACCTCTCGGGGACGCAGCGCAAGCTGGACCAGATTGCCGGCAACTTCAGTGAGCTGAGTGACTCGCTTAAGCGCGCCCCGGTAGGCCCCGCCCTGCGCAAGATGAACGCTACGCTCACGGAAGCCCAGGCTGCCATGACCACGCTCAACCACTCGCTCACCGACCAGAAAGGCTCGTTGGGCAAGCTCATCAACAGCGACTCACTCTACAACAACCTTAACGCCACGGCTGCCAGCTCCAACGCTTTGCTGCAGGACCTCAAGGCCAACCCCAAAAATTACGTACACTTCTCGGTGTTCGGGGGCGGCAAGAAAACCAAGACCGAAACGACTACCAAGCCCAGCGGCGAAGTAGAAAAGAAAACCAAAGTAGTAACGCCGGCTCCTGCCACCGAGGCCCTGGTAACGCCCAGCGGCCAGTAGCCGCCAACGCGGCATCCCGGCACTTCCGCTACCTTTGAATCCGCCCCCGCTGGGGCGGATTTTTTTGCCCGACCTACGGTGAATTAGTGAGTTGGTGATTTAGTGAATTTGTCTTTCCGCTGGCGCGGTTTTGCGCAAGTGGCGCGGTCAGAACATCAAACTCACTAGTCGCTTGGTCACTAACTCACCGCTCATCCCACCCCGCATGAACCTCGAATTCAACAAAAACGAAGACCAGCTCAAACAACTCACCTTCCAGCTGCAGCAGCGCCTGAAAAAGGTGCAGCTCGGCGGTGGCGAAAAGCGCATTGCCGCCCACAAGGCTAAGGGTAAGCTCACGGCCCGCGAAAGAATAGAGTACCTGATTGATAAAAACTCCGAAACCGTCGAAATCGGCGCGTTTGCGGGCGAGGGAATGTACCAGGAGGAGGGAGGCTGCCCCAGCGGCGGCGTAGTGGTAGTCATTGGCTGGGTGCAGGAGCGGCAGTGCGTGATTGTGGCCAACGACGCCACGGTGAAGGCCGGGGCCTGGTTTCCGATTACGGCCAAGAAAAACCTGCGCGCCCAGGAAATCAGCATCGAAAACAAGCTGCCGATTATCTACCTCGTCGACTCGGCGGGCGTGTACCTGCCGATGCAGGACGAAATCTTCCCCGACAAGGAGCACTTCGGCCGCATCTTCCGCAACAACGCGGTGATGAGCAGCATGGGCATTGTGCAGCTGGCGGCCATTATGGGCCCGTGTGTGGCTGGCGGCGCTTATCTGCCCATCATGAGCGACGAGGCCATGATTGTGGACGGAACGGGCTCGGTATTCCTGGCCGGCTCTTATCTGGTGAAGTCGGCTATCGGTGAGTCTATCGACAACGAGACGCTGGGCGGGGCTACCACGCACTCCGAAATTTCGGGCGTGACGGACTACAAGTTCAAAACCGACGAGGAGTGCCTCGACCACATCCGCAACATCTTCGACAAGCTCGGGGCGCAGTCCACGGCCGGCTTCTCGCGCAAAACGGCCCAGGCTCCGGCCCAGAACGAGAAGGAAATCTACGGCCTGCTGCCCTCCGACCGCGCCAAGCCCTACGACATGATGGACATCATCAACCGGTTGGTGGATAACTCGGAGTTCGAGCCCTACAAGGACCTGTATGGCCAGACGCTTCTTTGCGGGCTGGCGCGCATTGATGGCTGGGCGGTGGGCATCGTGGCCAACCAGCGCAAAATCGTGAAAACCAAGAAGGGCGCCATGCAGATGGGCGGGGTTATCTACTCCGACTCGGCCGACAAGGCCGCGCGCTTTATTATGAACTGCAACCAGAAGCGCATACCGCTGGTGTTCCTGCACGACGTGTCGGGCTTCATGGTCGGCTCACAGTCCGAGCACGGCGGCATCATCAAGGACGGGGCGAAGATGGTAAACGCTATGGCCAACTCCGTGGTGCCGAAGTTCTCGGTCATCATTGGCAACTCCTACGGGGCCGGCAACTACGCCATGTGCGGCAAGGCCTACGACCCGCGCCTGATTGTGGCCTGGCCCACCGCCCAACTGGCCGTGATGAGCGGGGCCGCCGCCGCCAACACGCTCCTGCAGATTCAGGTGGCTTCGCTTAAAGCCAAAGGCGAGGAAATCACGCCCGAGGCCGAAAAGGAGCTGCTGGACCGCATCAAAGCCCGCTACGAAGAGCAACTATCGCCCTATTACGCCGCCGCCCGCCTCTGGGTCGACGCCATCATCGACCCGCTGGAAACCCGCAAAGTCATTTCCCAGGGCATCAACATGGCCAACCACGCGCCGATTGAAAAAGCATACAACGTGGGGGTGATTCAGGTATGAAGCAAGGTTCAACGCTTATGGCAGAGTTGACTGTTACCATCAAAGAGTTTTTTGATGATGCTCAGCCTGGTTGGGTAAGAGCCATATTCTATGACATTGATAGGAAGCAATGGTCAATAGTTGAGAAGATACCAATAGTCACAGAGGATGATTTAGATGAGCATAGCCATTATCCACAGCAGGGCCTCGTTGCAACTAGTATCAGGGAAACCTACAAACTGGATGGGCAGGAAATAGCCGTAATAGATTTAAGCCAGCCTGATAGTATTTGTGCTGAAGATGGTACGGAAGTATTTCATGTCTTTAAAGAACAGTTGATAGTTAAATAGGCAATCAGGCAGGCATCAAATGGATTATTGTCTGCCGTCTGTATGGAACCCATATGACTCTTGATCGGCTGCAACGGGGCGGACAAAACCAAGGCCCGCTACGCCTAAATGCCCCGGTTTCCTCCTGCAACTATAACAGCCCTGTTTCCCGCAGAAGTTGCCCGTATACGATTACATCGAAGCACCTGCTCCCGGAAGTTGCCTATAGATAAACGCATACAGGCAACTCCGGGAGCAGGTGCTTCGATACAAATACATTCGTCCTCCTTCCTATAGGCAGATGGGCAGATACAAAGAGGGGGAGGCAGCTTCAGCCAGAAAGAACAGGAGGTAGCGGCCAGCGTACCTGTTTCTTCCGGCAGGTTAGGCCAGAGCTGCCTCATTCGCCGTAGCGCATGTATCATCCAAGTCGTATCTTCCCCACACTATGAAAACGCTGACCCTCACTGTTCCCGACTCGCTGGACCTTAGCGCCCAGGAAGCCGCCATGCTCCTGGCCGCTCACCTCTACGAGCAAGGCAAACTTACGCTGGGTCAGGCGGCGGAGGTAGCCGGCTATAGCAAGCGCACCTTCATGGAGCTGCTGGGCCAGTACGGCGTATCGGTTATCAACCACCCGGCTACTGACCTGGAAAACGACCTGCTGAATGCCGCCCGTTATCATTGCTGACACCAGTTGTCTGATTTTGCTGGAAAAAATCGGTGAGCTGGCCTTGCTGCCTCAAGTATTCGGGCCGATTACCGTGACTGGCACCGTAGCCAAAGAATACGGCCTACCGCTACCGGAATGGGCGCAGGTAAAGCATCCACAAGACCTAAAGCAGCTACAAGTATTGGCGCTTACCCTTGACCCGGGCGAGGCCAGTGCCATTGCCCTGGCGCTGGAGCAGCCGGACAGTTTGCTGATTATTGATGAACAGCGGGGGCGCCGCGTGGCCCAACAGTTACAGCTAACCGTTACGGGCACGTTTGGGGTGCTCCTGCAAGCCAAACGCAGCGGCTACCTCGCTGCCATCAAGCCGGTGCTGGCCCGCATCCGGCAAACCAATTTTCGTATTTCCGCTGAGCTGGAAACGCAGGTGCTTCGGCTTGCCGGCGAGCTATAACCGGGCACTACCACCCGCCCAAGCTGCGCAATGTCCTGAGGGCCATTGCGCCTACCGGATGCAGGCGGCGCGCGTGCAACCTTTTAGCGCCTGGAAGCCTCCCTAGGGCAACTTTCTCCCTAACTCCTGCATGAAAAAACGCTTACTCGTCCTGCTGCTGGCTTTCGGCAGTGCCGCTGCTACCCTCGCCCAGACGGCGCCCACCGAGGTGATGATTGCGGGCTCCGACCACCTCAACCAAATCTACAGCAAGGATTATCCTACCACCGATGTGCTGACGGCTAAAGGCCAGCAGGATATCGGACGCTTCACGGCAGCCCTGGCCCGGTACAAGCCCGATATGCTGGTCGTTGAAAGTCTGCCCGAGGAGCAGGCCGAAGTGGACAGCCTCTTTGCCCTGTACCGGCAGGACAAGCTGAACCTGATGACGCTGCCCGGCGGCCGTAGTGAGGTATTTCAGGTGGCATTCCGGCTGGGCAAACAGCTGGGGCTGAATAAAATTTACTGTACGAATGCGCCCGGCGGCACCTCGCAGGGGATTTTGCGCACCGGCCAGAACATTGAGCTGTACCAGCAGGCCCAGCAGGAGCTAAGCAAAGTGGCTGGCGGCCTGAAAACGCAGCTGCAGCAGGGCGCCCTCTCGCTCTACGATTACGAGGTGGCTATCAACCAGCCGGAGCTGTACAACCAGGTGTACCGGCTGCGCTACGTGACGCCGGCCCGCGTGGTAAACGGCCGCTTCACCAAACCCGATGCTCAGGTGGATACCGCTTTTATCAACCCGAAATACATTGGAGCGGAGCTGATTTCGGTGTTCAAGAACCGCGACTATAAAATTTACTCCAACATCGTGGTGCAGGCGCTACAAACCAAGCCCCGGCGCGTGCTGGCGCTGTTTGGGGCGGCCCATATCGGCTCCCTGCAAAGCATCTTCGCCAGCGACCCGGCGTTTCGGGTGGTGGAGTCGAAGAAGTACCTGAAAAAGTAGCGGGCTAGGCTGCGGGAGCAAGACGCAGTAATTGGGTAGGTATAGCCCTTGGTCCTATGATTGTTCAAGTTTATACGGGTAAATTTCTATATTGGGCTCTATGGAGCCCGACCTGACCCCATTGCCCGTTTTGCCTTACTATAATCTGGTGTTCCAGTCGGCTCCACCGCTGCTGTACGGCGTCTCGGTACGGCCTCTTAGTCCGTTGGAAGTCACGGAAGTATGCGAGCTGCTGCTGGCCACGGCCGTGCGCCACGCCTGTCCCTACTGGATGCTGGACGGCCTCCGGCAACAGAGCCCGCAGCCTCAGACCCTGCACAACTGGATGCGCGAGGAATATTTTCCGCGGGTGCGGCGCGAGCTAAAGCAAATGCCCTTTATTGCCTTTCTGGTGCCGCTTTTCATTTGGGAAGCGCTGCCAAAAGTAGGCTACGACAACCCGCTGGACGAGCAGGTGCAGGGCGTACGCATGGGCTGGTTTACCGACCCCAAGCAGGGCCTGGCCTGGCTGAACCGCCACCGTGCCGACATGGGCACCAGCGCCCGAAGTTTGTAGATAGGCTGCCACAGGCAATGTAAAAGCAGAAAATGCGGCCGCCTTACCTGCAACCAATTGTTCGGTGCGTGCCTCCGTGCTAATTGAACAAGGCACGGAGCCTTTCACCAGCAAGAGAAAAGTATGCAGCACCTGATACGGGTAGGTATTCTGGCTTTATTGAGCCTAAGCGCGCAGGGACAGGACCTGAAAAATGCAGTGAAATCCGTTGTGGCGGACAAGCCCAAAGAGCCCATTGAGATAGTGCTGCTGGGCAGCACGCACTTTGGAGGGGAAAGCCTCTATCAAAAGTTTCCGAAGGCCGATTTGCTGAGTGAGAAGCGGCAGCAGGAAGTGGCGGAGGTAAACAAGCGTCTGGCCCGGTTCCGGCCCGATATGGTGATGGTAGAAGATACCCCGGAGGAACAAGCCAGCCTCGATAGCCTGTACACGCTCTACAAAGCGGGCAAGGTGAAGCCGGCCGACCTGCCCTATAGCCGCTCCGAAAAAAACCAGTTTGGCTTTGCGGTGGCCCGGCAGCTCGGCCATGAGCGTGTCTGGGGAATAGACTGCTACGAAAGCGTTTCGAGCCGGATGCTGACTTCCGGCACCAATCTCAACTACTTTGTATCCAGCCTGGACAAGTTTTCGGCGGTTGGCCGCCTGGCCGATACGCAGTTCAAGGACGGCACGCTGGGGGTGCAGGGCTATCTGGAGTTTCTGAACCACCCCGCCATCCTGGATGTAACGTACCGCACCCTGTTTATCAACCCGGCCCGGGTGCAGCAGGGACGGTTCACGAATCCGCCGGCCCAATACGTGGATACGGCCTACGTCTCGCCCCGCTACATCGGCGCTGAGTTCATTTCTGTCTTTACGGAGCGGGAATTGAAAATATACTCCAATATTGTAGCCACTCAGCTGGCGCACCCCGGCAAGCGCCTGCTAGTAGTGATAGGCCAGCGGCATGCGGCCGCCCTCACCAAGATCTTCGCCAGCGACCCCGCCTACAAAGTGGTGCCCGTAAGTACGTATCTGAAAGGAAACGTGCCTCTGTAGAAGCTAGGCGTGGGCAAGGCACCAGTGCTTTGGCTGATTTAACCTCGACTTAGACCCCATGCTCACTTTACTGAAAACCACCTCGGCCGATGCCGACTTCCAGGAGCTGGTGGCCCTGCTCGACCAGGACCTGGCCGTGCGTGACGGCGCCGACCATGGCTTTTATGCCCAGTTCAACAAGATTGATATGATCGGGCACGCGGTGGTGGCCTACTGGAACAACCAGCCGGTGGGCTGCGGCGCCATCAAGAAGTATGATGAGGAGGCCGTGGAAGTGAAGCGTATGTTTGTGCGGCCCGAGTTTCGGGGCAAGGGCGTGGCGCCGGCCATTCTGCAGGAGCTGGAAGCCTGGGCCAAAGAGCTGGACTACACAGCCTGCGTGCTTGAAACCGGTAAAAAGCAGCCCGAGGCAATCCGCCTCTACGAGAAAAGCCAATATGCCCACACACCCAACTACGGGCAGTACGTCGGCGTGGAGAACAGCGTGTGCATGCGCAAGGAACTGCGGGAGAAGTAAGACGGCCGCTTGCTTGGAGCCGGTTTAAGGAAGTGAACAATCTGCCCCCATATGGGCGTTAGTTCTCAGCGGCGGTGGGGAAAACCTGCCTTCGTTGCGTTACTTTGTACTTCCTGTGCTATTTGTAGGCTTTCCGCTCTTCTGACTCTACGCTGCATCCCTTGACGAACAAAGAAATCAAAGCCCTTATTTCCCTGCTCGACGACCCGGAAATTGCTCCCCAGATCCAGGAAAAGATTCAGACGCTGGGGGAAAGCATTATTCCGTTTCTGGAAGAGTCGTGGGAGGAAACCCTGAACTCCGACCAGCAGCAGCGCCTCGAAAACCTGATTCATCACCTGCAGTTCGACGGGCTGCAGCAGCGCCTGCGCGTGTGGCGCGACTCGGGCGGCGAAAACCTGCTGGAAGGTATGTGGCTGCTGAACTCCTACCAGTACCCCGATGCCGATCTGCAGGCCCTCACGCGCTCCATCGAGCAGCTGCGCTTTGAGGTGTGGACGCTCACGCGCCCGGCCATGCACCCCGCCGACCAGGTGCAGACGCTCAACCACGTGCTATTCAAGACGCACAAGTTTGCGGCCAACACCCAGAACTTTCATTCGCCGGCCAATTCTATGCTGCAGCGCGTGCTGGAAACGCGGCGCGGCAACCCGCTCACCTTGTGCGTGATTTACCTGCTGGTAGCCCAGCGCCTAGGCTGGCCGGTGTACGGCGTAAACCTGCCCAACCTGTTCGTGCTCATGTTCCGGCCCACCAACCCAAATTTGGAGCCGTTCTACATCAACTGCTACAACCGCGGCCTCATCCTCTCGCGCACAGATATCGAGCACTACATTGCGCAGCTCAACCTCTCGCCCAATCCCATGTATCTGGAGCCCTGTTCGCACCTGGATATCGTGCGGCGGGCCCTGCGCAACCTGTCCGTGAGCTTCGAGAAAATTCAGGAGCCCGCTAAAGCCGCCGAGGTAAACCAGCTGCTCGCCATCCTGCTCGAAGCCCCGGAAGCCACCACCGACGCTACCGAGGACGAAACGGAAGAATAGCCACCCTTGTCCGGCCCTGGTGAGAGTCGAAACATGAAAACCCCTGACGTCTGCGCAGACATCAGGGGTTTTCTATTCTGAAGCTAGCCTCTGGATCGGCTACTTTTTCTTGATAAGGCAGCCGGCAGCGCGCTGGGCCGCCATACCGGCGGGCTTACCGGCCAGGAGGTTGTCGAGAACCTGCTGCACGTAACGCTGCTTCACGTAGGCATCCATCTGGGGGTTGTCGTCGATGGCCCCGCGGTAGCGCACGGCAAAGCCGTTGCCGGCGGGCTGCAGCACCACGGCCTCGGGCGTTTTGCTGGCTCCGAGCAGCGTGCTTACCTGGGCCGCATCGTCGCGCAGATACGTCAGGCTGTTGGTGCCGTCGGCTTTGATCTTCAGCTTGTCGGCCTCAGCATCGGCGCTGGCTTCCAGGTTGATAGGGGTATCGATGAACAGAAATTGCACGCCCTTGCCGCCGTAGGTGCTGGCCAGCGCGCTGAGTCGGTCCTGGTAGAGGCGCGAAAACGGGCAGCTTTGGCTGATGAATACCACTACTACCGCTTTGCTGCCGGCATAGGAGCTCAGCTTCACGTCGGAGTTGGCGGCGTTTTTCAGGGTGAAGTCGGTGACGGTGGCCGGACCCTGCGCCCGGGCTACGCCCACGGCCACGGAACCCAGCAACAGAGCCGTGGCTACAAGAATGGAAATTCGGCGAAGCTTCATGGCGAAGAGGTTAGGCGAGCGGAAAAGTAGGGCCATCGAGGCAGTAAGTGAGTACGTAGGAAGAAGTAAGGCAGCGGTACTGTACCTGGTGTTGGCTGCGGGAGTTGTCCAGGAGCAGGTGCCCCGTCATGGCACCCGCCTCCCGCAGCCGAAACGGGTCGAGCAGAATCTGCTCTTTAAACACCAGGGCCCGGCGACTGTGCAGCTTATACAAGGTTTCTTTGGCACTCCAGTATAAGCTGTATTTCAGGGCTTCGTCGCCGGCGTCCTCCAACTCCGTGCTGGAAAGAAACCGGGGCGCGAGCTGCCGGGCTTTGGGCCGCACTAGTTCAACATCTGTGCCAACGCGTCCGCCCTGGCTCAGCACCGCCGCCACCCACTCGCCGGAGTGCGACAACGACACGGCCAACGCCGGCTGCTGGGCGAAGAACGGCCGGCCGTTCGGGTCGTTGCTGAGAGGGCCGGCCGGGTGGGGTGTGAGCTGCTGCTGGAGCGTGTGGGCCAGCACCCGGCCGGCCAGCCACTGGCGGGTGCGGGTTTCGTCGCGGCCGGCGGGCTGGCGGGCGGCGTACCACTCGAAGTAAGGCAGGAGAGACGCCAGCTCCGGCGCCGGTTCCGTCAGGTTCCATAGGCCCAGCAGGGCATGGGGAGCAAGCGGCGTGACGGAAGAAAGCGGCATGAGGAGGCGAGCACAGAAGTTCAAAGACGAAAGTCGGGGTTCCAAGCCGGATTCCGATGCGCGGCCCGAGCAAAACCGGTCGGGGCCGGGAAATCTGGCGTACTTTGCGCTTTGGTTTGTTTTCCGCTATGACTACGCTCTTCCGTCCGCAGGTGCAGAAACTGGCTACGCTCAGCGGCCACCGCGACTGTGTGTATGCCCTGAGCGGAGCCACCGACGAAGCCGCCATCTACTCGGCCGGCACCGACGGCTTCGTGGTGAGCTGGAGCCTGGACGACCCTACGCAGGATGGTGAGCTGGTGGCCCGCGTCGAAAACTCGGTGTATGCCCTGCGCTACGTGCCGGCCCGCCGCTGGCTGCTCATTGGCCACAACTTCCAGGGCGTGCAGGCTATTGATTTAGATGCGCGTCAGCTGGTACACGCCACCGCTTTGCCGCCGGCCGCCATCTTTGAAATCCTGTATGATGAAACCCGGCAGCGCGTGTACGTGGCCCTCGGCAACGGCCAGCTGGCCGTGTTGCACACGGCAGATCTGCGGCTTCTGCAGCTGGTTTCGCTCTCCGATAAAAGCCTGCGCTGCCTGAGCTTGCACGCCGGGCGCGGCGAGCTGGCCGTGGGCAGTTCCGATACCCGCGTATACATCCTCGATGCTGACTCGCTGGCCGTGAAGCATACCATAGCTGCCGGAACCAACTCCATCTTCACCGCCGCCTACTCGCCCGATGGCCGCTACCTGCTCACGGCCGGCCGCGACGCCCACCTGCGCCGCTGGGACGTGGCGGTCGATTATGCAGAGGACCTCAGCGTGGTGGCGCACCTCTTCGCCATCAACCACCTCACCTTCAGCCCCGACGGGCAGCTGCTGGCTACCTGTAGCATGGATAAGTCCATCAAGCTCTGGGACGCCGATTCGCTGCGGCTGCTGCGCGTGGTAGACCGCGCCCGGCACGCGGGCCACGGCACCTCGGTAAACCGGCTGTTTTGGTCGGCCCGCCAAAATCGGCTAGTTTCGTGTAGCGACGACCGTAGTCTGGTCGTTTGGCAAATCAGTAGGGAGGACTCAGGAACTGGAAGCTAGAGTATGTTTCCCTTCGCACGCCATGTACGTTTCCTGACTTCTCGCTTCTAACTTCTCGCTCCTTCATGAAAATCACCGCCCTCGATATCCGGCAGAAAACCTTTGAAAAAGCCTTTCGGGGACTTGACAAGGACGAAGTACAGGCCTTTCTGAACTCACTTTCGCAGCAGTGGGAGCGGATGGGCGACGAAAACCGAGAGCTGCGCCTGAAGCTGGACCATGCCACCCAGGAAGTGCAGAAGATGCGCGAAGTGGAATCGTCGCTCTACCGCACGCTCAAAACGGCCGAGGATACGGGTAACAGCATTACGGAGCAGGCCCAGCGCGACGCCGAGCTGCGCATCCGCGAAGCCCAGCTGAAAGCCGAGCAGCTCCTGGCCGATGCCCGCCAGAAAGCCCGCACGGTAGTAGACGATGCCTATAAGCAGGCCGAGAAAACCATTACTGAAATGCAGAAGGAGGTGAACCTGCTGGGCCAGGAGCACCAGCGCCTCGAAGGCGTACTCGAAGGCCTCGTGCGCGACCTGCAGCACCTGGCTACCGATGCTCTGGATAAAGTGGAGAAAAGTCGTAACCGGCCGAAATCCTCCATGGCGGCTATCCTTTCGCGGGCGGCCAGCGTAAAGGTGAACAAACCTGAACCTTCACCTGAAGCCCCCGCACCCATGCTTGTTCATACTGCTTCCACTTCGTCGGCTGCGGCCGTTGGTAGCGCTGCCCGTCCGGCAGGGCTGGTAGCCGGCAGCGCCTCCTCGGAACGCGCCCCCATTGGCTCTCAGCCCGGCGCCTACAACCCGAAACCCGGCCAGCAGCCCGACCCCGGCGCCCCGGCCCAGGCCCCCGGCCCCGAGATTGAGCGGCCCGGTGCCCCAGCCGAAAACCCCGGCATCTCGCCGGCTCCCCACATCGACCCGCCCGCACCTTCGCAGGTGCCCGACCCCGCTCCGCCCCGTGTCGAGCCGGTTGCACCCGACATCCGCCCCATCGGGCCGAATCACCCGGAAATCAACCAGCCCATACCCACCACGCACCCCGGCCAGCCAGGCATGGCTGCTGCCAGTGAAAAGTCATTCTTCGACGAAATCTAAACCAGGGATTGGCTGCGCCGAACTTCGTTTCGCACGGATTTCCTGGATTCTGTAGACGATTGGAAAAGCTGCCCCTTTGGGTGGCTTTTTCTGTTTTGTAGTAAAGAGGAAGCCAGGAATACGCCTCAATCCGTGGTTTCATGAGTTAGTTTCGGACCTTGCCGCCGATGCGTCACTCATTCACTCACTCACTGATTTACCGCATGGGCCAGATTGCACTGGAAGGCATGGAGTTCTTCGCGTTTCACGGCTACTACGACGAGGAGCAGAAAATCGGGAATAAGTACGGCGTCGACCTCTACATCCGCACTGACCTGCATGCAGCCGGCCAGTCGGACAACCTGCAGCAGACGGTGAACTACGAAGTGCTGTACCGCGTGGTGCGGGAGGAAATGCTGGCCCCGGCACGGCTGCTGGAGCACCTTGGGCACCGCGTTATCGACAGGATAATGGCAGAATTCCCGTACGTGCGCTCCGTGAAGGTGAAAGTAGCTAAGTTCAACCCGCCGCTGGGCGGTATCTGCCACCGCGCCCAAATTACGCTGGTGCGTAAGCGGGCCGGGCAACGGTAGCAACGTTTCTCAGGTCTTGAGGGGAAATAGCTGATTTTCAAGCTTGTTTTTCCTCAACTGAAATAGTATACGAAATAAATCGTAGGATAAATTTGCTTCTACGATTTCCTTCGTATATGTTTGATGTACGAACCAATTCGTATGACTAATCTTTCTGAGCTATGAGCAAATCACCCCCGGCCAAACCCACGGAATCGGAGCTGGAAATTCTGCATGTGCTATGGCAGCACGGCCCCAGCACTGTCCGCTTCGTGAACGACTACCTCAGCGAAAAGCGGGAGATAGGCTACACCACCACCCTGAAGCTGTTGCAGCTGATGCTGGACAAGGGCCTGGTGCTACGCGACGACGACAGCAAAACCCACGTGTACCGCGCCGCCGTGCGCCAGGAAGAAACCCAGGGCCTGTTGCTTGACCGGTTTCTGGACGCCACATTTGGCGGCTCGGCTCTGAAAATGGTGATGCAGGCCCTGGGCAACCGTAGCACCTCCCAGGAGGAGCTAAACCAGATCCGCCACCTGCTCGACGAAATCGAAAACCAAAACGACTCCGCCCAATGAACTGGCTCGAACACACGTTGTCGCCCGCGCTGGTGCGGGCTTTGGGTTGGACGCTCGTTCACTCCCTGTGGCAGGGCGCCGTGGTAGCCCTGGCCCTGGGCGGCCTGCTGCTGGTGCTGCGCCGGCACACAGCCGCCGTGCGCTACCGCGTAGCCGGCCTCGCGCTGGGTACTATGCTGCTGCTGGCTTCTGTCACCTTTGGGCGCTATTACTACGCCGCGCTGGCTGAGGTGCCGTCGTCCTTCCAGGCGAGCAATGATGCCAACGTGCGGCTGGCTTCCTGGCAGGCTACCGGCGCCCCAACTATAGCCTCGGCCGAAGCTCCGGCGCTAGTCGTGCCCGATGAGGCCGCCCCGCTTGGCCCACTGGCTGCCTGGCAGCGGTATTTCGAGCAGAATCTGCCCGTGCTGGTAACGGTCTGGCTGCTGGGGCTCTTGGCCATGACGCTGCGCCTGCTGGGCGGGCTGGCCTACGTGCAGCGCCTGCGCCACTATCGGGTGCAGCCACTGGGTGTAGAGTGGCTGCACCGCCTGGGGGCCCTGGCCGAAAAGGCGAATCTGCAGCGCCCAGTGGCTTTGCTGGAATCGGCGCTGGTGCGCGTGCCCATGGTGGTCGGCCACCTGAAGCCGGCCATTCTGCTGCCGCTGGGCACGGTAACGGGCCTGAGCAACACCTATCTGGAAGCTATTCTCGCCCACGAGCTGGCCCACGTGGCCCGCCGCGACTACCTGATGAATCTGGTGCAGTCGGTGGCGGAAATCCTGTTCTTCTACCACCCTGCCGTGTGGTTTGTGACGGCTACTATGCGAGTGGAGCGCGAAAACTGCTGCGACGATACGGCTACGGCTCTGGTGGGGGGCAACCCGCTCACGCTGGCCCGCGCCCTCACCGCCCTGGCCGAGCTGAACCTTTCGCCGCGCCACACCCCTCAACTAGCTATGGCTGCCGTGGGCAGCCGCGGTACGCTCCTGGGCCGGGTGCGCCGACTGGTGCAAGGCCGCACGGCGCCCACCTTCACGGAGGGCTTTATGGCGGCTTGCGTGGTGCTGGGCGGCTTGATGCTGCTGACCACCGCCGTAGCCCTGGCCGACCCACGCCCCCTCACGCACCCCCGCAACCCGCTGGGCAACCTGTTGCCGGACGCTTTCACCTCCGAAGACACGACCAAGCAGCAGTCGACTTCTACCACGTCCTCTACCAGCACCGAAACAACGACTCCGCTGGTTGCCAAAGTACCGGCCGAAGTGGAAGCCACGGACGAAACGCCGACCAATGACAAACCCCGCCGCAAAGGCACACGCAACCGCTCCTCCGAGCAGGTGGTGATAGTGGAAGGCGCCGGCCGCCGGTTTGGGCCAGGTCGTGAGGCCAGCACGGTAGTTATCGAGAAAGACAAAAAAGGCCGCGTAACGAACCTGATGGTGAACGGCCAGCCCGTGGAAACGACGGCCAAGCCCGGCAGGAAAGCCAAAACGTCCACCCAGGTTATTCGGGTAGCGCCCAACGGTTACGTGCTGCGCAACGAGCCCAATGAGGCATTTCAGTTCCAGTTCGGCAATGGGCCCGCGCCGCAGGTGTGGATGCAGGTGCCCAACCAGCGGGATATGGCTACGCTCCGGCAGTTGTCGCGTGCCCAGGCCGAACGGGAAAAAGGCCGTTTCTGGCTGAAACGCGGCGGTCAGGGGCACACGTTCTACCTCGATGGCACGCAGTCATTTGGGGGCAATGAGAACTGGACGGAGGTAACTGATGAAGCTCTGCGCCAGGCCGAGCTGAAGCTTAACAAGGCTTACCGCGAAGCCGACAGCGAAGAAGAAAAAGACCGGATTCAGGAAGCCCGGGAGCGGCTGCACGAGCAGCGGGCGGAGCTGCGCGAGCGGCTCTCCGACGCCCGGCAGAACGCCGACGATACCCGCAACAGCGCGCAGAAGCGCCAGGTAGATGAAGCCATGCGCCTGCACGACGAGGCTATGCGCGAGCATGACCGCGAAATGCGCGAGCACGACGACGACATGCGCGGCTTCGATGAGACAATGCGCGTCCATGACGAAGCCATGCGGGAGCACGATGAGGAGATGCTCCGCGCCGATGAGGCCCGCCGGGCAGACAACAAGGTGGAAGAGGCCCTCAGCCGGCAGATGCTGAGCGACGGGCTGATCAAAAACCGCAACAGCTATCAGCTGAGACTGAATGCCCGGGAAATGACGGTAAACGGCAAAAAGCTGCCGGCCGCCGTGCGCGACAAGTACCTGCGCCTGTTTGCCGCCAAAGCGGGCCGCAAGCTCACCACCGGCTCGTTCGTGATAACGCGCCGCAGCAATAGCACCAGCCGCGGCTATGTAAGCCCACCGGCTCCGCCCCGGCCGCCTCAGGTTCCTCGCGCACCCCAGGGGTTCCAGGCTCCTCGGGCCCCGCAGGCACCCCGCGCCGCGGACGCCCCCGCCCCACCAGCGCCGCCCGCCCCTCCGCGCCTCGATTCCAACCGCATCTGGCAGGAGCTGCGCAAGGATGGCCTGCTCGGAGCCACGGAAAAAAGCTTCCAGTTTCAGCTCAGCGACGAAGGCCTGAGCGTGAATGGCAAAACCCAATCAGCCGAAATGGCCCGCAAATACCGTAATATGCTCGATATGCCTGAGCCGACGGAGGGCCGAAAAAGCAAGCAAACCTTCCAGATTTCAGTGAGTGAATAATGGATGCAGAAAGCCGGTGGCACGTGAAGCCGCCGGTTTTTTTGTGCCTATTGTTCAGCCAGAGGCAACGGTTGCGGGGACGGCGGCATCTATGGCTGCACTCCGCTGCCGGCCTGCTGGCCGCATCCGCCCTGACCTCTATAAACTTCGCTTCGGTCTACCATCTACTTTCTTTTTCCTTCTCCATGTTACGTGCAGGTTTCCTGTTGCTGGCTGGGCTGAGCTTGGTGCTCAGCAGCGCCCTGGCACAAACCGCCCCCGCGCCCGCCCCGGCCCCCATTCCTGCCGTCGTGCGCCAGCTGCAGGCCGTGCGCATCAGCGAAACCATCAAGCTGGATGGCCTGCTCGATGAGCCCATCTGGCAGCAGGCCCCAATAGCTACCGACTTCATTCAGAACCGGCCCAACCCCGGTCCCCACGAAAAGCACCCCACCGAGGTGCGCATCCTCTACGATGATGCCGCCATCTACGTGGGCGCCATTATGCACGACGTGGCCCAGGACTCCATCTTCCGGGAGCTGGGGGAGCGGGACAACCTGCCCAACACCGACTTTTTCGGCATCTTCCTCGATACGTACCGCGATAAAATCAACGGCTACGGCTTCTTCGTGACCACGGGCGGGGTGCAGGCCGATGCGCGCTACTCGCCCGCCAGCGGCGAGGATTTCGCCTGGAACGCCGTGTGGGACTCGCGCACCGCCATCCGCGGCACCGACTGGATAGCGGAAATGCGCATTCCGTACTCGGCCATTCGCTTCAGCACCCAGGCCGAGCAGTCGTGGGGCCTGCAGTTTATGCGTAACCGTCAAAGTTTGCGCCAGGGCTTTTTCTGGAGTGAGGTCAAGCCGGCCGTGGATGGCTTCGTAAACCAGTGGGGCGTGCTCACGGGTTTGCGCGACATCAAGCCCCCGCTACGCCTTTCGCTCACGCCCTACATTTCGGCCTACGCCAACCACTACCCCTATAAGGAGCAGGGCACGCGCAACACCAGCACCAGCTTCAACGGGGGCGCCGACGTGAAGTGGGGCATCAATGAAAGCTTCACGCTGGACGCCACGCTGGTGCCCGACTTCGGGCAGGTGCAGAGCGACAACCAGGTGCTGAACCTTTCGCCCTTTGAGGTACAGTTCCAGGAAAACCGCCAGTTTTTTACGGAGGGGACCGAGCTCTTCAACAAAGGCAACCTGTTCTACTCCCGTCGCGTGGGCGCTACCCCCATCGGGTTTGGTACGGCCGGAGACAAACTGCGGGCCGGAGGTGAAAATGAGAAAGGCGAGTATATACCGGGCGAAGTTTTGGTGTCGGACCCGGGCGTGACGCGCCTGCTCAATGCCACCAAGATTTCGGGGCGCACCAGCAAAGGCCTGGGCGTGGGCTTGTTTAATGCCCTCAGCAACGACGTGTACGCCATAGCCCGCGACTCGGTGGACGGCAAGGAGCGGCGCATTCTCACGCAGCCGTTCTCGAACTACAACATCTTCGTGCTGGACCAGAGCTTGAAAAATAACTCCTACGTGTCGCTCATCAACACCAACGTGACGCGCATGGGCAGCACCTATGATGCCAACGTAACGGGCGGGCTGTTTCGCTTCTCCAACAAAAAGAACTCCTACGCCATTGATGGCCGGGTGGTATACTCGCGCCGCCGCGGCACCCAGTTCGGCTCCGAGGAAGCCATCGGCGACCAGGATGGCTATAAGTATCAGGTAGGCTTCGGAAAGATCAGTGGGGCTTTCACCTGGGGCCTGAACCACGGTATCGAGTCGGACCACTACAATCCCAACGACCTGGGTATCCTGTTCGGTAACAACAACATCTCCCAGAATATCTACGCCAACTACAACATTTATAAGCCGTTCTGGAAGGTAAATAACCTGTATAACTGGTTCAACTTCAATCATTCCCTGCTTTACCGGCCCACGCGCTACCAGGATGTCAGCATTGCCGGAGGCACGCAAACAACGTTCACCAAAAGCTTTATTACCACCGGCTTCGATGTGAGTATCGATCCGGCCCGCAACGACTTCTACGAGCCGCGCACGGAGCCGCTGGGCGAGTACTATGTGCGCGTGCCAACCAGAGCCGGCTTCAGTGCTTTCTTTTCAACGGACTATCGGAAGAAGCTGGCCTGGGACCTGAGCGGGGGTACCCGGCAGTACGTGAAGGACGAGCGGCTGGAGCGCCCGCGCCGAACCAGCTATTCGTTGTCGTTTTCGCCGCGCTACCGGGTCAACAACAAGCTCAACTTTCGGTACAGCATAGACTGGGAGCAGAATCAGAACCAGATCGGCTACGTGAATGGCGGGCTCAACAGCAATGAGCCGCTAGACAGGGCCATTATCCGGGAACTGGGGGGCATTGCAGAGCTGGGGCTGCAACCCAAGAACGTGCTTTTGGGCCGCCGCCGGGTGGTGACGGTGTCCAACGTCCTGTCGATGGGCTATACGTTCACCAACCGCATGTCCCTCACCGTGCGCACCCGCCACTACACCAGTACCGTGCGCTACCAGGATTTTGCTCAACTGGGCCCCAACGGTATTGAAAACCCCGTGGACTACCGCCGCAACCGCGACAATACTTTCAACGCCTTCAACGTGGATGCGGTGTACGCGTGGTGGTTTGCGCCCGGCTCGCAGGTGAGCGTGGTGTGGAAAAACGCCGGCTCGACGTTTCTGGAAGCCAACGAGGCCACGCCGCTTTACTTCGACAACCTGAGCAACACCATCAACACGCCCCACAACAACAACGTGTCCATCAAAATCCTGTACTACCTCGACTACCTGACGCTGCGCAAGCTTCGCTCGTAGTCAGCTAGCAGCGTACTTTGCGTCCCGGCCCGTTGGTGCCGGGGCGCTTTTTCGTTTTCTCCACCCCGTTCATTTTTCATGAAAATTCTTGTATCCGGTGCCCTGTTGGCGCTGCTGCCCCTGACCTCGGCCCTGGCGGGTTCGGAGCTAACCTACACCGTCAGCATCGACCCGGCCCGCTCCACCGACGAGTTTCAGGTGACGCTGCAGCTACCCAAAAAGCTGAAGAAAGACCAGGCCATCTACCAGTTTGCCTCCACCGCGCCGGGCACCTACCAGGTAATGGATATGGGCCGCTTCGTGCGCAAATTCGAGGCCTTCGATAAGGATGGAAAGCCGCTGGAAAGCAAGCAGCTCTCCACCAACCAGTGGCAGCTGGCCGACCCCACGCACACCCGCGAAATCCGCTACACTATTGCCGAAACCTGGGATACGCCGGTCAAGGACCACCGGATTTACCGCATGTGCGGCTCTTCGCTGGAGCAGGACCATGCTCTGCTCAACGGCCAGACCATTCTGGGCTATCCGCAGGGCATGCAGGGCCAGCCGCTCCGCCTGAAAATCAACTACCCCAGCGGGTGGCAAGCCGGCTCGGCCCTCACGCCCGATGCCCAGGGCTACTACCACGCCAAAAATTACGACCAGGCCGTAGACTCGCCCATCCTGCTCGGCCGCCTCACTGAGGCGACCACCAAACTCGGCGACGCCGAAGTGGCTCTGTACTGCTACTCCAAAACCGACCTGATCAAGGCGGGGCCGCTGCTGGCCGATATGCAGAAGATGCTGGGCGCCGCGCAAAGCTTCTTGGTGCAGCTGCCGGTGAAGCGCTACGCGTTTCTGTACCATTTCGAAGACCAAAGCCAGGGTGCCTGGGAGCATTCCTACAGCTCGGAGTACACCCTGAAGGAGCAGCCGCTCACGCCCGAGTACGCCCAGCAGATTACCGACATGGCCGCCCACGAGTTCTTTCACATCGTGACGCCGCTCAACATCCACTCCGAAATTATTGAGCAGTTCAACTTCGTGCAGCCCACCGGCTCCCAGCATTTGTGGCTCTACGAAGGCACCACGGAATGGGCCGCCCACATGATGCAGCTGCGCGGCGGCCTCACCACTCTCGACGACTACCTTACTACCCTGCACGACAAAGTAGCCTACGACCACCTGCGCGCCGATACCACTTACTCGCTCAAGCGTCTGGGCCTGCAGTCCTTCACCGACGAAGGCCAGCAGCAGTACGGCAATATTTACCAGCGCGGGGCCATGACGGCGGCTTTGCTGGATGTGCGCCTGCTGGAGCTTTCGGGCGGCAAGCGTGGCCTACGCGACGTGCTGCTGGAGCTGGCCAAAAAGTACGGACCCAGCAAGCCGGTGAGCGAGCAGAATTTCTTCGATGATTTCACCAAGCTGACTTATCCCGAAATCCGGGACTTCTTCACGCGCTACGTGGAAAACGCCGAGCCGCTGCCGCTGCAGGAGTACTACGCCAAAGTGGGTATCCGCTACGATGCCAGCCTGCGCACCGGCCGCCAGCTGGCGTCTTTGGGCACTAATAGCTACGGTATGCTGCCCGCCGGCATTGGGTTTACCGAAGTGAGTTCTACGCTGCAGGCCTGCGGCGTGAGCAAGGGCGACCAGTTCGTGGCCTTCAATGGAGCCGTTATTGCTCCGGAAACCATCCGCCAAACCCTCACGGCCATGCAAAGCGGCGCGCCCGGCACGGAAGTGGAGCTAACCATCCGCCACGACGGTGCGGAAAAGAAAGTCCGCTGCCGCACCATAGCCCGCGACGAAGTAAAGCGCTACAACTTTGCCCTCGACCCGCAGGCCACCCCCGCCCAGCTGGCCCTGCGCCAGGCCTGGCTGAAAAACCTGTAGGTAGCTTACACTTGCCGAAAAGCCCTCTGACATTTAGCAGAGGGCTTTTTTATGCGTTTAGATTACAAGCCCAGCAGCTCAGTAGCGGCGCCAAAGGCGGAGCGCTGCCCGCTAAGCACCTGCTGGCGCACGGTGTCAAGCTGGGCCAGCACGGCGGGGCGGGTGTAGAACTGCTCTTCCAGTCCCTGCCGGATGGCCTCATGCAGCCATTGCAGGTGTTGCTGCTGGCGACGCTGCTCGAAGTAGCCGTTTTGCCGGGCATGCTGCACGTAGCGCTCCACTTCCTGCCATACCTCGGGCACGCCCGCGCCCGAAAGGGCCGAGCAGGTAGTCACGGGTGGGCTCCAGCCCGAAGAGCCCAGCGGAAACAGGTGCAGGGCATTCTGGTACTCGCGGCGGGCCCGGCGGGCGGCAGCTTCGTTGGGGCCGTCGGCTTTGGTGATGGTTACGGCGTCGGCCATTTCCATGATGCCGCGCTTGACGCCCTGCAGCTCGTCGCCAGCGCCGGCCAGCATCAGCAGCAGAAAAAAATCGACCATGCCGTGAACGGCGGTTTCGCTCTGGCCCACGCCCACGGTTTCTACGAAAATTACGTCGTGGCCGGCGGCCTCGCAGAGCAGCATGGCTTCGCGGGTGCTGCGCGTGACGCCGCCCAGGGAGCGGCCCGCCGGCGAGGGCCGGATGTAGGCCTGCGGGTGCATCGACAGCTGCTGCATGCGGGTTTTGTCGCCCAGGATGCTGCCGCCGCTGCGGGGCGAGCTGGGGTCCACTGCCAGTACGGCGAGGCGCTTGCCCTGGCCCACGAGGTGCAGCCCCAGGGCTTCGATGAACGTGCTTTTCCCCACGCCCGGTACGCCCGTAATGCCCAGGCGCACGGCGCGCCCGGTGTGGGGCAGCACCTGGTCGAGGACCTGCTGAGCCAGGTGCTGGTCGCTGGGCAGGGTGCTTTCTACCAGCGTAATGGCCCGGCTCAGCACGAGGCGGTTGCCAGCCAGCAGGCCGTCGGTATATTCAGAAACGGAAAAGCGCTTGGCCAAGAGAGGAATACTGTAGCGTAAGCTTTAGCTTGCGGCAGGTGAGAAGCGGGGCCTGACCGTACGTGGCCGGCCACTGCAGGCTGGCATACGCAACCGGGCGCCGGCCTACCGCCGCAAGCTAAAGCTTACGCTACATTTTTTGCTATGAAGCACCTTTCTTATTGGCTGGCGGCCGCGCTGCTGGGAGCACCGCAACTGCTGCAGGCCCAAACCGACTTCAGCAACTTCGCGCAGGTAGGCCGGGGCGGGCTGGGCGTCACCTTCGCCACCGATTACCAGGCCATCGGCGTCAACCCGGGCAATCTGGCGCGGGTAGGCTCGCCCAAAATTGCCTTCACGGTGGGCGAGTTTGGCTTGGGCATAGGCTCCCAGTCGCTCACGCGCGCCACCATCAAGCGGTTCATCGACGCCTCGGGCCGGGAGCTGACGCAGGCCGAAAAGCAGGGGCTGGCCCGCGACTTCACCTCTGACCAGGCGCTGAACCTGAACGCCGACGCCACAACCGTAGCGGTATCGGTGAGTCTGCCGGTGTTTGGTACGGTGGCTTTCAGCAACCGGCAGCGGCTGAGCTCCCACGTAGGCCTCAATAAGAATGCGGCCGAAATCATGTTCCTGGGCCAGGATGCGCCTATTTTCCAGAACTTCGACCCGTCCACGGCCCCGTTGGTTTCCGAGGCCCTCGACGGCACCAGGATTCAGCTGGCCTGGTACAACGAATTCAACTTCGCCTTCGGGCGCCAGCTGGTAGATCTGCCAATGTTCCGGCTGTCGGGCGGCGTGGGCTACCGCTACATCCAGGGCGTAGGCGTGCTCGACGTGCAGGTGACCGATGGCAAATCCACGGCGTACTCGGCGCTTTCCCCGCTGTTCGACGTCGATTATGGCAAGGTGGCCACACAGCCGGGTTTCAACCTGCGGGAGCGGGCCAGCGGCCTGCAGCCCGTGGGGGAGGGACACGGCTTCGATGTAGGCCTAGCTATGGAAGCGGGCAAGCTGCTGCGCGTAGGCGTATCCATCACCGACATTGGCCGGATGAAGTGGGACGGTAACCTGCTCACGGCCCAGGACCAGCGCATCAAGCAGCTCCAGTCCGATGGCGTCGACAGCTACGACTTCTTCACGGAGGCGGCCCGCATCTTCGCGGCCGGTACCGACAGCCTGTTTGTATACCAGCCGGGCCAGGAGCTGAAGAAAGATCTGCCTACCAAGCTGCGCATAGGCGCGGGGCTGCGCGTGAGCGAAAACCTGGAAGCCGGCGTGGAAGTCTCCACCCCGCTCAACCAGATTGCCGGAAGCCTGCCCAATACCTTTGTGGGGGCCGCGCTGGACTATAAGCCTTGGCACTGGCTGCGCCTGAGCAGCGGCGTAAACGGCGGTGCCGGCTACGGTTTCGGTATTCCGCTGGGAATCACGCTCACCACCCCCATCTACGAAGCCGGTATCAGCACCCGCGACGTGACCGGGCTGCTATCCAAGTCGAACCCCTACGTATCGGGCGCCGCCGGCTTCCTGCGGTTCCGGTTTGGCAAGACGCAGTAGGGGCGGGGCATCATGCGAAAACCGGGACGTCATGCTGAGCTTGTCGAAGCATCTCTCCCGCTTCGTTGCCATGTTATTCAGACGAAGCGGGAGAGATGCTTCGACAAGCTCAGCATGACAACGAAGCAACTGCCTACCGGATAAAGTTGGGCAGGCCGAGGCGGCTGCGGCGGCCGGCCAGGTGCAGGCCTTCATCCACGTACTGGCACGCCTGCCCGGCGGCGTTAGGGTTCTGAATTACGCCCAGGTACGGGTTGTCTTCGCGGGCCACATAGATGCGGCCATCGGGACCGAGCAGCATCGAGCCCACTTTGCGGTTGGCTGACTTGCCTACGCTCACGGCCTGACCGGTGCGCAGATCGAACTGCCAGATCTGAGCGTCGCCGCCGCCCACGCCGTTGCTGGTGCCGTAGAGCTTGCTGCCATCGGGCGAGAACTCCACGCCGTAGGCTTCCTCGTAAGGCCCAAACTGGCGTGGGTTGCTCACCAGACCCGTGTTGCGGTCGAAGCTGAAAACCTCGAACTTGTTGGTTTCGCGCCACATGGCCGTAGCCAGCTGGGTGCCGTCGGGCGAGAACTTCAGGCAGCCGATGGCGTTGCGGCCCGGCCCGGCGTACATGCTTCCCACGTTGCTCAGAATGGGCGTGGCGTCTACACCCTCGGCTGTCACACGGTAGGTCACAAAGGCATTGGAGTTCCAGCGGTGCGCCACCACCCACACATCGCGGCCATTGGCGTGGGGTACGGCGGCCAGCTTTTCGGCTACCGGTGTGATGAGCAGCAGATTGGCGCGGGGTACGTCGCCGAGGCCATTGTCGCGGGTGAGGTCTACCACCGAGTAGCGCAGGCCGTTGCCGTGGCCCTGCAGATCGGTGGTAAAGATGTAGAACACGTTGGCGCTGCCGGGGTCGGGCACGATAAGGGCACTCTGGGCGCTGCTGGCGTCGCCCATCAGGCGGCGGCCGTTGGGCATGAGGCGGTGCTCCCGGTTCCAGACGTTCACGCCGTTAGTGTAGAACAAGAGCTGGCCCTGAGCGTTGGTGGCCACGGCGCAGCCCTCGTAGGTGTTCATCTTGCCGTCCAGGAGTGGGGTGGGCTGCCCGCCGGCAAAGCTCAACCCTGCCTGATTGCCGAAATACCAGATACTTTGATTGACCTGCGCCACGGCTGCCAGGAGCGGCAGGCAAAGCAAAGCACACAGAAAAAACAGTCGTTTCATACGCAGAAAGCCTGGTCGCCCTGATACGCCGACCCCGGCCGCAGCGTTAAAACGCAATTTCGTGCCAAAGTGGTGTTCAATGAAAATGGCTGTCATTACTTCGCTTTGCTCGCCATGCCACACTCCCCACCTTATCACATCAGCACATTCAACCACATCAGCACATTCAAAACGCCCACTCACCGGCCAGCAGGCGCGGGGAGCAGCGGCTGGAGGATGCGGTAGCTGGCGCCCCAGAGCGGGTAGTTGTTGCCCACGCGGTAGAAGGGCACGCGGCGTGCGTCGGGCCAGCCGGGCAGCTGCCAGATTTCCTCCGTGTGCGTGGCCGCGTCGGCAAGATGGCGCAAGGGTATTTCCAGCACTTCATCGATTTCAGCGGCCTGCCACTGCCATACCTCCGGCCGGCGGATGCGCCCCAGGTAAGGCGTAATGCGAAAGCCCGAAGGCACATCCACCGTGGGCAGCTGCGTTAGAACTTCCACATTGGCAGGGGAGAGGCTGACTTCTTCCTGGGCTTCACGCAGGGCCGTGGCCTGCAGGTCGGCATCGGCGGGCTCGGGCTTGCCGCCGGGGAAAGCCAGCTGGCCGCCGTGCACCCCAAAGGCAGCGCGGCGCACCATCACCACGTACAGCTCGCCGGCCGCGTCGCGGAAGATGGGCACCAGCACGGCTGAGTCGCGCAGGTTGGCGGGCATCGGAATATCATCCAGAGAACGGGGAGCAGACATGTTGCCAAACTACGGCAATTTAAAGCCTGGTGCTCGTTGGTTATGCGTTCTGTCTGTATTTCTCCGAAAGAAGCTGCCTGGCTAACTCGCCGGACCCTCGGCCCCCGAAGCCTGGAATTCCTGCTTCGTTTGATGGCCGAAGTTTACGGACCCACGGCGTAGCTGCCCTCGGCGGTAACGTCCACGGTAGGCAGTTGGCGGTGCTGCTCGAAGTAGCGGAAACCGGGAGCCAGCTCCCGCCAGAAGCTGTGGTGGGGGCTGTGGGCGCGGGCCGTAAGGTTGGTGGGCGTGAGGTCGAAAGGGAAAATATGCACCGGAATCTGCTCCTGACCGCCCGTGCGGGCTTCTACCAGCAGCACGTACAGCTCCTCTATTTTGTCGTCGGTGATGGGCAGGCAGCCGATAGTGACGTTGGAGCCGTGGATGAAGATGTCGCCGCCCGGGTGCTGCGGGTCGCTGCGCTGGCGGTCGGCGGCGTTGGGGTAGTTCAGGCCCAGAGACAGGTGAAAGGTGCTGCTGGGGTTGAAACGGTCGATGAAATAAAACCCCTCGGGCACTTGCAGGTCGCCCTCCCGGCGCTTGGGGCCCAGCGTGCCCGAGGTGGCCGCAATGTGGTAGGCGCGCAGCAGCTGGTAGGAGCCCTGGCCGCTGGTGCGCCCCCACACTTCCAGCTGCCGCCGGGTTTTTATGGCCCGCACAAACAGCTCTGGCCGCTGCGGATCGATGCCATGCTTCACGAAAAGCGCCTGCACTGTACTACCGTGGTGCTGGTAAGCCGCCCGCACCCGCGAAAACTGCAGCTGATCTTCCCGAAACGACCATTGCGGCTGCCCGCACGTAGCCAGCAGCACGCCGGCCCAAACTATCAATAGACGCATAGGTGCTTGTGAGCTGCTGAACCCCGCCCCGGGCCGTTCAGGCAAGCTGCCAACGATGAGGTAACGCCGGAAAAATACGGCCTAGTATGTACTCTATATATAGAAAGAAAAAGAAAAAAATCAGCCCACGCGGCGGGCAACGGCAAGCGGCCGGGGCGGCTTACCTTTGGCCGCCTATTTACCGGCCTGCCGCGTGACTTTGCTGCCCCACCACTACGATGTTCTAATTCTGGGAGCCGGGCCGGCTGGAACCGCGGCGGCCCTGGCTTTACACGGCCATGGTCTGCGCGTGGCGCTGGTAGACAAAGCCCGCTTCCCACGCGACAAGGTGTGCGGCGATGCTATTCCGGGCCCCACGCTTACGGCCATCCGGCGCCTTTCGGAAAGCTGGTACCAGGAGTTGGTGGCCGTGCAGCCCCAGGCGCCGGCCAAAGCCAGCCGGCTGGTAGGGCCCGCCGGGCAGGAGCTGGTAGTCCATTGGCAGAACCCCACGTTCAACAGTCCACGCCAGGATTTCGACTTCCAGCTGCTGCAGCTGGTGCGCCGCCACACCCAGACTACCATCCTCGAAAACCACGCCGTGCGCGACGTACGCACCGATGAGCAAGGCGTAGAGCTGGTATTCGCCGACCCTACGCAGCCGCCTCTCTCGGCCCGGTTGCTGCTGGCCTGCGACGGAGCCAACTCCGTGGCCGTGCGCAAGGTGCTGCCCCGTCCCCTCGACCGGCGCTACCACTGCGCGGCCGTGCGCGCCTACTACACCGGCCTCACGGGCTTCGATGAGCACACGAGCGAGTTTTACTTTCTGCGCGACTTTCCGGCTGGCTACTGCTGGGTGTTTCCGGTGGGCGGAGGAGTGTACAACGTGGGATTCGGGCTGTTGTCGGCGCAGGTAGCCGAGCGGCGGATAGATATGAAGCAGGCCCTGGCGCAGCTGCTAAAGCAACATCCGCAGCTGGCTGGGCGGTTTGCTGGGGCCCGGCAGCTGTCGGAAGTAGCCGGGTTTGGCTTGCCGCTGGCGGGGCGCCGTTTGCCGCTGGCCGCGCCGGGCTGCCTGCTGGCCGGCGACGCCGCTTCGCTGATCGATCCGCTACAGGGTCACGGCATCGATAAGGCGGTGATTAGCGGTATGCTGGCAGCAGAGCAGGCCGTGCGGTGCTTCCGGACGCAGGATTTCAGCCTTGCTTATTTACGGCAGTATGAAGCAGCCGTGCAGCAGAAGCTGGGCCGCCGTCTGCAGCGTAGCTACCGGTTCATGCGCCTGCTGGCGGCGTGGCCGGGTTTGCTGCAGGTGGGTTTCTGGCTGGCCCGGCAGCCTGGTCTGCTGCACCGGCTGGTGCGGCTGATTAGCTAAGGTGTTGCGTTCGGGGCGTTTTATTAACTTTCCGTCGGGCTCCGCGTTTGTAAAAGCAGGGCGGTCCTTCGTCTTAGCTATCCGGTTTGCCCGTGCCTTCTGTTGCTTTCACCTTCCTGCGTCTGGTTCTGCTGGCAGTCCTGCTGTGCGGTGGAAGCCTGCGCTCAGCGCACGGAGCCGCTACCGATAGGGCCAAGTACTACCTGCGCGCTACCGATAGCAACCCGCACCCGCAGTGGCGGATTTTAGAGGCCGCTTACCAGGCCGCCCTAACCCCGGCCGACGACCATGCGCCCGGCGTTGGCGGTGCTTGCTGGGTTCCGGCAAACAGCGTCGGGGTGCTCCTGGCTTACATCTGCCTGCCCTACGTTGCCGCTACGGCTGCTGCTCCGGTGGTAGGTTCGCCCGGGCAGGTGCGGCGGCTGCGGGCCAGTGTGTTTCCCAACGCGCCGTAGCTAGCGTCTTCTGACGAACTACCTTCTTACAACGGCCACGCCGCGCCCGGTTTTGAGGCTGTGCGGCTTGTTGGCTGGTATTTCCGGCCATCGGTGGTTCCTATGTAAGCAGAAAACGGCCGCTTGTGCTACTCCAGCAACTATTCCTCAACCTTGTGCAAGGCTAAAAACTACCTCGCCTTCACGGAACCCAACCTCTTATGCAAAGCATCAATCCGGAAACCCAGGCTGCCTTCGATACCATCAGTGGAGGGCGCCGCTGGGTGCGTCGTCAGGGAATACAGGTTGCTCTGGTGGTGGCGGGTATTTTTTCCGCTGCCCTGGGCCTCAAAGGCTTCCTGCTCCCCAACGAGTTCATCGACGGCGGCGTAACGGGTATTTCCCTGCTGACCAATCAGCTCACTGGCGTGTCGTTGTCGCTGCTGATTGTGGTCATCAACATTCCTTTCATCATCCTGGGGTACTTTCAGCTGGGCCGCGCCTTTGCCGTGCGCACGTTTCTGGCCATTCTGGGGCTGGCGCTGGTGCTGCTGGTTATATCCTTCCCGGTGCTGGCCAAGGACAAGCTGCTGATTGCCGTGTTCGGGGGCTTTTTCCTGGGCGCTGGCATCGGGCTGGCCATGCGTGGCGGGGCCGTGCTCGACGGCACTGAAATCCTGGCCGTTTATATCAGCCGCAAAACCCCGCTTTCCGTGGGCGACATTATCCTGGTTATCAACATCCTGATTTTCGGGGTGGCGGCTATTCTGCTGTCCATCGACACGGCGCTGTATTCCATTCTGGCTTACCTCTCGGCGGCCAAAACCATCGACTTCATCATTGAAGGCATTGAGGAGTACACCGGCGTCACCATTATTTCGCAGCGCAGCGAGGAAATCAGGCGCATGGTAACCGAAACCCTTGGCCGCGGCGCCACGCTCTATTCCGGCAAAAGCGGCTACGGCTCCCGCGGCGACCGGCTCCAGGGAATCGACATCATCTTCACCGTCGTGACCCGCCTGGAAGTGGGCCGCCTCACCGAGGAAATCGACAAGCTCGACCCGCAGGCCTTCGTGGTGATGAGCAGCGTGCGCGAAACCAAGGGCGGCCTCGTGAAAAAACGCCCCCTGCATTAGGTTGAGTGGTTATAAGCCGACAAAACAACCACTCAACCATGAAGCCATTTATCATATAGCACAAAAAAGCCCTGCCGGGAGGACGGCAGGGCTTTTTGCTTGGGGTGGTGATGAAAGCCGGGCTAACCTTAGTAGAGGTAGTTCAGGGCTATTTTGTCGTTGGCATTGAAGGGACGGTTTACGCCGCTACCCACGCAGGCCAGCATCCAGGAGTTTGGGTCGGCAGCGGAAGGCGTGCCCGAAATACGGATGGCGCCTACCGTGCTGGCCCCTTCATTGGTGTATGCACCGCCGCAGCTATATGCCCGGTTCATGTAGTCGGTGTGGCGGAAGCCGATGCAGTGGCCGGCTTCGTGGGCCAGAATGGTGGCCAGATAGTTGGTGCCGGGGTTGGAGCCCAGGTACGTGGAGTTCACCACCACCTGGCTGTAGGGGTTGCCACCCGAGGTTGGGAAGCCTGCTGAAGCCAGGTAGGAGGCGCCGCTGGGCGCCTTGGTAAACACGATGTTGCCGCCCGTGCTTACGCGCTGGAAGCGGAGCGTCAGGTTTTCGGCGTTGTAGCGGCGAACCACTTCGTCGATGGCCGTTACGTAGGCCGAAGGCAGCGTGGAGCTTACCGACAGGGTGATGGTGCGTGGGCCGCGTACCAGATACGTGGTACGATACTGCTCTTCTTCGCCCACGCGCAGCAACTTGCCGTCGGCATACTTGTTTTTCAGGTCGCTGGCCGACAGGCGGATGTCACCTTCTACAATGTAATCGGTGCCTTCGCGCTTTACATCGTGGGTGCTGAAGCCCAGAGCGCGAATCTGTGAGAGGGTTTCCTCACTGGGCGCATCATTCTTGGCTACTTCCTCTTGCTTGCTGCAGCTGGAGAATAGAGCGGTTCCAGCCATCAATAGGGCGGATACGAGTAGTTTTGCGTTTTTCATGAAAAAAAGAAAGTTTTTTGGGGTGATGGTTGAAAAGAGTCCTCAAATCTACCTTCGTTTTTGAAATATTTGCAAAACAACAAAATCTTATACAGGCCATTTACGAAGCCATTATGCACAAATCAGGCTTCGTTGATTTATGAAATAACACGATATGATCATATAAAATAACAATAAGCCGAGTCAGCTGTTTTGTGCTAACAACTGTTCGTAAATGCTTTGTGCTTAGCGGTATCATCAGCCCAGTGCCAGTGCCAACCTAAGCAGTAGACTTTTCGGGCTGGCCCGCCTAAGTGCTACCCGCGCAGCCAGATCAATACGGAAGGTTTGCTGCATATAGCGCCATATTTATGTACTTCGCGTATGCACCGCCACGACCAGATTCACAGGCTTATTTTCCTTTTCTCATGACGTTTTCCTCTGCCCGCCCCGAAGATCTGTTGATTGATGCTGCCCGCCGGGGCAGCGTAGCCGACCTCCAGGAGTTGCTTGCCCAGTCGCCTCTGGATATCAACGGCCAGAACGGCAAGGGCTTCACGCCGCTTATCGTGGCCTCGTATGATGGGCAGGTGGAAGCCACGGAGTTTCTGCTCCAGCACGGCGCCGACCCCAACGTGCAGGACCTGTCCGGCAACACGGCCCTGATGGGCGTTTCCTTTAAAGGCTACCCCGAAGTGGCCCAGCTGCTCATCCAGCACGGCGCCGACCTGAACCTGCAAAACGGCAACGGCGGCACGGCCCTCATGTTTGCCACCCTGTTTGGCCGCCACAACATCCTGCCCCTGCTGCTCGAAGCCGGCGCCGATACCTCCCTGCGCGACGTGCGCGGCCTCACGGCCCGCGACCTAGCCGTGCAGCAAGGCAACGAGTACGCCCTGTCGGTGCTGCCGGAATAGCACTTGCCTCAGAAACGCCGCAGCCCCCGTTACCGCAACACGTGCGGCAGCGGGGGCTGCTTCGTGTAAAGTAGCGCGCTGGTTAGTTGATGCTGCGTACCGTACCCCCGTCCACGCGCACGGCGGTGCCGTTGGTAGCCGAGGCCAGCGGGCTGCTCAAAAACACCACCATGCTGGCAATTTCCTCGGGCGAAGAAAAGCGCTGAAGCAAAGAAGAGGGGCGGGCGTGCTGAAAAAAGTCCTGCTCGGCCTGCTCCCGGGTTTGCCCTTCGGCCGCCAGCTTGCCCAGAAACTCCTGTACGCCCTCGGAAGCGGTAGGGCCCGGCAGTACGGAGTTTACAGTCACGTTGGTGCCCTTCGTGAGCTCGGCCAATCCGCGGGCCACGGCCAGCTGGGCCGTTTTGGTAGTGCCGTAGTGAATCATTTCCTGCGGAATCTGAATGGCCGACTCGCTGGAGATGAACAGGATGCGGCCCCAGTTCCGGGCCAGCATGGAAGGGAAGTAGTGCCGGGATAGGCGCACCCCGCTCAGCACGTTTACCTCGAAAAAGTGCAGCCAGTCCTCATCCGTAATTTCGGCGAAAGGCCTGGGCTCGAAGATGCCTACGTTATTGATAAGAATATCCACGGCGGGTACTGCCTGCAGCAGGCGCTGCACGTCGGCGGCCTGCCCAAAATCGACGGCGACACCCTGCACGCGGGCGTGCGGCGTTTCGGCTAGAATTGCGGCGCGGGCCGCTTGCAGCCGGGCTTCGGTGCGGCCCGTGAGAATAACTTCGGCGCCCTCGGCGGCCAACTGGCGGGCAATAGCCAGGCCGATGCCAGCCGTGGAGCCCGTGACCAGGGCGCGTTTGTCGGTGAGTTGTAAGTCCATAAGAAAAGCAGGTTGGTTGAAATGCTATCAGCCTATAACCTGTCAGCCGGGCTTTTGTCACAGGCCGCGGCCAACCCCGACGAAGGCCAACGCGTTAAGTACCGGTGCTGGTCGAGCTATCATCCAGCGCATTCCGCTTCCTCTAACCCAACCCGTTCAGCCATGAGCTCCCTCAGCCGCTACGCTCCCTACATCTACGCCCTGCTGCGCATTGTGGTAGGATTGCTCTTTGCTTTCCACGGCAGCCAGAAGCTGCTGGGCTTCCCCGGCGACAAACCGCCCGTAGAACTGGCTTCGATGATGGGCGTGGCCGGTATCATTGAGCTGGTGGGTGGGCTGCTGGTGGCCTTAGGCTTGTTTACCCGTCCCGCCGCCTTTCTGTCCAGTGGCCTGATGGCGGTAGCTTACTTCATGGCGCACGCACCCCAGGGAGCATTGCCCTTGGTGAACCAGGGCGAAATGGCCGTTCTGTACTGCTTTGTGTTTCTCTACATCTTCTTCCAGGGGCCCGGCCCGTGGAGCCTCGATAGTCTGCGACACCGGAGTACCGCTGCCGGGTAACCATTGCGTTTTGTTGAATGCCTGGCCGGTCCGCCTCTATCAGGAGTGCGGGCCGGCTTTTTGCTAATCATAACCCTCGCCGCCGGATACATGATTGTGTGAGGCGTAGTCTGCTTGCTTCGGATAAACCGCCGTCTACCTTTGAGCCTCAACTCCTGGCTATGCTTTACACCCCCGAGGTTCACATCAAACAAACGGAAGTCCTGTCCGACAACTGGTACACCCTGCGCAAAATCACCTTCGATATCCGGCAGCCCAACGGGGAGTGGAGCACCCAGAACCGCGAGGCCTATGACCGGGGCAACGGCGCCGTGATTCTGCTCTACAGCCGCGAAAAGCAGGCCGTGGTGCTGACGCGGCAGTTTCGGATGCCTACCTACCTCAACGGCAATGCCTCCGGGATGCTGATTGAAGCCTGCGCCGGCCTGCTCGACCAGGACAATGCGGAGGACTGCATCCGGCGCGAAACCGAGGAAGAAACCGGCTACCGGGTGCGCAACGTCACCAAAGTGCTGGAGGCCTACATGTCGCCGGGCTCGGTAACCGAAATCCTGTACTTCTTCGTGGCCGAGTACGCCGAGGAGCTGCGGGTGCACGCCGGGGGCGGGGTGGAGCACGAGCAGGAAAGCATAGAGGTGCTGGAGCTGCCCTTCGCCGAAGCCCTGCAAATGGTGCAAACCGGCGCCATCAAGGACGCCAAAACCATCCTGCTGCTGCAATACGCACAGCTGAACAACCTGCTAGGGTAAGCTAGCCAAGCCACACGGTATCTTTCCGAAGCCCTGCGGCGTGTTGGGGATTTAGTGCAACCGCCATTTGCGTCATGCTGAGCTTGCCGAAGCATCTCTACCGCTGCGTTGCACTGGTATTCAGGCGAAGCAGTAGAAATGCTTCGGCAAGCTCAGCATGACAATTTTCTAACACGCTCTTAGCCCTCAGCGGGCCGTCAGGAACCGCTGGCGTAGCCACCGCCGCACGGGCTCGTCGTAGAGCTTGAGGGCGGCGTAGGCCAGCCCTACGGCCGCTACGAAGGTGAGCACCGCTACTGGCAGGGCCTGCTGCCAGGAAGGCTTGTGCGTGCTAACCCAGCCGGTGTAGGTGTAGATGAAGGGATAGTGGGTGATGTAGAGCGGGTAGGAAATATCGCCGAAGAACTTGCACACCCGCGCCGGTACCCGTCCCGTCACCTGCCCGCTGGCACCCAGCCACACAATCAGGGGGAAAACCAGGATGATGCTGAGGGAGTCGTAGAGGCCGTTTTGCCAGAGGTGGTCGGCCCCGCCCACGCGGGGGAAGGCCAGCACCAGCAAAAGCAAGAGGCTGCACAAACCAAACGCGTACTTCACCCGGCCCAGGCGCGCCACCCGGCACAGCAGCAGCCCACCAAAAAACGGAAACAGCATCCGCGTGAAGCCCACGCGCAGCTGCTCGGCATCCAGCGACCAGCCCCCGATAACGTCGCCGGCCGGGCTGGTGACGGCGAAGTGAATGAGGGCCGCACCCGTGAGGGCGACCAGCACGGCCAGCGCCGCGTTGGAAAACTTGCGCACACCCAGGGCATACAGCAGGTTGGCGATATACTCGTAGAACAGCGACCAGCCCGGCCCGTTGAGCGGGTGCATCTCGTGCCAGCCCCGAATATCCATCGACAGCGGCACGGGCAGCAGGGTGCAGCCAATGAGCATCACCACCAGCACCAGCCAGCCAGGCACCTCGCTGATGCCGGGCCACAGCGGCGAATCCTGGAAGTAGTACAGCGCGGCCCCCACCACCATGCCCAGCACCACCAGCGGCTGCAGCCGAATCAGCCGCACCTTGAAGAACTCCTTGAGCGTCATTTGCTGCCAACGGTCGTCGTAGGCATAGCCAATCACGAAGCCGGAAAGCAGAAAAAAGAAATCCACGGCCAGGTAGCCGTGGTTGATGCGCTGGTCGAGGTGGCTGGTGGCGTGGGCCTCAAACAGGTGGAAAGCCACCACCGTGAGGGCCGCCACGCCCCGCAGCCCGTCCAGAATGGCGTAGTGCGGCTTGGTGCTGAGCGTGGGGGCAGTGGGTTCGGCCAGGAGTTGGGTCTGCATACGCGAATGTAAGCGGCGCCCGGTTGCGGAACCAACTATCTGGTGCCGCCTTCTGGAACCTCAACCCTGATAGAAGGGACGTCATTCCGAGCATGTGGCGCATCAAGCCTGGGACCGAGGAATCCCGCGTGCTGATGGTACCATCCTGTTGTCATGCTGAGCGCAGTCGAAGCATCTCTACCGCTTCGTTGCACTGGTTTTCAGACGAAGCGGTAGAGATGCTTCGACTGCGCTCAGCATGACGGTCTGATGGCGCTCGGAATGATGGGCTTTAGGTTGCCGGAATGACGTTCTAGAAGCCTTTTCAGCCGTTGTGCTACTCCACTACCTCCACGTGCAGCCGCACGGCAGTGGGGCCGGCGGCGTGGCTGGCCAGCAGGTATTGGCCCGTGCCCAGCGTGGCGGCGGGTACCAGCACCGGCTCGGGACCCGTGACGGTAAAGGGTGTGCCCCCGCCCGCGTCGGGGGCCAGTACCAGCTGCACGCTCACGCTGGCCTCGGCTTCCCGTACCCGCAGGCGCAGGGTGGAGGTGGCCGTGAGCAGGGTTTCGAGCAAAAGGGTTTTGAGGGCGCCGGTTTTGAGGGTCAGCTCGTGGGTTTCGGGGCCGGCCGCGGCGGGCGCGGTGAGGCGGTAGAGCTGCTGCTTGGCGTAGTCGCCCACGAAGGCCACCTTGGCGGCCTCGCTCACCTGCCGGCCGAAGCCGTAGGCCGCGTTTTGGAGCTGCACAAACCCGTCGCCGTCCTCCACGTTGGTGCCCTTCTTCATTTCCTGGGTGGTGTTGGCCTGCGTGAGCTGGTCGGGGAGGGCCTTGAGGGCCGTGAGCTTGGCCGCCGAAAATCCTTTGGCGGCCAGGGCCACCTTGTCGCGCTCGGCGGCGGCAGCGGCCAGCTCCAGCAGCTCCCGCATCTTGTCGTGGTTGTCGCGGGCTTTCAGGTAGAGCTTCTTGCCGTACTGGTCGAGGCGGGCCTTGTTGCCGGGGTAGGCCTGCTCCACAAAATAAAACAGGCCCTGCACCTGGGTGCGGGCCTTTTCCATCACGGCCTCCACGGCCTGGGTGTCTTCTTTCAGCTCGCCCACGCGGCCGGCGCCGGGCGTGGCGGCATCGGCGGCATCGAGGGCGGCGGCCCAGCTGGTGCCGAACGCGGCGGTAAAGCTGGGGTTGAAGGCCGCAAACGCGGCCTGGTCGGTGAGGTAGTGCCCCTGCATGGTGCGCATCTGCTGGCGCATGGTCGCATCGGAGCCGGTGTAGAGGCGGGTAATAGGTTCTGCGTGTTCCATAAAGCGTTGAAATAGTGAAGGGTTAAAGCGTGAAATAAGAATAGGAAGTATCTGATATAAAGTCAAGCATCTACCCTTGCTCACCGGTGTGAACGGGCATAGAAACGGTGTGAAGGTCCGTAGAAGTGGTGTGAAGAACCCTAGAAACGGTGTGAAGCCGTGTAGAAGCGGTGTGAAGCCTCGTAGAAACGGTGTGAAGACCCGTAGAAGCGGTGGAAACGGGCGTAGAAGTGGTGGGAAGACCCCTAGAAGCGGTGCGAAAGGGCGTAGAAGCGGTGGGCCGCCCCATAGAAGGGAAACCCCCAGCCGCCACCCCGTTGCTCAGCTGCAGCAGCGGCTGGCAGAAACTCTGGGAACGAAGCCGGCCCGCTGGGAGGGCGGGCCAGTTTCGTTCATTATTCTGTCATCTTGCGTCTGTATTCTCTGGGAAGAAAGCTTGTTAGCGTAGAGCGTTCTACAGGAGTAAAAGGAATATCTTTATGTATTTTGAATAATATATAAATAATTGCTTGGGAAATACTGTTAATGTCAATCAGAAACTGGGATATATATGCGAATGAATTTTTTAATTGTTGAATATTGTCAAATAATGCCATATGTTCGGATCCTTTTGCATGAACAGTTCTGCTTATATTGTGATAATGATTGAATATATTGTCGTTCATGATTTTAATATTATCATCTTTTGAATTAGGGATTAATGGATGTTTTTCTACATATTTTTTTAACTCAATAATAGGTGTGTATTCGTTTTTGCCTTGCTCTAATTGAATGTATTCTATAGGGTGGTCATAATAATATATGTGGTTGTAAAATAACTCTATTATTCTTCTTAATGTTAATTCGGACGATATTTCAAAATTGTTTATTAATAAATGCATTATAGTAATGTAATCTGAAAGCATTCCTTTAACGAATATTTTTTTATTTAATGCAATATTTGAATCGAGTTTTATTGAAAATAATTTGATGCAATATGCTGTTTTGTGAATATTTTTGACTATCTCTTCAAGATGTGGGTTTTGCGGTGTCTGTGGCTGTTTCTCTTGTTGTTTGAAGAAATTTATAGTATTTTCTAAGTCTGACTTGATCAGCTTTGAATCCTTTATATTACTCATGGTTAAAGTTTCATATTGCTAATTATATCATCCCAAGCGCTAAAGAAAGAATTTTTGTCTTCTTTGGGTGGGTTGAAAGTTAGCTGGTCCATGATTGCATTTAACTGTTTTAATTTAATTATATCAAAACGTGCTATTTGTGAAATTATTCTTCCGACAATTTCCTCCTTGCCCCTCTTGCCTGCAAAAGGCACTTGTATATCGAGTCTTTTGGCGAAGTCTGACAAGTCCTGATTTTTTTGAAATATATTCTCGTTCAATAAAAAGAATGGAATTACACCAATGAGATTGGATAAGTCACTATCTATATCTTCTGCGATATATCTGTTAGAACGTTTAATAATTGCTCTATTTTTAATATGGCCATCCCAAAAGAATTCTTCTTTCTGGCTCTTTTGTGCAGAAGGTGACTCTATCACTTGGCTAATAGCTTCCAATACTTTGATGAGCTCTGCCTTTGTTAATTTTTCAAAGTTCATTTCTTTGGAGTTATTAAGTTCAGTACTTCTTTGGTAATATTTCTGAACTCGTCAGTGTACTTTGAATTTTTGGGGTCAGAATAGAAGGCTGGAAGTGCAGATACACTCTTTGCAACAATTACCGAAGAGCTGGAGAAGTTAGATAAGGTTGTTCTTTTTCCTGCTGCTCTTATATCATTCATAATCGTTTGAGGTAATTTAGAACGATTGTCAACCATTGTAAATATTACCCCAATTTGGTTCAGTTTGTGACCATAATCCTTATCCGCTTGCCGTAATCCTCTCTCCAAAAGGGGTAGGCCTAAGGAAGAAAGTTTATCAGGCTTAATCGGTACCAAGTAGTGTTCAGACGCTAGATAAGCACTCATAGTATGAATAGATAATGTTGGTGGGCAGTCTATTATGATATAGTCGTAATGTTGGCATGATGCAGTCAAGAAGTTGGATAGTCTGTGTTCCATACCGCGTTTACCAGATTCAACATAAACGAGTTTTAATGATGATGGTATCAAGTCCAAACGCGAGCCACGTGTGCCCCTTACTATATTAATTATATAATCTTCTAGATTTTCTTTGTTTTCTTCTTTAGTGCCTACTCCTGCTAAATTAATATCTTCTTCATCTTCTTTATCTAACAGGATATCATATGTTGTTTTCTTGTTTTTGAAATGATCTAGAATTTTTTTATCATCTATAACCAAATATTGAGTTGCGTTAAATTGTGGGTCTACATCAACTACAAGAACTTTTTTGTTGTGCTCTATGCACAATAAATAAGCTAGATGAACTGAGAGTGTGGTTTTACCTACACCACCTTTCATATTTAATATTGAAATTGTCGTGGGTTTTGCTAAAGCGGCCATGTTTAGAGCGTGTTTGGGAATTCAAGCCCGATTGAGCGCCATGGTGATGTTGGCTAGCAGTAACCAAGTGACATGGCTAGCGGGGGTAAATTCGTAATCGACGACGACCCGGCGAAAGCAGGCCAGCCAGGCGAAGGTGCGCTCGACGACCCAGCGCCGGGCCAGTGGCACGAAGCCGCGCTGCGTGGGCGGCCGACTACTGATCTGCTGGACCAGGCCTAAGCTCAGCAGATGGCGCGCAAAGCGCCCGCGGTAGGCGGCATCGGTGAGCACCCGCTGCAGGCGCCGCGCCCACCAGGGGCGGTGCGGCAACAGGGCCAAAGCCCCGGTACTGTCATGGCGGTGGGCCGCGTGTACATGCGCAGCCCAGATGCGTCCGCCAGAATCGACTAGAACTTGGCGTTTGCGGCCGTTGATGAGCTTATGTGCGTCCAGGCCGCGGTGTTCGTAAATGCGCGGGGCCAGCTTCACGCTCTGGCTGTCCACGCAGGCCAGCGCCGGGGTGGGTTCGCGGCCGTGCGCGACCCGATCCAGGGCGTTGACGACCGTGTTGAGCTGCTGCCACAGGCCCAGACGTTGCCAGCGGTAGAAGTAATAGTAGACCGCTGTCCAGGGCGGAAACTGGCGTGGCAGTGCCCGCCATTGGCAGCCCGTGCGGCACACATAGAGCAAGGCGTTGAACACGTGGCGCAAGCACAAGCGCCGTCGCCGGTGCACGGGCAGTAGCAACTCAATAACTTGCCACTGCGAGTCAGTAAGGGGTTGATAGCACTCAACCATAAGCAGGAAGGAGCCTTGGAACTCCCCCGGCAACTTACTGACTCGTTTCTGTTTACTGCCCTACCCAATTCCCAAACACGCTCTTAATTTGATGTGAATGTGAAAATAGATTACAGAGTCTCCAGCTTCCGCAGAATCTCCTGGGCGGCTACGGCAATGACGGTGCCGGGGCCGTAGATGCCGGTCACGCCGGCGTCGTAGAGGAAAGGGTAGTCCTGGGCCGGGATAACGCCCCCGGCAATGACGAGGATATCGGCCCGGTCCAATTTAGCTAGTTCTTCGATGAGCTGGGGCACCAGGGTTTTGTGGCCGGCGGCCAGCGAGGAAACCCCCACCACGTGCACGTCGTTTTCGGCGGCCTGGCGGGCTACTTCCGCGGGCGTCTGGAACAGGGGGGCAATGTCCACGTCGAAGCCCACGTCGGCAAAGGAGGTGGCAATGACTTTGGCGCCCCGGTCGTGGCCGTCCTGGCCCATTTTGGCCACCATCATGCGGGGGCGGCGGCCTTCTTTCTGGCTGAACTCGTCGGCCAGCTGGCGGGCCTTGGCAAATTCCTGGTCGTAGTCCATTTCCTGGGAGTACACGCCCGACACGGTGCGGATGGTGGCCTGATGGCGGCCATACACAGCCTCCAGGGCATCGGATATTTCGCCCAGCGTAGCGCGCAGGCGGGCGGCCTGGACCGCCAGGTCTAATAAGTTTCTAGTTTCTGGTTTCTGGTTGGTGGTTTCTGGTTGATCGTCCGAACTAGCAACCAGCAACGAGGAACTAGAAACTTCCCGCGCAGCGTCGGTCAGTGCCTGGAGAGCTTGCTGCACGGCGGCGTTGTCGCGGTTGGCTTTAAGCTGGGTGAGGCGGGCAATCTGCGACTCGCGCACGGCGGCGTTGTCGATGTCGAGGATTTCGATCTGCGCCTCGCGGGCCTGTTCCTCCTCGGTGAGGCGGTAGCGGTTCACCCCCACAATGATTTCCTTGCCCGAGTCGATGCGGGCCTGCTTGCGGGCGGCGGCCTCCTCAATGCGCAGCTTGGGCAGCCCGGTTTCAATGGCCTTGGCCATGCCGCCCAGCTCCTCCACTTCCTGGATCAGGGCCCAGGCCTTGTCGGCCAGCTCGTGGGTGAGGCGCTCCACGTAGTAGGAGCCGCCCCAGGGGTCTACCACGCGGGTAATGTCGGTTTCGTGCTGGAGGTAGAGCTGGGTGTTGCGGGCAATGCGGGCCGAGAAGTCGGTGGGCAGGGCAATGGCCTCGTCGAGGGCGTTGGTGTGCAAACTCTGGGTGCCACCCAGGGCCGCGGCCAGGGCCTCCACGCAGGTGCGCGTGACGTTGTTGAAGGGGTCCTGTTCGGTGAGGGAGTAGCCCGAGGTCTGGCAGTGAGTGCGCAGGGCCAGGCTCTTGGGGTTTTCGGCCCCGAGGCCTTTCATGAGCTTGGCCCAAAGCAGGCGGCCGGCGCGCATCTTGGCAATTTCCATGAAGTGGTTCATGCCGATGGCCCAGAAAAACGACAGGCGGGGCGCAAACTGGTCGATGGTCATGCCCGCCGCGAGGCCGGCGCGCACGTACTCCACGCCGTCGGCCAGAGTGTAGGCCAGCTCCAGGTCGGCGGTGGCTCCGGCTTCCTGCATGTGGTAGCCCGAGATGCTGATGGAGTTGAACTTGGGCATCAGCCGCGCCGTGTAGCTGAAGATATCGGCAATGATGCGCATGGAGGGCGCGGGCGGATAGATGTAGGTATTGCGCACCATGAACTCCTTCAGAATGTCGTTCTGAATGGTGCCCGCCAGCTTCTCCGGGCTCACGCCCTGCTCCTCAGCCGCCACGATGTAGAAGGCCATAATCGGCAGCACCGCCCCGTTCATGGTCATCGACACCGACATCTGGTCCAGCGGAATCTGGTCGAACAAGATCTTCATATCCTCCACCGAGTCGATGGCCACGCCGGCCTTGCCCACGTCGCCCTGCACGCGGGGGTGGTCGGAGTCGTAGCCCCGGTGCGTGGCCAGATCGAAGGCCACGCTCAGGCCTTTCTGCCCGCCCGCGAGGTTGCGGCGGTAAAAGGCGTTGCTGGCCTCGGCCGTGCTGAAGCCCGCGTACTGACGCACCGTCCAGGGGTTCTGCACATACATGGAGGAGTAGGGCCCGCGCAGAAACGGCGCCTGTCCCGCTCCAAACCCCAGGTGGTCGAGCGTCGCTATGTCTTCGGCCGTGTAGTAAGCTTTCAACTCAATGCCCTCGGGGGTTGAAGAGGTGGCCGGCTGCGTAAGTGGCGAAGCCAGCGGCGCGGCGTTGTAGGGGATGGTGGCGAAGTCGGGTTTCATGGGTTTTGGGTAACACGTAACACGAAACAGGTGACACGTGACAGGTTTTGCGGGTGGCGGATGATAGAGAATACTAGAGTAATGAAGTAAAGAATAAGATGGAGCAGTGGAGAAATAGCTGTTATTCTTTTGGCCGGAGTGACTTTAGTAAGCCGTTAATCAAACCGGTGATTCGGTCTAGTGCAGCAATAGCTTCATCGGTTTGAGTACTGGTCATATAGCCAAGGCGTTCGGCCAGCAACAGGATTGTATCCAGTTCGGTAACGGAACCACGAGCAATAAGTAGGAACCGACTGAATTCGGCTGAAGAATAGCGGCCCGCTCCCTCGGCAATATTCAGGGGAACCGAAGTAGCTGCCCGCCGCAGTTGAGAAGCCAACTCATACCGCTCAGTAGCAGGAAAGGAATGCGCTATTTGATAGGCTATCGGCACGAAGTCGAAAGCCAGCCGCCAGCATTCCAAGCGGTAGTGGGGTTTCTCGCGCCGCATAGTATCAGTTCTCTTAAAAACCTGTCACGTGTTACCTGTCACTTGTCACCCCAACAAACTCACCGCCCCTGCAGGCGGGCCAGCACGTCGTCGGTGGTGTGGCCGTGGAGGGTGAACTCCTGGAAGCCGAACACGCGCATGGCCTCGCGCATGGTAGCCAGGTCGGCGGAGAGCAGCACGGGCGCGTCGTGGTCAGCCAGCATTTCCTCGGGGTCTTCCTGGGGCTCCTGCAGAATAAACTCCGAGAAGCGCCGGAACTGCTCATTTGTGGCCGACATGAGCGTGGCTTCTTCGGCCGAGGAAAACAGGATGGACAGGGCGCCCGCCGGCGGGGCCTCCGATAGCGCGGGCCGCTCGGCCGGGGACAGCAGCCGCACGAAGGAGTCGTAGATCAGCTGAATGGTATCGGTGCCGAGCAGCACCACGGCGGCTTTTTTCTTTTTCTGCTCCTTGCGCACAAAGTGCATGGCCGTGGCCAGCCGCAGCACCTCCGAGGGATAAGCAGCCCGGTTGGTATCGAAGTAGCGGCTGCGCAGCAGCTTCTTGGCATCGAAGGCAAACTGCTCCTGAGCGTTCTGGAAGCGGTTGGTGCCCAAAATCACCTGCTCACCGCTGGCAATGCGCTGGAATTCCTCCATCGTCTTCTGGCGAATAGACTCCAGCATCCGGCCCCGGCCCGCCAGCAAGCCCCCGGCCGCTTCCATTTCCTGAAACAGCGTCCAGGCATCCTGGGCCAGCTGGTCGGTGAGGGTTTCAATGAAGTAGGAGCCGGCGGCGGGGTCGGCCACCCGGTCGAGGTAAGCTTCTTCGCGCAGGATGATGGGCACGTTGCGGGCCACGCGGCTCGAAAACTCGTTGGGCTCGGCGTAAAGGCTATCGAAGGGCGTGACGGATACCGAATCGGCCCCGCCCAGCACGGCGCTCATGGCCTCGGTGGTCACGCGCAGCAGGTTGGTATGCGGGTCGAGCGTGGTTTGCACCCAGGAGGAGGTGGCGGCGTGGATATGGAGGCGGCCAGCTACTTCCGGAGGTACCCCATAGGCGTGCAGCAGGGTGGCCCACAGCCGGCGCAGGGCGCGCAGCTTGGCTATTTCCATGAAGTAGCTGGTGCCCACGCTCACGTGCAGGTGCAGGGCGGCTGCCACCGCCGTCACGTCGATGCTGGTATCATCGGCCGGCAGGCTGTCCAGAAAGGCTACGGCCGTATTCAGGATGTAGGCCACTTCCTGCACGGCCGAGGCGCCGCGGTTGCTGAAAAAATTGCCGTTGATGGCCAGCGGCAGGAAGTCGGGGCAGGTCCGGGCCAGCTGCAGGCAGCGGCGCTGGGCTTCCACCTGCAGGCCGTAGTCGTCGGGGGAGCTGCCCTGGCCGGGTGCGTAGCGCAGAAACCCGCGCAGCGTATGGGGCGGCACCGCTTCGAGCAGGCGTTGCAGAAACTCGTCCGGGTGCTGGCATACGGTGTAGCACAGGTAGGCAGAGGCGGTGGGCAGCGTGGCGGCCAGGTAGCCCACGTCAAAAAGCGCCGGGGAGCTGATATCGAAGTGGATACCGTCGGCACCCCGCTGCAGGGCCTGGGCAGCGTGGTCGACGGCCGTGTGGCCGTTGTCGTGGGCGGGCACCAGCAGCGTGGGCACGTTGCGCCAGCGGCCGGGCACGGCAGGCACCTGGGGAGCGGGCAGGTTGCCGAGGGCAGCCAGGGCTTCGCGGTGGTAGAAGGGCTCCAGCACCAGGCCTTCGGGCGTATGCCAGCGCAAGTCGGCCAGGTCGGCGCCTTTCAGGTCGCGGGTGAGGCGCTGCTGCCACTGCTCAGTGGAAAGCGGGGCAAACTCAGCAAAGGAAACAGACCCGGGGCGCGGCGTATCGGACATAGCAAAATGGGTGGGAAACGGGCTAAAGATACCGGAATGGGCTAGATATCGGCGAGAGGCCGCCCGGCGCTTAGCAGCGGCTGGCCGGGCAGACAAGCAAGGCACTACGCTCTACTTCCCGTACGGAAAACTTCCGGCTGCGGCGAAGAGCCCGGCCTCCGTCGGCGGTGCAGGTGCGCGCGGCTGCGTATCTTTGCCCTCTTCCTGACCTGAGCTTTCGCATGAAATTCACTTCTTCTGGTCTTCTGCTGGGCGTTGCCCTGGCCTGCGGCAGCCTGTTGCCGGCCTGCCAGCGCGCCCCTTATCAGGCCAAGGCCACGCTGGCGCCCGTTACGGCGCAGCCCGTGGGCAAGCAGCTGCCCGCCGACCCGACGGCCGAGGCGACCATTGCGCCCTATCACCGCAAGGTAGAGGAAACGATGAGCACCGTGCTGGGTACGGCGCCGGTGGCTATTACCAAAAACTCCGGCGAGTCGCCGCTGGCCAACTTTGTGGCCGACCTGCAGCGCAGCCGCGCCAGTCGGGAGCTCAAGCAGCCCATCGACCTAGGCGTGATGAGCAACGGCGGCCTGCGGGCCCCGCTGCCGGCCGGGCCGGTTACGGTGGGCTCGGTGTTTGAGCTGATGCCCTTCGAGAACGAGCTGGTTGTGCTGGACGCGCCCGGCGCCGTGGTGCAGCAGATTTTCGACTATGCGGCCCGGATGAAGATGGCGCTGTCGGGCGCTGTATACACGGCCACGCCCGAGGGTAAAGCCACCAACATCCTCATCGGCGGCAAGCCTTTCGAGGCCGGCCGTACCTACACCATTGCCATCAGCGACTACCTGGCAGGCGGCGGCGACCAGATGACGTTTTTCCGGGCGCTGGCCCCGCGCAAAACCGGCGTGCTGCTGCGCACGGCCATCACGGAGCACATTCAGGAGCTCACCAAAGCCGGCCGCCCGGTAGAAGCCAAAGTAGAAGGAAGAGTGAAGTTATAATGTGCTAATGTGAGTTGAATGTGCTGCGCTTCGCTAATGTGCTGATGTGGATAATGTGAGAAATGCTTACCCATCCCACATCAGCACATTTTCCACATTAGCACACCAGCACATTCCCCACATTAGCACATTCAACCCACATTAGCACATTAGCACATTAGTCAGATGGACCGTCGCGAATTTCTGAAGCATAGTACGCTGGGTGCTGCCAGCCTGGGGCTGCTGAGCCTGCCGGCCGCCGCGGCCGATGCCGCAAAGCTGGTGATTCTGCATACCAACGACATGCACTCCCGCATCGAGCCTTTCCCGGATAATGCGGCGCAGTGGGCCGGCATGGGCGGCATGGCTCGTCGGGCTTCGCTGATAGCCCAGATCCGCCAGCAGGAGGCCAACGTGCTGCTGCTCGACTCAGGCGACATCTGGCAGGGCACGCCGTATTTCAACTTTTTCGGGGGCGAGCTGGAGTACAAGCTGATGTCGCAGATGCGCTACGACGCCAGCACCCTCGGCAACCACGACTTCGACAACGGCCTGGAAGGACTGCAGAAGCAGCTGCCCAACGCTACCTTCCCGTTCCTGACGGCCAACTACGACTTCTCGCAGACGCCACTGGCCGGTCGTTTTCAGCCTTATAAGGTCTTTGAAAAAGCCGGACACCGCATTGGCGTGTTCGGGTTGGGTATTGAGCTGGCCGGGCTGGTAGCCGACCGCAACTACGGCGCCACCCGCTACCTCGACCCCGTGGCTACGGCCAACGAAATGGTAGCCAGGCTGCGCGGCCCCGAGAAGTGCGACATGGTTATTTGCCTTTCGCACCTGGGCTACAAATACGAAAGCGCGAAAATCGACGATTTTAAATTGGCGGCCGGTGCGCCCGGCATCGACCTTATACTAGGCGGCCACACGCACACGTTCCTCGACAAGCCCGATGTGGTAGCCGGCCCTAACGGTCACCAGACGCTGATTAATCAGGTTGGGTGGTCGGGTATCAATCTCGGCCGTATCGATTACGTGTTCGAGCGGGGCACGCGCCGGCCGGGCGTGGCGCAGGCGACGGTGCTACCCGTGCATACGGCCTGACATTCGCAAGCAGAAATGGGTTTTTTTGTCTCCTGACTTTTCCACATTTTTGTCTCCCCCTAAAAAAAAGGCTCTATCGTAAGCCTTGGCCTGCTTCTCCCTTTTTGCCCTCGCAACCACGCATTTGCCTGATTTTCATTGATGTTGAAGGATTGCCGTATCGTATGGGCCAACTGTCTTCGCATCATCAGGAGCAGCATCGGGGAGCAGAGTTTCCGCACGTGGTTTGAGCCCATTGTGCCGGTAGCCCTGCACAACAACGTACTCGTAATCCAGGTGCCCAGCCAGTTTTTTTACGAGTGGCTGGAAGAGCACTACGTGGAGGAGCTCAAGCGCGGCATTTACCAGGAGTTGGGCCCCGAGGGCCGGCTGGAGTACTCCATTGTGGTAGACCAGGGCAACAGCCAGAACAAGCCGCGCACCGTCAACATCCCCACAGCCCGCAAGATGACGGGTCCGGCCGATGCCGCTACGGTGGCCGGCTCAATAGCCGCGGGGGCCCTCACGGCCTCGGCCCGCAACGTGGCGGCGGCCGCGGCCGCGCCGGTGGCGCCGGCCCAGCTGCGCAACCCGTTCGAGGCGTCCAAGGTTATCGACCGCAACTACCTGCAGTCCCAGCTCAACAACACGTATTCCTTCGAGAACTACATTGAGGGGGGACTGCAACCGCCTGGCGCGCTCGGCCGGTCTAGCCGTAGCCAACAAGCCGGGCACTACGAGCTTTAACCCGCTGATGATTTATGGCGGCGTGGGCCTGGGTAAAACCCACCTGGTGCAGGCCATCGGCAACCACATTAAGGCTTCGAACACCGATAAGTTCGTGCTCTACGTGTCGGCGGAGAAGTTTACGAACCAGTTCATCGAAAGCCTGCGGGCCAACGCGGTGCAGGATTTCGCCAACTTCTACCTGTTGGTGGATATCCTGATTCTGGACGACGTGCAGTTTCTGTCGGGCAAGGACAAGACCCAGGAAATGTTTTTCCACATCTTCAACCACCTGCATCAGGCCGGGAAGCAGATTGTGATGACCTCGGACCGCCCCCCGCGCGACCTGGTGGGCCTGGAAGACCGGCTGCTTTCGCGCTTTAAGTGGGGCCTCACGGCCGACCTGCAAAGCCCCGACTTCGAGACGCGCATGGCCATCATCCAGAACAAGATGCAGCAGGATGGCATCGACATACCGCCGCAGGTGGTGGAGTACCTGGCGTACTCCGTGGATACCAACGTGCGCGAGCTGGAAGGCGTGCTGATTTCCCTGATTGCGCAAAGCTCCCTCAACCGCCGCGAAATTGACCTGGAAATGGCCAAGCAGGCTCTGCGCCACATCATTGAGGATGTGGAGGCGGAGGTAAACCTGGACTTTATCCAGAAAACCGTGGCCGAGTACTTTGGTATTTCGGTGGACCTGCTGAAAGCCAAAACCCGCAAAAAGGAAGTGGTAACTGCCCGGCAGGTGGCTATGTACTTTGCCAAGGAGCACACCAACCACTCCCTTAAAAGCATCGGCTACCACTTCGGCGGCCGCGACCATAGCACCGTCATTCACTCGGTTCAAACTGTGTCGGACCTTATCGATTCCGATAAGCAGTTCCGCAGCCAGGTGCAGGAGCTGCGCAAGAAATTCGCGAAGTAAGGGCCTGTAGAGCCTCACCCCCGGCCCCTCTCCCAAGGAGAGGGGAGCCAGGCGCTACCCAGCGCAGCTGCTTCGGCTCATGCCTCCGCAGCCGCTACCAGGAACCGGAATTGTACCACATAGCAAAGCCTCGGCTTACCAGCCGAGGCTTTGTTTCGTCAGGCTCCCCTCTCCATGGGAGAGGGGTAGGGGGTGAGGCTACTCCCGCACCGGAATCTGGTGCTGGGCGGCAAACGTGCGGACTTTCTCCAGCACGAGGCGCTTGCGCTTAACGCCGCGCACTTCGCGCAAACTCAGGGGGAAGCTGGTGCCATCTTTCAGCTTGAGGCGCAGCTGGCGGGGCAGCAACTCAATAGCGGCAATGGTTTCGGCCGGAAAAGCCTGCTTGGCCCGGAACAGGCCGCTCTTGTGCACGATGTAGGCAGGCGTGAACTCCAGGTAGCTCTGGGTGCCAAAAATAGGCGCGTTGTGCACCAGCACGTAGCCCAGGTACACCACGCTGAACACCAGAAACACGTAGTGCAAAAAGTGGAAGTCGCTGCTGCCTTCGCCGGAGATAATCAGCGCCAGTACGTAGCCCAGCCAGATAAGCCCGATGAACAGCTGCCCCCAGAACGGAATGCGCTGCGTGTTGGCGGGCTGAAGACGGAAACGGGTAGAAGCTGGAGGCATAAAAGCTTGGGAAGAGGAGAGAAGCCGCAAAAGTAAGAAGTTGTCGGTTGTGCAACACAGAACGACCAACAACTGCCTTTCGGCTTATTTCAGAGTGGCCGAGGCCAGCTCCATTTCGGGTACGGCTTTCAGGACCTGCGAAATGGGGCAGTTGTCCTTGGCTTTTTCGGCATACTGCTGAAACTCTTCCTGGGAGACGCCGGCAACTTCGCCTTCCGTCGTCAGGGAAATCTTTACGATTTTCGGTACCTCTCCCGAGGTATCCAGCGTCACCTTCGACTCGGTACGGATCTGCTGAACCTGCTTGCCGTCCTTGGTCAGAATGCTGGTCAGGAACATGGTATAGCAGCCAGCGTGGGCCGCCCCAATCAGCTCTTCGGGGTTGGTGCCTTTCTGGCCTTCAAACCGGGCGCCTACCGAGTAGGGCGCCTGCACCGTGCCGCTTTGGGTGGAAATTTCGCCGCTGCCTTTGATGTCGCCGTTCCAGACGGCCTTGCCACGTTGGTTGATCATATAGAGAAAGTATGAAAGGTGAATACTTGAGTAAAGTAAGTACGGCCTCCAACGTGTAAAGGATAAGTCGTTCGTCTATTTCAAAGAGGGAAACCCTATTTTTGACCGAAACTGGCAGTGCTGGGCCGATGGTGGTTTCTCACTCATTCACTCAATCACTCATTCATCATCCGTGGGAATCAAATCTGTTCTGAGCCGGCCGCTGGCCGCTTACGTAGCTCGCCAGTACGCCCGCTGGCAACAGGACCCCGTGGGTACCCAGCAGCGGATACTCCGTGAACTGCTGCGCCAGGGCGCCCGCACCAGCTTCGGCCGCGACCATGACCTGGGCACCGCCCGCAACGCGCAGGATCTGGCTGCCCGCGTGCCCGTGCGCGACTACGAGGGCCTGAAGCCCTACTTTGAGCGCCTGAAAACCGGCGAGGCCAACGTGCTCTGGCCGGGCAAGCCGCTGTACCTGGCCAAAACCAGCGGCACCACCTCCGGCGCTAAATACATTCCCATCACCAAGGACAGTATTCCCAACCACATCAACGGGGCCCGCGACGCGCTGCTCCATTATGTGCACCGCACCGGGAAAAGCCGTTTTCTGGATGGTAAGCTGATATTCCTGTCGGGCTCCCCAGAGCTGGAAACGGTGGGCGGCATCCATACGGGCCGGCTCTCGGGCATTGCCAATCACCACGTGCCGCCCTACCTGCGCCGCAACCAGCTGCCCAGCGACCAAACCAACATCATCGAAGACTGGGAGCAGAAGCTGGACCGCATCGTGGAAGAAACCCTGCGCCAGCCCATGACCCTCATTTCGGGGATTCCGCCCTGGGTGCAGATGTACTTCGACCGGATTGTACAGCGCGCGGGCCGGCCGGTGGGGGAGGTATTCCCGCAGTTCGACTTGTTCGTGTACGGGGGTGTCAACTTCGAGCCCTACCGCAAAAAGCTGTTCGAAACCATTGGCCGGCCAGTGGATAGCATAGAGCTGTTTCCGGCCTCGGAAGGGTTTCTGGCGTTTCAGGATGAGCCCGGCAACCCAGGCCTGCTCCTGCTGCTGAATGCCGGTATTTTCTACGAGTTCATCCCCGCTGAGCGGTTTTTTGAGCCCAACCCGCTCCGCCTCACCATTGCTGAGGTGGAACTGGATCAGCAGTATGCTGTGGTGCTGAATAGCAACGCCGGCCTCTGGGGCTACTCCCTCGGCGACACCGTGCGCTTCACCCAGAAATATCCGTTTCGGGTGGTCGTCACGGGCCGCATCAAGCACTTTCTGTCGGCTTTTGGGGAGCATGTGATTGGGGAGGAAGTGGAGCAGGCCCTGCGGGAGGCCATGCGCCAGCACCCCGAGGCCGAAGTGGTGGAGTTTACGGTAGCACCCCGCGTAAGCGACGACCCCGCCGTTCTTTCCCGCCACGAGTGGCTGATTGAGTTTGCTCATCCGCCCCGCTCCCTCGTCACCTTTGCCGAAGCCCTGGATGCGGGCCTGCGCCAGCGCAACGTATATTACGACGACCTGCTGGCCGGCAACATCTTGGCCCCGCTGCTGCTCACGCCTCTGCCAGCCGGGGCCTTTCAGCGCTACATGAAAAGCCAGGGCAAGCTCGGGGGCCAAAACAAAGTGCCGCGCCTGAGCAACGACCGAAAGTTGGCGCAAGGGCTGACCTTACCATAGTTTATCATCGTCTGCGAAGTAGCGGCAGAAGTGCCCGGCTTGGGCGTTAAAGATGGATGCAGAGCGACGCTTGAATTTCATACTTGCACTACACTTCGTACTTTGCCTCGCAGGGCTCTTCCGAAAGGCCATACAAGTTGATTTTCCCTTTTTCAGCCAGGAGTTTTTATGCAGGATGTCCCCGCCGTCAGCCCCGCTTCTTCAGGGGCACTCCTGACCTGCGCCATCCTGGATGACGACGAAATCAACCGTCTGTCGCTGGAGCATTTCATCCAGCTGAATGGCAAGCTACACCTGAAAGCTATGCTCACCGGAAGCGTAGAAGGGCTGGAATTTTTCAGCGCCGGGCAGCAGGTGGATGTGTTGTTTCTGGACGTGGAAATGCCCGACCTGAACGGCCTTGACATGTTGCGCCTGCTACCCCAGCCGCCCCAGGTAATCTTGACTACGGCGCACGAAAACTTTGCCTGGGACGCATTCGAGCTACGGGTAGTCGACTATCTGGTTAAGCCTTTCACCTACGAGCGGTTTGTACAGGCCGTCCGGCGCGTAACGGAGCGGCTGCACCCCCACGACACCCAGCGGCTTTAGCACAAGTTTGCGGGGAGCGATACAACCTTGGATCTGCTATACTGTGCCAGAGGTTTCGCCGGTGTTCTGCCGCTTTGTTGAATCAGCATCAAGGTAGGCTTGCAGTTGCACCAGCAGCGTTGGTAGCGTGTTCAAAAGCTGATGTGAGGCAGCCAGGCGCCCGGCGGCTTCTGCGGCCGGGTTTTCCAGCTCCCGAACGGCCACCAGCAGTTCCGGGCTGCGCAAAAGCTTGAGGGACGGCTTAAGCTTATGGGCGCACATAGCTACGGTCGGCCAGTCCGTAGCAGTGGCAGCCTGTTGCAGCTGCGCCAGTACAGCCGGGGTTTGCTCAAGAAAGGATTTCAGGATGCGCCGCGCAAACGTGGGGCTGCCGTGCGCCATCTGGTGCAGGTCGTGCAGGTCGAAAAGCGGTGCGCTGGCGACGCTTCTTTGGTGCAGGGCCAGCATTTTGCGCAGCAATTCAGCCTCATCAAAGGGTTTGGCCACGCAGTCGTCCATGCCGGCAGCCAGGTACTTTTCGTTGTCAGCCCGGAAGGCGTTGGCCGTGAGGGCAATGATGGGCGTGCGGGCCCGCGCGTCATCGGGGTGGCGGCGCATGGCGGCCGTCACGTCCAGGCCGCTCATGTCCGGCATCTGAATATCCATCAGAATACACTGGTACCGGTGCTGCTCAAACAGCTGCAGGGCGGCGGCTCCGCTCACGGCGGCGTCTACCAGTATGCCGTAGTGTTCCAGCACCAGCTGAGCCAGCAGGCGGTTTACGTCGTGGTCTTCTACCAGCAGCACGCGCCAGCCCTGCACCAGCCCGGCATCGTGGAGAGTGGGAGTATGCTGCTCCGCTACGAAACCCGCAGGGGCCTTTGGGAAAGTCAGCGTGAAGCTGAACGTGCTGCCTTCGCCCGGCACGCTGCACAGCACTAGGTTGCCGCCCAGCTGCTCCACCAATGTGCTGCTGATGGTGAGGCCCAAGCCCGTGCCGCCGAAGTTGCGGGTGGTGTCGGCGTAGGCCTGGGCGAAGCTGGCAAAAATGGATTCCTGCTTGCTGGCCGGCACGCCCACGCCGGTGTCGCTTACCCGGAAGTGAACCATCAGCGCCATATCGGTTTCCTGCTGGCAGCGGGCCAGCAGGCGCACTTCACCCTGCTGGGTGAATTTGATGGCATTGCTGAGCAAATTCAGGAGCACCTGGCTAAGGCGGTGCGGGTCGCCCAGCACAAGGGTTTCCGGCAGATCCAGCGGTTCCAGCACAAACTGCAAATCCTTCTCCCGGGCCCGAAACACCTGCGTCTGGGTGGCAATGCGGATGACGTTGCCCAAATCAAAAGGCATATGCTCCAGCTCCAGCTTGCCGGACGTGATTTTGGCCACGTCCAGCACATCATTGAGCACCGAGAGCAGGTGGTTGCCGGAGTTGCGGATGATGCTCACGTACTCCTGCTGCTGGGTGCTCAGCTCCGTGCGGGCCAACAGGCCGGCCATGCCCAGTACCCCGTTCATGGGTGTACGGATTTCGTGGCTCATATTGGCCAGAAACGTTTCGCGGGCCCGCACGGCCGCTTCGGCCGCATGCCGGGCCCGGGTGGTTTCCTGCTCGGCCAGGTAGCGGTCCGTAATATCGGCGCTGGAGCCCACCACCATGCGCAGGGAGCCGTCGGCATCGAAGACCGGATGATAGATGCGCAGCCAGCGACGCGTGCCGGCCAGCCCGTGCACCGTTTCCTCCCACATAACTTCGGCCCGCTGCTGCACGGCCAGCTCAAACTTCTGCTGGCGCTCCACGGCCATCGTAATTGGATGGTTTCGGTGCTGGCAGTACTCAAAGTTATCCTTACCGATAAGCCACTCCCGCACTTCGTCGTTGCGCACGGCTGCCGGGTTCACGTACAGAAACCGCTGGTCGGCGTCGAAGATGGCAACCCCGGTGGGCAAATGATGAAACACGGTTTCGAAAAAAGCCCGCTGCTCCGTGAGCTGCCGTGCGGTTGTATCCGTGAAATAGAGGGTCCGCGTATCGGCATTGGCCACCACGGCCACCTGGTAGTGCTGGCCATTCAGCGAAATATCCGCCGCGGTGGGCAAGGCCAGCAGTTGCGCCAGCACGGCTGCCTCCTGTTCGGTGCCCAGCTGCCCGAGCAGTGTTTCGGCTGCCGGGTTGGCGTACGCTACCGCACCAGCCCCCGTGAGATGCAGCACAGGGTTGGGACTTTGGGCGAGCAGCTGAGCAGCCAGAGAGTTGGGAATGGTGGGCATAGCGTAAGAATAAGCCAAAATGCTGCAACTTGGGTAGTAGATCCAGGAAAGTAGTGCCAAACGAAATCTTGCTTGATACCTCCATTTAGCCAAATGAAAGTATGCTAACCAATAAACTTGGGGAATATCAGATACTATATTTAAACGCTGGCCAAGATGCTGCCTGGCCCGGCAAGCTTCCGCTAAATAGTTGGCTATTGCTGGTACTGGCAGACGAAATCAATAAAGAGCTTTTCGATCAGGTAACAGTTGAATGCGTAAAGAACCGCCCATTTGGTCTCTGTTGCGCGGGTACTGCAGCGCACATCTTGGAAGATTGGTTTGATGAGGAAATTGTAAGCGCAGCATTGCGCTGGGAAGAGAAACATCACCAGCCGTACGATTATGACTTTGCCCCGGTAACTACGGCCGACAGCTCTATTGACGAAGGATTGTGGTTTGCGGCTACTTTAGCACCCAACATGGCTCACGCTCCTATTGAAACAATCGTGTGCCTGGATTTAACCGGGCAAAGCCAGGCACGGATTAGGGAGCTTATTCCACTTCTTAATAGTGGATGGTTCCCTCCAGATACCAATGATAATGATTAAACCCCGCCTCCACCTTCTCTGCCTAGCCTACGTGCAGGAGCGTATCGATGCCTGCCAGGCGGCCATTCAGGCGGCGCAGGAATCGGCCAACTCCGAAACCAAGAGCAGCGCCGGCGACAAGTACGAAACCGGCCGCGCCATGGCCCAGAACGAGCGGGACCGGAACGCCGTGCAGCTGCAGCAAGCCCGCCAACTGCTGGGCGAACTACAGCGCATTCACCCCGAGCTGCCCTGCGACACCGTACGGCCCGGCGCCCTGGTGCACACCAGCCTGGGCTGGTTCTATATCAGCATCAGCGCCGGCAAACTGGTGGTAGAGGGGCAGGAGTACTTTGCCGTGTCGGCGGCGGCCCCGGTAGCAGCGGCGCTGGCCGGCCAGCGGGTTGGCGGGCAGGTAGTATTCAACGGGAAATCCATCCAACTCCTGGCTATTCAGTAAGCTGATAAAGAAAATAAGCTGGGCCTTAGCAACCGTATGTCTGGCCTGTACGCAAACGGAGCAAAAGCAAGAAAAGGCCGCAGCGGCTCGCCCAGATTCAGTCGCTACCGCCCCGGTTGTTGTGCGCGTTCAGCCGGATGGTTTCCTGGATCCGGCGTGGTTTACCGTGCCTAGGCTGGATACGTTTCGGGTTGTGTACCGAACCAGTGATACCAGTGGGTTTGACCTGGGAACTGAGAAGCTGGTGAAGCTCACGGCAGCTCAAGAGCAGCGCTACTTGCAAATCCGGCCGCGCCGCCCGGCCGAACGGCAGCAGGCACCCTACTATTTTTACTCCTTGCAGGAAAATACGCCCGCCCGCCAGGAAATAACCGTGCTGCACGACGATGGCGAGTACCTATTCCAATTGCTGCGTCTGGTATATGACGCCAGACATCAACTTATCGGCCAGCAGGAAGTAGCCCATTTCGCGGCCGATGGCAGCGAGATGTCAGAAGCCTACGGACGGTTTGAAACTCCAGCCCGGTTCCGTATCACTGCTGTCCAGACTTCAGTCGGGGCTGAGGATAGCCTGTCAGTTACAGCCAATATTGATTCTACGGTAACGCTCTATACAGTAGCGCACGACAAATTTCAGCCGGCAAGCCAGCGCAAGTATCAACGCACCAAAATCGAGCCCCTGCAGGACTAGATGAAAGCCAGTATATAGTTGTTGGTTGTTTGTAATTAGACTTGAAGTACTGGGCTGACAATTGACAACGACCAACTCACCCGCCCAGCTTCGGCAGCAAACCCGAAATTCCTTTGATGTTGAGGCGCACGAAATTGCGAATCCGCTCGAACCTGGCAGTGGTTTCGGCCAACTCCTCATCGGGCTCCAGGCGGCTGGGGCGGTGCGTATCCAGCAGCGCGAAGATGGTGGCAGCCACGTCCATGTAGCCCAGAATCATGAGCAACAGCAGCTTTTTTTCGTCTTCCTGGTAGCTTTTCAGGCGCACGGCCTTCACCAGGCTGTCGAGCTGGGCGGTTTCGTCCAAGTACAGGTCGCGCAGCTCGGCGCGCTGCTGCTGGTACTCAAACAGCTGCTGCGGCTCTACCTGAGCCGCCGAAAACGGCAGGTCCTCGGTGCGAGGTATGGCGGCGCGGAAGCTCTTTTCGGCGGCGTATACGGTTTCGAGGTGCTTTTGCAGGCTGACCCAAAGGCCGTTGCGGGCTTTATCGAAGGCAGAGAGGCTGGAATCGGAAGTAGGGCTATTCATGATGGTAACAGAATACGGCAGGCGCAAAAGTACGGCTTGCTAGGGTAGGGCCGCGCTACGTACCGCGGGGCTTCAAATGGGGAAGAGAATGGCGGCGCGGGAAACTTCCCCGTACTTTTGCCTTTCCGCGCCCCGCGTTCTTCTCCGAACTTCCCACCATGTCTTCTTCTCTTAAACGCGTCACCCTGCTTGGGTCCACCGGTTCCATCGGCACGCAGGCCCTGGACGTGCTCCGCGCCCAGCCCGGCCGCTTCACCGTTACGGCCCTGTCGGCGCAGTCCAACGCCGAGCTGCTGGTAGCCCAGGCCCGCGAGTTCCGGCCGGCGGCAGTAGTTATCGGCGACGAAGGCAAGTACGCGGAAGTGAAATCGGCCCTGGCCAGTCAGCCGGAAACCGAAGTGCTGACGGGAGCCGCCGCCCTGGCCGACGTGGCCGGCCGCCCCGACGCCGACATCGTGCTGACGGCTATGGTAGGCTACGCCGGGCTGCTGCCCACGGTGCGTGCCATCCGGGCCGGCAAAGACATTGCCCTGGCCAACAAAGAAACTCTGGTAGTAGCCGGCCAGCTGATTACCGACCTGGTGAAGCAGCACGGCGTGCGGCTGCTGCCCGTCGACTCCGAGCACTCCGCCATCTTTCAGTGCCTGGTAGGGGAGGAGCGAAACCCGATTGAGAAAATCATCCTCACGGCCTCGGGCGGGCCGTTCCGGGGCCGCAGCCGCGCCGAGCTGGCCCAGGTAACCAAAGCCCAGGCCCTCAAGCATCCCAACTGGGATATGGGCGCCAAAATTACCATCGACTCGGCTTCCCTGATGAACAAAGGGCTGGAGGTGATTGAGGCCAAGTGGCTGTTTGGCCTGCGCAACGACCAGATAGACGTGGTAGTGCATCCGCAGAGCATCATTCATTCCCTGGTGCAGTTCGAGGATGGTTCCCTGAAAGCGCAGCTGGGCCTGCCCGATATGAAGCTGCCCATTCAGTATGCGCTGGGTTACCCGCAGCGGCTGGCCAATGAGTTTCCGCGCTTCAGTTTCCTGGACTATCCGCAGCTTACCTTCGAGCCGGCCGATACCAGTACCTTCCGCAACCTGGCCCTGGCGTTTGAGGCCATGCGTCAGGCGGGCAACGCGCCCTGCGTCCTCAACGCGGCCAACGAGGTAGCGGTGGCGGCTTTCCTGCGCGAAAAAATTGGCTTCCTGCAAATGTCGGAGGTAGTGGAAACGACCCTCGCGCGGGTTTCGTACCTTGCCGCCCCAACCCTGGACGACTACGTGCAAACCGACGCCGAAACGCGCCGCGTAGCCCAGGAGCTGGTTCGATTATAGTTGTCGGTTATTTGTTGTCAGTTGTCAGGACTTGTGGGAAACCCAGCCGACAATAAGACATTTACACTTCCCTGACTTGTAGTACGAACCGCAGCCTGACAACTCTCAACTGACAACTCTCAACTGAATGGATATTTTAGTGATGGCCGGGCAGCTCATTCTAGGGCTGACGATTCTGGTAGGCGTGCACGAACTCGGGCACATGCTCACGGCCAAGTGGTTTGGAATGCGCGTGGAGAAGTTCTCTATTGGCTTTCCGCCCAAGATTTTCAGCAAGCAGATCGGCGAAACCGAGTACATGCTGGGGGCCATTCCGTTGGGCGGCTTCGTGAAGATTACCGGCATGGTGGATGAGTCGCTCGACACGGAGGCCCTGAAGCAGGAGCCCCAGCCCTACGAGTTCCGCGCCAAGCCCGCCTGGCAGCGCCTCATTGTGATGCTCGGCGGCATCATCGTCAACGTCATCACCGGTATTCTGATTTTCTCGGTTATCACCTTCCTGTATGGTGAAAGTTACCTGCCGGCCTCCGAGGTGCGCTACGGCGTGGTGCCCAACAAGCTGGGCGAGGAAATCGGCTTCCGCACCGGCGACAAAATCGTGAAGATCAATGGCCGCCCGTTCACCGAGTTCAACGACGTGTACAGCCCCGAGGTGGTGCTGGGCTCGGGTAGCTACTACACCGTAGAGCGTGGTAGTCAGCTGATTGACGTCCCAGTGCCCGCCAACTTCATGGACCGCCTCTCCGACCAGGATCAGTCGTTGTTTGTGGCTCCGCTCGACCCATTTGTGGTAGCCGAGGTGGTACCGGGGCAACCCGCCGCTAAAGCAGGCCTGCTGGCCGGCGACCGGATTGCCCAGGTAGCCAGTAAGCGCATCACCTTTTTTCCGGAGCTGCAGCAGGCGCTGAAAGAAAACGCCGGCAAGGAAACTCCTCTGCTGGTGGAGCGCAATGGTCAAACGGTTTCGTTGAAAGTCAACGTGGACGAAGATGGCAAAGTCGGGTTCCGGCCCAAGTCGTTGCTGAACTATGCCACGCGGGAGTATAGCCTGGTTGAGTCGGTTCCGGCGGGTGCTAAGCAGGCCTTCGGCATCATCACCACCCAGATCAAGGCCTTCGGTAAAATATTCCGGGGCGAGGCTTCGGCCCGCAAATCCTTGGGTGGGCCCATGGCCATTGCCCAGCAGTACGGCGCCACCTTCGACTGGCTGAAGTTCTGGACGCTCACCGGTATGCTGTCCATGGTGCTGGCCTTCATGAACCTGCTGCCCGTGCCCGCGCTGGATGGCGGCCACGTAATGTTCCTGACCTACGAAATAATTTCGGGCCGCAAGCCTTCGGATAGATTCCTGGAAAACGCGCAGAAAGTAGGCATGGCCATGATTCTGTGCCTGATGGTGTTCGTGATTTTCAACGACCTCATCAAGTCCCTGTTCTAGCGTTCAGTTCGAGGAAAACTCCCCGCTGCAACCGAAACTCCCGCCAGTGGTCTGATTGTTGAACGGCAGCCGTTCCCAACCAGCCCCGCCCGGCCAGATTCGGTTTATGGCGGGGAGTTTTGCGTTTTTCTACTGCTATGCGTCGTTTTGTTTTGTTTTTGCCGGCCCTGCTGCTGTGCAGCCTTGTAGCCCTGGCCCACGCCTACCATACCAGCCTGATGGATGTACGCTACAACGCGCCCAAGCAGCAGCTAGAAATTGCCCTCAAGGTCTTCACCGATGATTTTGAGAAAGCCCTGTCGGCGGGCCAGCCGCGGCCCGTAAGCTTGGTGGAAATGCCTGCGGCCCAAACTTCCCCGCTCGTGGCCGCTTACCTGAAACGCACCCTGCACTTCGGCACCAAGCCCGGCGAAACGCTGCCGCTCACCTACCTGGGCATGCAGCACGAGGGCGACGCGCACTGGATTTACGCCACCATTAAGCTGCCTGCCCAGAAGCTCCACGGCATTTCCCTGCGCCACCAGCTGCTCCTGGCCGAGTTCAACGACCAGATGAACATCGTGAACCTGGAGGCTGGCGGCCAGAAGCAAAGCACTCTGTTCCGGGGCGGAGAGGAAAGCAAAACGCTCAGCTGGTAGCCTTATTGGCCTCACCCCCGGCCCCTCTCCCGTGGAGAGGGGAGCCTAACAAAACAACGCCTCGGCTGGTAAGCCGAGGCGTTGTCGTATATAAACAATTCTATTCATGGTAGCGGCTGCGGAAGCGTGAGCCGAAGCAGCTGCGCCGGGCAGGCTCTTGGCTCCCCTCTCCAAGGGAGAGGGGCCGGGGGTGAGGCCAATAAGGCTCTACCAGCCTGAGCCGCCACCAGCATCCTTGCCGCCGTCACTGCTGCCCTCGGGCTTGATGATGCGGAACTCCACGCGGCGGTTGGTGCGGGCATCTTCCTCCGTTATTTCGTCCTTGAGCGGCTTGGTGCTGCCGTAGCCCATACTATCGATGCGGTTGGGCTTGAGCTTGCCCTTCTGCTCGATATAGCGCCGGATGGCCTCGGCACGGTCCTGGGAAAGTTTCTCGTTGAACTCGGGGTTGCCGCGCGAGTCGGTGTGGCCCTCGATGCTCAGGCGGAAATCGGGGTGGTCGACCATAAACAGCGCAATCCGGTCGAGCACGGGGTACATGCTGGCCCGGATGCTGGCCTTGTCCTGGTCGAACTCGATGTTCTTGAAAATCAGCGGCAGCCCGTAGTTGATGGAGTTGGTCATGAGCTTCATCACCGTGTCGCCCTTCAGCTCCAGCTGCTTTTCCACCGAGAAAAAGTCGGGGCTCTGAATCAGCAGCACATAGTGGGACCCTTCGATAAGGTCGAAGTCGAAGGAGCCGTCGTCGCGCAGGTACTTGCTGGCTACCTCAATACCGTTGTCGGTATCAATTACGCTCACGATACCGTTGAGCGGGCGGTTGGAAAGCGAGTCCAGGAGTGTGCCTTCTACGTGCGTGGTAGCCAGGGGCTGGGCTTCCATGGGCAGCGGGAAGGAGTAGAGGTCGAGGTTCTTGAGGTCTTTCTCCTCTGAGCGGGCGTAGTAGAGGTTTTTCGAGTCGCCGTCGATAGTGAAGTAATACTCCGAGCCTTTGCCGTTCACCAGCGGCCCAATGTTCTTGGGCTCCTGCCAGCGTCCCCGCACGCGGTAGGTTTTGTAGATATCAAAGTCGCCGAAGTTGAGCAGCTGCCCGCGCGAACTGAAGTACAGCACATGGTAGAGCGGGTGGTAGAACGGGCTGACTTCGCTTTCACGGGTGTTCACAATTGGCCCCATGTTCTCCGCCGCCGACCACTGCCCGCTTTTCAGCTTGCGCGTGTACCAGATGTCCGACATGCCAAAACCGCCGAGCCTATCGGAGGCGAAATACAGCGTATCCCCGCCCGGCGACAGGGTTGGCTGCGAGTCCCAGGCCTTGGAATTCACCTGAGGGCCTAGGCTCACGGGCACGCTCCACTCGCCGTTGGCTCCCAGCGTGGCCGTGTACAGGTCGCAGTTGCCGTTGCACTCCATACACTCGCAGCGGGCAAAGAAGATGGTTTTGCCGTCCTTGCTGAGGCAGGCCGAGCCCTCGTTGTACTGGGAATTGATGGGCTTGGGCAGCGGCTCGGCGTCCGACCAGTACTCGCCCTCGCGCCGGGAGAGGTACAAATCCTCGTCCACCACGCTGTAGAGCCCGCGGACTTTGCGCTTGGAGGAGAAGATCAGCAAATCGGCGTCCGAGGTAATGGCGGGGCCGTAGTCGGGAGCATCGGAGTTGATGGCCGAGCCCATGGTGGTGTACACGCCTTTGGGCGGCCGGAAGGTGGCAATGTTTTTCCGGTACTCCACCAAGGCGTAGTATTCCTTGAGCGGCACGTAGAAGTCGGTTTCCTTCTGCTCCAGCGAGTCGTAGTACAGCTGTACCTTGCGGATGTCCTGGCGGTGGTGCTTGAGGGCCAGGCGGTAGTAAGCCTTGGCTTTTTCGGGCTGATTGGCCCGTTCGCTAAGCTGCCCCAGGCGCCAGAGTAGATTGGTGTCGCGGTAGAAGTTTTCGATGCCGAACTGCGACACGTACTGCTCCAGCAGGGTGCGGGCCTGGGCATAGTTGTGGCGCTTTTCGGCCTGCTGAATGGCTTTCAGCGCCTTCTTATTATAGAAGTAAGGCAGGCGGTTGACGTTCAGAAATTCCGGCGTGCCATCGGGCCGCAACCGGAGCTGACGAACCTGGCGGGGGTTGAGCGGGCGTTGGCGCAGGCTGCCTTGAGCTTCGGCCCCGAAGGCCAGAAACATCAGAGCCAGCAAGAGCCACGCAGAACGGATAAGGTAGGGCATACAATAGGGAAAGCCGCAACGACGGCTGCGGCTGGGTAGCTTCAAAAATAGGAGAATTTCTACGTTTCTCACGCATGCCACTTTCCCGGTCGCTACTGCCGGGCCGGCAGCCCCGCCACCTAAATTGACAGACCCGCTGCCGTGGCACAGCGCTTGCCGATTCAGTATATTCGGCAGCTTCCGTTTCTTGCGGCGGCGGCCGGTTCCGCTGGGCTGCCAATCTGGCACCGCTGCGGCCTTTCTCCTCCTATGAGCAACGACCCTTCCTCGCCTAGCGCTTTTTCTCGCCTGATGCTGCTTTCTTCTTCCGACGACCCGGCCGAGCTGGTATCCGTGGTAGCTGCCGACCCCGAGCAGCCGCTGCCCGCCGACCAGGCCCCCGATGTGCTGCCGCTCCTGCCCGTGCGCAACACGGTACTGTTCCCCGGCGTGGTGCTGCCCGTCACCGTCACCCGCAAAAAAAGCATCCGGCTGGTGCGCAAAGCTTACCGGGGCAATAAAATAGTAGGCGTGGTGGCGCAGAAGAACGGCCAGAGCGACGACCCAGCCCTGGCCGACCTCTACCAGGTGGGCACCATGGCCAAAATCCTGAAGCTGCTGGTGCTGCCCGACGGCAACACGACTATCATCATTCAGGGCCAGAGTCGGTTTCAGATTGAGGAGCTGCAGCAGGAAACGCCCTACCTCACGGCGCGGGTGCGGTACTTCCCGGAGTCGTTTCCGAACAAGAAATCCAAGGAAGTGAAGGCGCTGGTGGCGTCGCTGAAAGATGCGGCCACCAAGATGATGAAGCTGAACCCGGAAATTCCGCAGGAAGCTCAGGTGGCGCTGGACAACATTGACTCGCCGGCTTTCCTCACGCATTTCCTCTCTTCCAATATCAACGTGGAAGTGGGCGTGAAGCAGCAGCTCCTGGAAACACCCGATGGCGTGCAGCGCGGCACCCAGCTGCTGGAGCTGATGCTCAAGGAAATTCAGCTGCTGGAAATCAAGCGCGAAATTCAGACGAAGGTCCACACCGACATCGACCAGCAGCAGCGCGACTATTTCCTGCGTCAGCAGATCAAAGTGCTGCAGGATGAGCTGGGCTTCGACGGGCCCGACCAGGAAGTGGAAAAGCTGCGCCAGCGGGCTAAAACCAAGCAATGGTCGGAGGCCGTGGCCAAGCACTTCAGCAAGGAAATCGACAAACTCAGCCGCATCAACCCACAGGCCGCCGAGTACCCGGTGAGTCTGAATTACGTGGAGTTTTTGCTGGATCTGCCCTGGGCCGAGTACACCAAGGATAACTTCAACCTGAAGCGCACCCAGAAAATCCTCGACCAGGACCACTATGGCATGGAAAAGGTGAAGGCGCGCATCATTGAGTACCTGGCCGTGCTCAAGCTGAAAAATGACTTGAAAGCGCCCATTCTGTGCCTGTATGGCCCGCCCGGCGTGGGCAAAACCAGCCTGGGCCGCTCAGTAGCCAAGGCCCTGGGCCGCAAGTACGTGCGCATGAGCCTGGGCGGGGTGCGCGACGAAGCCGAAATCCGGGGGCACCGCAAAACCTACGTGGGTGCCATGCCGGGCCGCATTATTTCCCAGATCAAGAAAGCCGGCGTGTCGAACCCCGTCATCGTGCTCGACGAAATCGATAAGCTGGCGTCGGATTTCCGGGGCGACCCACAGTCGGCCCTGCTGGAAGTGCTGGACCCCGAGCAGAACGCCACCTTCACCGACAACTACCTGGAAGTGGAGTACGACCTCTCGAAAGTGCTGTTCATTGCTACGGCCAACTCGCTGGATACCATTCACCCCGCCCTGCGCGACCGGATGGAAATCATCGACCTGACGGGCTACACCCTGGAGGAGAAAACCCAGATTGCCAAAAAGCACCTCTGGCCTAAGCTCCTGCACGAGCATGGCCTGGGCCTCAAGGACGTGAACATCAGCACGCCGGCCCTGCAGCGCGTCATCGACGACTACACCCGCGAAAGTGGGGTGCGCAGCCTGGAACGCAAGCTGGGCGGCGTGGTGCGCAACGTGGCCAAAAGCAAAGCCATGAAGGAAACGTACCCGCCCACGCTGGAACCCAAAGACGTAGCCCGTATCCTGGGCGCCGCCATATTCGACCGGGACCAGTACCAGGACAACGAAACCGCCGGCGTAGTCACGGGCCTGGCCTGGACCTCGGTGGGCGGCGACATTCTGTTCATCGAAAGCCTGCTAAGCCGGGGGCGGGGCAAGCTCACGCTCAGCGGCCAGCTCGGCGACGTAATGAAGGAATCGGCCGTAACGGCGCTAAGCTACCTGCGTAGCCGGGCCGAGGAACTGGACATCGACTACCGCCTCTTCGACCAGTACGACCTGCACATTCACTTCCCGGAGGGCGCCGTGCCCAAGGATGGGCCGTCGGCTGGCATTGCCATCTTCACCAGCATTGCCTCGGTGTTCACGCAGCGCAAAATCCGCAGCCACCTGGCAATGACGGGCGAAATCACCCTGCGCGGCAAGGTGCTGCCGGTGGGCGGCATCAAGGAAAAGATTCTGGCAGCTAAGCGGGCCGGCGTGCGCGACATTATCCTCTGCCACAAAAACCGTAAGGACATCGACGAAATTTCGGCCGAATACCTCAAGGACCTCACCATCCACTACGCCGACCGGGTAGACGACGTGCTGCGCGTGGCCTTGCTGGAGGAGAAAGTGGCCCATCCGATGAAGCTGGTCGTGCGCGACGAGGTCCTGCCGCTGCCTGGGGCCAGCGTAGAGGTACAATAAGTGGCAGTTATTCGTTGTTGGTTGTCAGTTGTTCGTTATTGGGTGTTAGCTTTCGGTAATAAGTAATGTCTGGTTTGGCAATCGTAGGCCGGCAAGTAAAGCTTCCGCCAGAGAAACCTGCTCTCAATGGCCTGACTGACAACCAACAACGGAATACAGGCAACTAAAGCAGCAGATGACGCACGCGCTACGCATTCGGATAGGTATTGGCAGCTGGCTGCTGGGGTTGCTGCTGAGCGGCCCGGCGGCCCTGGCTCAGCTGGGTGGGCAGCGGGCATTTTCGTTTCTGACGTTACCGCCCAGCGCCAAGCTGGCCGGCCTCGGCAGCGCCAACGTCTCTTCCTACGATGCCGACGTGACCATGCTTTATGGCAACCCGGCGCTACTGAACGAGCAGATGGACGGCCGCGCCTCGCTTACCTATATCGACTACCTGTCGGACATCAAGCAAAGCACCGCCACCTACGTGCACAACTCCGACCGGCTGGGGCGGTTGGGTTTCGGCCTCACGTACCTCAACTACGGCAAGTTCGAGCAGTTCGACCCGGCCGGCAATCCGCTGGGCGAGTTTTCGGTGAACGAGTACGCGCTGGGCGTCACCAAGTCCGTAACGACGGGCCCGTTTACCATGGCGGGCACGGCCAAGCTAGCCGTGTCGGGTATTGCCGGCAACCACGCGCTGGGTGCTTTGCTTGATGCGGGCGGCCTGTTTAAGCATCCCACAAAAGATTTCACGGTGGGGCTGGCAGTGAAAAACCTGGGCTATCAGTTCAAACCCTATACCGGCGCCGACCGGGAGCCGATGCCGCTGGATGTGCAGATCGGCGCTTCCATCAAGCCCGAGCACATGCCCCTGCGCATGTCCATTACGGCGCACAATCTGCAGCAGTTCGACATCGTGTACCTCGACTCCACCCAGCGCGGCGCCCTCGACGAAAACAATGAAGAAAAGAAACCCAAGAAAACTGTGGGTGATCAGATTGCCCGCCATTTTGTGGTAGGCGGGGAGCTGATTCTGAGCAAGAACTTCAACGTGCGCATCGGCTACAACCACCTGCGCCGCCGCGAGCTGCGCCTCGATACCCGTTCGGCCGGGGCTGGCCTGAGCTTCGGCGTCACGTTCCGCATCAGCCAGTTCCAGTTCGACTACACCCGCGCCTACTATCACGCCAGCGGGGCCAGCAACTATTTCACCCTTTCCCGTAGCCTGGCTTCCATTTTCCAGAAAGACCCGGGTAGCTAGCCCCGGACAGCACTTTTTCGTACGGGTAGGCGGCTACCAGGGCAACGCTTGAATGATGCTCCGAATCTGGCCCTTTGTCCGTCTTTTTGCTTTTTCTATGCTCGATTCCTCCCAGTTTCTCACGCCGGTCCAGATTGTGGCCGAGCTGGATAAGTATATCATTGGCCAGCACGACGCCAAGCGTCACGTGGCCATTGCCTTGCGCAACCGTTGGCGCCGCCTGCACGCCCCGCTGGATATGCAGCGCGAAATCGTGCCCAACAACATTCTGATGATTGGCTCGACTGGCGTAGGTAAAACTGAAATTGCCCGTCGCCTGGCCAGCATTGCCGATGCGCCCTTCACCAAAGTCGAAGCCTCCAAGTTCACGGAAGTAGGCTACGTGGGCCGCGACGTGGAAAGCATGGTGCGCGACCTGGTGGAGCAGTCGGTGAACATGGTGAAGCAGCGCCGCAAGGAAGCCGTGAAGGTGCAGGCCGCCCAGGCTGTGGAAGACATCATCCTCGATGCCCTGATTCCGCCCGTAAGCAGCCCGGGCTTCAGTCGGGCCTCGGGCCTCGGTCCAAGTCCCGACACCAACACCGTGCCTGATTCCGATCAGGAATTGAATGAGCGGACGCGGGAGCGGTTTCGGGAGAAAATCCGGGCCGGGGAGCTGGATGACCGCAAAATCGAGATTCAAGTGCAGCAGAACCCCACGGCGGGCATCGGCGTGGTCGGCGGTCCGGCTGGCATGGATGAGGCCTCCATGGCCGGCCTGCAGGATATGCTGGGCTCGATGCTGCCCAAGAAAACCCGCAAGCGCAAAGTCACCATTGCCGAGGCGCGCAAGATTCTGCTGGATGAGGAAGCCGCCAAGCTCATCGATATGGATGAGGTAAAGGACGAAGCCATCCGGCTGGCCGAAAACGCGGGCATCATCTTCATCGACGAAATCGACAAGGTGGCCAGCCGCAGCGGCAAGGGTGGGGGAGGCCCCGACGTAAGCCGGGAAGGCGTGCAGCGCGACCTGCTGCCCATCGTGGAAGGCTCGGCCGTGAGCACCAAGTACGGCATCATCCACACCGACCATATCCTGTTCATTGCCGCCGGGGCCTTCCACGTAGCCAAACCCTCGGACCTGATACCGGAGCTGCAGGGCCGCTTTCCCATTCGCGTAGAGCTGCAGAGTCTTACCAAGGAGGATTTTTATCTGATTCTCAAAGACCCCAAAAATGCCCTTACCAAGCAGTACGAGGCCCTGCTGCAAGCCGAGGAGGTGCATCTGAGCTTCGACGACAGCGCCCTGGAGCGCCTCGCTGAAATTGCCTTCGATGTAAATACTGATGTGGAAAACATCGGTGCCCGCCGCCTGCACACGGTGATGAGTCGCCTGCTCAATGACATCCTTTTCGACGTGCCCGACCGCATCGGCCCCAATGCCCGCATTCTGATTACCCGCGAGCTGGTCGATGAACGGCTGCAAAGCATGGTCCGCAACCGGGACCTGAGTCAGTATATATTATGACAGAATGTGCATTCTAAAAAGAAGAGGAGGCAGCTCTAGGCTGCCTCCTCTTCTTTTTGATTTTGGCACTGGACCTATATCAGGCTCACACAGCAGTGAAGTAGCTATACTTGGAAGGTTGGTTTTAAGTAGTGTGCTATACATAGATACTGCTTATGGCATCCATTTAAGAGAGTTGCACCTTGGCAGGATGGGGGCTATCTGCAGGCAGATGGCCTGGTGCTGGGACGTAGAAGCCGGCCTGCTGAAATGAATAAAGAATGGAAGCAGCTTTTATGTATGATAAAACCCTGCTAAATTGTGCACTGATTGAAAGGAAGTAAGGCACGGAGGGCAGGTTCAATCAGCGATTCTGGATTGGTTGCAGGTAGCCGGTCCCTTTTCTTCTCACTTTGCCAGAGCAGTGGTGCCAGACTCAGTTGACATTCCGGGCATTTTCTGCGGTTAGAAATAGTATAATGCATCAAAAGTCTGGTGCGACTCCCCGTAATTTTTAGCAGTGAGGCATGCAAGGAATCCAAGAAAAGACCAATGTTCCGGCGTGTTTTATAAAAATACCCTGCTACCGTTGCTCAGCAGATAATCCTTGGAATCATAATTTTTTGTACGTTTGACAATCATCATTCACTTTTTTACCCTTTTCACTCACCAAACCAAAAGTCCATGAAAAAAATCTTATTCCTGAGTTTCCTGCTCATTACGACTCTGTTGCAGCAGGTCGTGGCGCAGGATCGGGCTATTTCCGGACGGGTAACTGACCGTAGTAACGGACAGGGGCTGCCGGGAGTAACTGTTCTCGTGAAGGGAACAACTGTCGGAGCATCCACGAACTCTGATGGTACTTATACCCTTAGCGTACCTGCTTCTGCAACTACGCTCGTGTTTTCCTCAATAGGCTATACGCAGGTTGAGCGCCCTATTGGTACTGCTTCTACCATTGATGTAGGATTGGCTACGGATACGAAAACGCTGGGTGAAGTAGTCGTAACCGGTGCTCTGGGTATCCAGCGTCAGCAACAGCAGGTGGGTTATGCCACGGCTACGCTTGACACGAAGGAAGTTACGCAAGCACGGGTTACCAACGTAACCAACGGTCTGGCTGGTAAAGTATCCGGTTTGCAAATCCAGACTATTGGCGCTGGTGTAAGCCCTCAGGTGCGTGTTACGCTGCGCGGCAGCCGTTCGCTGCTGGGCAACAACGAAGCCCTGATTGTTATTGACGGCAACATCTCTACCAACGACGCTCTGGTTGCTTTGAACCCCGACGACGTTGACAACATCTCGGTACTGAAGGGTGCCAACGCCGCCGCTCTGTACGGCTCGCAGGCTTCCAACGGCGCTCTGGTAATCACGACCAAGAAAGGCGGTACCAAGCAGCAGGTTACGCTGTCTCAAACGTCGCAGTTTGAGTCGGTATCGTTCCTGCCGGATTTCCAGGATCAGTTTGGCGTAGGTGCCAACTCTTGGAACCAGACCCGTGAGGTTTATGCTCCCAATAACGCGGTTGACCTTAACGAAGACTACCAGTACAACAGCTTTGAAAACCAGCAGTTCGGCCCTCGTTTCGATGGGGTAGTTCGTCCGCTGGGCAACGTGCTGGCTGATGGCACCACGCAGATGATGCCGTATGTAGCCCGTAAAGACGAAAAGCGCAAGTTTTTCAACAACGGCTACCAGATGCAGAACTCGGTGACCTTCTCCGGCGGTGACGTAAAAACCAAGTACTACGCTTCTTACCAGAACGTTCGTAACAACGGTATAGTCCCCAAAGACAAGTTTGACCGGAATACCTTCCGCTTCAACGCCTCGCACGAGTTCGACCGTCTGACCATTGGGACCAACATGTCGTACACGCTGCAGCGGGTAGATGCTACTTCCAACATTAACCGCGACGAGTCGGTGTATTGGAACTGGTTCAACACGGGCGTGCAGGTTCCCCTGACGTCTTATAAGGACTGGGAAAACAATCCTTACGCTTCGCCGGACGGTTACTACAACAACTTCTACCACAACCCTTACTACATCCTGGACAACAACCGCACGAAAGATCGTCGCAACACGATCATCGGTAGCATTGATTTGTCTTACAAAATCACTGACTGGCTGCGTGCGCAGTACCGCATTGGTATTACTGCTATTGACCAGTCTAGCCTGCAGTATCAGAACAAGCTGCTGCTGAGCACCTACACCTTGGAAAATACGTACAAATCCTACCAGCCTGGTGGCTTTGTACAGGATGTAGCCAGCAATCAGAACCGGATCAACTCCGATGCTTACCTGAGCATGGATAAAGCATTCGGTGACATTTCGCTGCAGGCCATTCTGGGTAACAACATCCAGCAGTTCAGCGCAGATTTCCGCAACGTTGCTTCTACTGGCCTGTCGTCGCCTGGTTTGTACAACCTGTCGAACCGCGTGGGTAACCTGACCGGCTCTGATGCCAGCGCCCGTGTTCGTACGGTAGCTTTCTACGCCGATGCAACCGTAGGCTACAAAGACTTTGTCTACCTGCACGGTTCGGGCCGTTACGACAACGTATCTGTCCTAAACCCAGACAATCGCAGCTTCTTCTACCCGGCCCTAGACGCCTCGTTTGTTTTCAGCAATGCCATTCCGGCCCTGAAAGACGCGTCGTTCCTGGATTACGGTAAAATTCGCGGTGGTATCACCAAAGTAAGCCAGATCAACCTTCCCGGTAGCTCTACTTCCGGTGCCTTCAATAGCCCCACTGGTGTATACCAAAGCTTTGGTGCCTATGCACTGCAGCCTACGTTCAACCTTGGCGCAGGCTATCCTTTCGGTGCCACGGCCTCTTACACGGCTGGCAACCAGTTGGTGAATGCCTCCCTGGAGCCCGAAACTACGGTTTCGTATGAAACCGGTATCGAGCTGGCTTTCCTGAAGCGCCGCGTATCGACGGCTGTTACTTACTATAAACAGAACAGTAAGGCCCAGACGATTCCGACGAGCATTTCCCGCGCTACGGGCTTTGCCTCAAACCTGATCAACGCTGGGGAAGTAGAAAACCGCGGTGTGGAGATTGATTTGAACCTGACCCCAGTGCGCTCGGAAAACGGCTTTACCTGGACGGTAGGCGGTAACTACAACTACAATGCAAACAAAGTGGTTTCGCTGCCCGGCGGCCTGACCCAGCTTGCTCTATCAACCGGTGGTAACGCTCAGCTGTATGCTCTTCCCGGCCAGCCTTTCCCGATCCTGCGTGGGTCCTACTATCAGCGTACGCCTGGTAACCTGATCGTAATGGCTCCTACCCGCAACGCCTACGATCCGACGGGTGACCCTACGCAGTACTACTACCCCGTGAAAGCAGGTGACCTGAAAACGCTGGGCGCTGGTAACACCCAGCCTAAGCACAGATACGGGTTCAACACCTCGTTGACGTTCAAAGGCATTACTTTGGCCGGCCAAGGGGAACTTCGCACGGGCTATGTAGTGTATAACTCGATAGGTGAAGATCTAGACTTCACCGGCAGCGGTGCCCGCAGCACGATGTACGACCGTGAAAACTTCGTATACCCGAACTCGGCTATTCCGCAAACTGATGCTAGTGGTAACGTTACCTACGTACCGAACACGTCAGGTGTAACGCCTGGTGGTGCTGAGTTCTGGGCCCAGAACTCAACCTGGAACCGTACGGTAGCTGAAAACTACGTGACTTCTGGTAAGTTCTTCAAGATCCGTGAAGTGTCGCTGTCCTACGCTCTGCCTGCTGACCTCGTGTCGAAAATCGGTGTTGTGAAAGGTGCTTCGATTAACTTCTTCGGCCGGAACATCTTTACCTGGGTACCGAAAGAGAACATCTACACTGACCCTGAGTTCAGCTTCAGCAACTCGAACGCCATCGGCATCAACACCAACCTGAACACGCCGCCGACCAAGTTCTACGGAGCAACCCTGAACGTAACTCTCTAAATTGCTTACGCATTCATGAAAATACTACCCAAAATTCTGTTTGCGGCAGTGCTTACGACTGCTGCATCCAGCTGCGACGACTTCCTCGACATCAACGAAAACCCGAATGCCTTCACGCAGGAGTCGGTAGCGCCGGACATCATTCTGGCTCAGGCCCTCACCAACACGGCGGCTATCTATACGGGCAACAACCCTAGCTACAATAGCTACGCCAGCTGGGCAGCCGGTTACTGGACCAAAACCAACACGGTTAGCGGTTACGGTGAAGAGCAGACGTACAACTACTCCACTGCTTACTACGCTGGTCTGTTTGACAACACCTACGACAACCTGAATGACTACAACATCATTCAGACTCGCGGTGCCACTACCGGTTTCCCCAACCACGCGGCCATCGCCCGCATCATGAAAGCGTATGGCTTTTTGCTGCTGGTAGACCAGTACGGTAACATTCCTTACTCGGAAGCCCTCAAGGGAGCTGGTAACGTTACGCCGAAGTATGACAAGGCAGAGGATATCTATGCCGATCTGCTGGTACAGCTGAAAGGTGCCATTGTTGACATTGATGCAGCGCACGACGATGCAACGGCCCGTTTGGTAAGCCGTGAGGACGTTGTGTTCGGCGGCAACATGGACAAGTGGAAGCAATTTGCCAACAGCTTGCAGCTCCGTATTCTGTTGCGTGAGTCGCAAACTGCCAGCGATGCTATCAATAATGAGGTGAAGACGCAGCTGGCTGCTTTGCAGAATGCTCCGGACGGTTTCATTACCTCAGACGTGGTAGTGCAGCCTAACTACGCGATAAACGCTGGTCAGCAGAACCCCCTGTACAACCGCTACGCCTACACCGCCGCTGGTACCGGCGCCACCGAGCGTAACTACCAGGTGCCCACGCAATACATCATTGACCAGTACGTCAACAACAGCGACCCCCGCGTGTCGCAGCTGTATACCAGAGGTGCCCGTGTTATTGATGGTGTAAACACCCCGGGCTACATTGGTGGTGTATTGGGCGAAGCTTCGCCTCCTACTGTGGGTACGGCTTCGGCCAGCACCCGTCAGGCTTCCCGTTTCCTGGGTGCCAACTCGCTCACGGCTAGCGGTGGCATCATCAAAGGAGCAAACGCCCCAACGCCCCTGATGCTGCTTGCCGAGCAGAAATTCAACGAAGCTGAAGCTGAAACCCGCGGACTCTTCACGAATGGCGAGGCAGAAGCCAAAAAGGATTATCTGGACGGCATCAAAGCCTCGTTCATTTACTTCTACCGTCCGGCCAGCACTTCGCTGGGCGCAATCAACGCTTCTACCCTAGCTGGAGCTACGGCTGAAACCCCTGGTATCAACCAGTACAATACGTTCATTGCAACCACCGAGGCTGGTGGGGCCAATGTGGCTAACCCGCTGGTGAACTTTGATGTTGCAACCACTAAAGGCGGCCTTGGCAAGCAGGAAATCATCATCTACCAGAAATACCTGGCTTTGAACTCTGTTGCCAGCGTAGAGGCTTGGGATGACTTCCGTCGTACCGGTTTTCCGAAAATTCCCCTTGCAGGTCAGGCCGCAGAGGCTAAGTTTCCAGCGCGTCTGCTCTATCCGTTGAGCGAGTTGAGCACCAACTCTGCTAACGTACCGACCGGCGTAACGCAGTACAGCAAAATTTTCTGGGACGTGGTTGACTAACCGATCCTGTCTTCAGCAATTATCAAAAAGGGCTGCTCATTTGAGCAGCCCTTTTTCGTTTAGAAGCAATGCGTTTTAGCTGATAGATAACTGAGGGCTCTAACTCAACTCTGCATCAGGAACCCTTTGATGTACTCGTCCAAGTCTCCGTCGAGCACGTTCTGCACATCCGTACGCTCGATGCCGGTGCGAAGGTCTTTGATGAGCTTGTAGGGATGAAGCACGTAGTTGCGGATCTGGGAGCCGAAGTCGATGCGCTTCTTGGTAGCTTCCAGCTTGTCGCGCTCGGCGTGGCGCTTGTCCATCTCTATCTGGTAGAGGCGCGACTTGAGCATACGCAGGGCGTGTTCCTTGTTCATGAGCTGGCTGCGCTCAATCTGCACCGCAATGATGATACCGGACGGTGCGTGGGTCAGGCGCACAGCGGTTTCCACCTTGTTCACGTTCTGCCCGCCCGCACCACCGGCCCGGAACGTGTCCCAGCTGATATCAGCCGGGTTGATTTCGATGTTGATGGTATCGTCGATGACGGGATAGGCAAACACTGAGGCAAAGGACGTATGGCGGCGGCCGCTGCTGTCGAAGGGCGAGATGCGCACGAGTCGGTGAACACCAATTTCGCTTTTGAGGTAGCCATAGGCAAAGTCCCCGTCGATTTCCAGAGAAGCCGACTTGATACCGGCACCCTCGCCGGGCTGGTAGCTGATCTGCCGCACCCCAAAGCCGTGGCTTTCGGCCCACATGATATACATGCGCATGAGCATTTCGGCCCAGTCCTGGCTTTCGGTGCCGCCGGCGCCGGGGTTGATGTCGATGATGGCCGAAAGCTGGTCTTCCTCGTCGGAAAGCATGCGCTTGAACTCCAACTGCTCCACTTTTTTGAGCGTGGCGTCGAAATCGGCCTGCATTTCGGCTTCCGTTACGTCGCCTTCCTTGTAGAAGTCAAACAGGACTTCCGTGTCGGCAATGGCCTGCTGGACGGCTTCGTAGTCGTCGGTCCAGGTTTTGAGGGCTTTGATCTCCTTTAGCAGGATTTCGGCTGCTTTGGAGTCGTTCCAGAAGTCGGGAGCCGTGGTCTGGGCTTCGGCCTGTACTACTTGTTCTTTGCGGGCATCGTAGTCAAAGATACCTCCTCAGAGCCTCGGCGCGGCCCTTCAGTTCCTTCACCTGTTCGTAGGTCATGGAGTTAGTTGTGAGTGATGGGAGAAAGCGTAAAGGTAGCTATACAACAACGCCCGCCACCGGCTGAAACCGATAGCGGGCGTTGAATATAGGAGGACGGGCTAAATGCGCACCATCCAGTTGTGCTCATCGGCGGCCTCGCCGGTGCGAATAGCTTGCAGCGCGGCCGAAGCCCGTTTGGAGAAGGCATCGGCTCCAGCCACTGGCAGGTCGAAATCCGTGCCTTCGTAGCCAATGGTAGCAATAGGCGCGATGGTAGCGGCTGTGCCCACACCGAAGGCTTCCTGCAGGGTACCGGCCCGCTGGGCTTCCAGGAGCTCGAAAATGGAGACTTTCCGCTCTTCCACGGTCATGCCCCAGTCGCGGGCCAACTGCAGAATGCTGCGGCGCGTGATGCCATCCAGGATAGACGTGCTAAGAGCGGGAGTAACTAGGCGGCCGTCGATGATGAAAATGGCGTTCATCGTGCCCGATTCTTCCACGTACTGGTGCTCGGAAGCATCCGTCCAGATAAGCTGGTTGTAGCCTTCCTGCTGCGCCAGCCGGGTGGGGTACATAGCAGCGCCATAGTTGCCGGCATTCTTGGCGAAGCCCGCGCCGCCTTCGGCCGAGCGCACGTACTTCTGCTCGAAGCGCACCCGCAGCGGCTTGTTGTAGTACAAGCCCACCGGGCAGGTGAAGATGACGAAGCGGTAGGTATCGGAAGGACGCACGCCGATGAAGCCGTCGGTGGCAAACATGAACGGCCGGATGTAGAGGGCGCTGCCGGGGGCATCAGGCACCCAGTCGGCGTCGAGGCGAATAAGTTGGGCCAGGCCCTGCATGAACAGCTCCTCGGGCACGGGCGGCATGCACATCCGCTCAGCGGAGGCATTCAGGCGCTGCAGGTTGTCGAGCGGGCGGAACAGGGCAATGTCGCCCTGAGCGTTCTTGTAGGCTTTCATGCCCTCAAAAATGGCCTGCCCGTAGTGCAGGGCCGACGTAGCGGGGCTAACCGACATTTCGCCGTAGGGCAAAATCTGAGGCTCCTGCCACTGCCCGTCACTGTAGTCAACCACAAACATGTGGTCGGCGAAGATTTTACCGAACTCAATGTGCTCAGGGTCGAGCTGCGACAAGCGGGAGGCCGTGGTGCGCTGCGTCTGAATCGTCAGGGTGTCGAGCATAGAAACAGGAAGTAAGCAGGGAAATGGGTGGGGTGGGATAGGGAAAGAACGGATTTAATGGCGCGGCTTCCAGGTAACCTCGTCGGTACCCAGCTCTACGGCCATCAGTCTACTCAGCACAAACAGAAAATCGGACAGGCGGTTCAAATAAACCGGCACCAGCTCGGCTACCGGGGCGTCATCGGCTAGGGCTACCACCAGCCGCTCGGCCCGCCGGCAGACGCAGCGCGCCACGTGAGCAAAGGAAACGGACTGATGACCGCCCGGCAAAATAAACTCGCGCAGCTCGGGCAGCAGCTCATTCATCTGGTCCATCTGCTGCTCCAGCAGTACCACATCCTCGGCGTGCAGGTCGGGCAGCTTCATGCGCGACTTCTCGGGGTCGGCGGCCAGAGTGGAGCCGATGGTGAACAATCGGTCCTGAATTTCCTTGAGCAGGTCGCGGCGGGCAGCGTTGATGGGCTGGTCGCGCACCAGGCCCACGTAGGAATTCAGCTCATCCACGGTGCCGTAGCAATCAATGCGCAGGCTGGCTTTGGAAACGCGGGTGCCCCCAATAAGTGAGGTAAGGCCTTTGTCGCCGGTTTTGGTGTAAATCTTCATAAGAGGAAAGCCGGAAACAAACGAGCCAAGGGCCGACGACATCAGCCGCCCGCCAGGCTACCGTTCCGTGGCCGACAGGTGGTGGGTGGTAATGTTCTGATTGAGCACGTCGGACTCAATGCGTCCGTCGCGCAGGCGCACGATGCGGTGGGCGAAGTTGGCAATATCTTCTTCGTGCGTCACCATGATGATGGTGTTGCCTTTGGCGTACAGGGCCTCAAACAAATCCATGATTTCGTGGCTGGTTTTGGAGTCGAGGGCGCCGGTAGGCTCATCGGCCAGCAGTACACTGGGGTCGTTGACCAGGGCGCGGGCAATGGCCACGCGCTGGCGCTGGCCCCCCGACAGCTCGTTGGGCCGGTGCTTGGCGCGGGTATCGAGGCCCACGCTGCGCAAAGCCAGCATGGCTTTTTCTTCGCGGTCGGCTTTGTTATAGCCCGCGTAAATCAGCGGCAACGCCACGTTGTCGAGGGAAGTAGCGCGGGGCAGCAGGTTGAAGCTCTGGAAGATAAAGCCGATTTCCTTGTTGCGCACGTCCGCCAGCTGGTTGTCGGTCATGCGGCTCACGTCCTTGCCATTGAGCACGTACTGGCCGCTGCTGGGCGTATCCAGGCAGCCCACAATATTCATGAGCGTGGATTTGCCCGAGCCCGAAGGTCCCATAAAGGCCACGTACTCGCCTCTTTGAATGCTGATGGACACGTCCTGCAGGGCGTGAATTCGTTCGGTGCCCATCTGGTACACCTTCGAAATATCCGTGGTTTCGATAACAAGAGGGGACATGGTCGGGGAGGTTAGTTCCAGGATGAGGTGAGGGGCGCGGAGGCGCGGGTAACACCGGGCAGACTTTGAAAGGTAGCGTATTCCGCGGGTGAAAGCAACGTACGCAGCTTGCGCAGGGGTTCGGTAGCGTAGTCGGGCAGTCCGGCCGCTACGGCCGCCAGAATGTAAGCTTTCAGCAAAGGAACGGATTCAGGATTATATTCTATGCCCCGCAGCAGCACCTGGTACGCCACCGGCAACTGCCGCCGCTGCTGATAGAACCGTCCCGCCGCCAGCAACGCTTCCTCCACGTACGGTGCCTCCCGCGCCACCTGCTGATAGAGCTTATCGGCCTGGGCAGGCGTAGCAGCCGTGAGGGCCCGGAAATATGTGGCATATCCTTTATCGAGCCCCTGGAAATGGGCCTGGGTCAGAAGTTGGCTAAGTGCGGTAAGGTTCTGCTGTTGAGCCAGCGTGCGGCCACGCACCACATTCCAGGCCGAGCCTTCAGCCGTGCGGGTAGCTACAGGTGGAGCGAAGGTGGCAATGAGGGTGGCAGCTTCGGTGGGTTGCTGCTGAGTGAGAGCCGCAGAGGCCTGCGCCCGGGCTGCCAGCCGCCGCAATGCAGGTTGCCGCACGGCATTGGCAATAGCCGCCCGCTCTACCGCCGATAAGGCCGCGCCGCGCAGCACCAGATAATCGACCTTGCTGGAATCCGGGGCCAGTAGTACGGAGCCGGTCGTGTGTCGCAAGGTTGCGAGCAGCCGCCGCGCGGCCTGGGCCTGGGCTGGTTCGGCAATGGCTCGGGCCGCCGTGCGCCGGGCCGAGTCCAACTGGCCGGCCAGCGCCAGCGCGTAGGCGCGGGGCAGCAGGGCCGCCGTAGCTTGTGGTCCCTGGGCTTCACTTAGGCGCGCTACGGCGGTGGGGGGCAGCGCCTTGTTCCAACAGCCACAAACCCTGCAGCTGCTGGTAATACGCGGCGCTGGCGCTCTGAGCTGAGGCCAGCGGCGCCAGCGCATTTTGGGCCGAAGCCGGTCGGCCCCCATACTGTTGGGTCAGAGCCTGCAAAAACAGGAGCTGCTCCGCGTACGGGTCGTTGCTCAGGTACTGCGGCAGCCAGCGTAGGGTAGGCAGCAACGTCGTGTCTTGCTGCCGTACCCGGCCCAGCGCCGCATGGTAGAGCAGGGCAAAAGACGCGGGAGTAAGCACGGTATCGGTGGGAACGGCGGCGGCTTGAGGCTGCGGCAGGCGCTGGTGCAGGGCTACCAGCTGCTGGTTGCTTTGCAGGGCATCGGAGCCCGTTCCCGCGCCCTGCTCGTACTTCTGGGCTTCTGCCCATTGTTCCTGCTGCACCAGAAAAGCCAGCTGGTTGCTGCGTAGCGCCGCGTTGCCGGGGTCGGCGTCCAGGGCACGCTGCTGGTAGTAGGCGACGGAGTCGGTGAGGGAGGAGCGGGTGTAGAGCTGGGCCAGCTCACTGGCCAGGGCAGCGCTACCGGGGGTAGCGCGCAAGCCTGCCCAAAGCGTGCGTTGCCGCTCAAAAAAGTCAGTTGGGTCGTTAAACAGGGAAGCCAGCCGCAGGGAAATCTTTTCCGAAGGAGCCCGACTCAAAGCGCGGCGCAACGCATTGATTTCGTTCTGGCGCTGCGTACGGGCGCGGTACAACTCCGCCCGGCCCAGGCTGGCTTTATGGTTGAAGCGGTCCATCCAGTCACTCTCGGCGTAGTACCGCTCGGCCAGCAGCGCCAGCGCCTCGTCGTCCGGCTGCTGCTCGCTCTGCCAGCGCGTGAGGTCGCCCAGCTGGGTGTAGTAGCCGGCCTGGGTCTGGTAGTACAAATCGAGCTTATTGCGCAGCACAATGGCTATAAGAACCCCGATGCCCACCACGTACACTGCGTAGAACGGGAGCCGGCGGGGCTCAAATACCACCCGGTACACCCGCAGCTTCTGGCGAATGAGGGGGGCGAAATTCAGCAGTACATACAGCAGGAACGCCGCCCCCAGCACCAGAAACGCGGTAGCAGTAAAGTAGCGGCCGGCTTCCATCAGTGGGTCGTTCTGCCCGGCAAACGCATAGGTCAGCGTAGCGCCCGCATAGGTGGCCAACGCGCCAAACAGATAGGGCGCCGCCGAAGCTGGCACCCAGCCCGCCAGGGTAGGTTGCCGACGGCCCAGTCCCAGCGCCCCCACTACCGTAGCCAGCAGCAAAAGCAGGTAGGGGTCAAGGCGCAGACCGGGCAGCAGCTGCACGTCGCCATTGGTAAAGTAGTAGAGCAGGAGCACTGCCAGGTACAACCCGCTGGCCAGCACGAACGGCCACAGCCCGAAGCGGCTCTGCTGATTTTCGGCCTGGGTGTTCAGCCACAGCAGCAGGCGGATATTCTCAAAGCCCACCCACAGCACCAGCAGCCCCACGGCTACGCTGCCGCTCTGGGTGGCGTAGCTGGCCAGGTGCAGAGCCGCTACCTGGGCCGGACCGGAGCCCTTCGTGAACAAGACCGTGCCCAGCCCGCCAATCAGCAACACAAACCACAACAGCCGGCGAACCACCGAAACCTGGGGCCAGAACGCGTGGAAGGCGAAGGCCAAGCCTACCAGCAAAGCCAGCGTCAGCAGCAGAAAGTACTGCTTGGTATCATTGAAAACACCCAGCGCATCGAGGTTGAGCGACATCAGTAGAAAAATCACCGCCGACATAGCTATAGCAAAACTCAGGCGCGGTAGTGTGCTCAGGAAGGCCAGGGCGTACGCTAAACAAACACCTAGCACGAGCACCAGCCCCAGCGCGGCCGCCGGCCGGATGACGGGCCCAGCTACCGTAAAGTTTTCCGTAACGACGTAGCCATTCACCTGCACCGGCAGGTGGGCGGTGCCCACGGCCACCTGCGCCAGCTCCAACGGAACCGGCGTCAGCTGGGCGGTCGTCTGCAGGGGCTGGGTGGCCTCGGGACCGACCACATATTGCCAGCCGGCCGCCAGCACCACGAGTAGAGCTAGCAGCCCCAGCAAAACCAGCGTCAGGGGCCGGCGGCGCTGGTTGGCTGCGGGAAGCAGGGGAGGAAGCAAGCTACTCCAGTACTTTCGGTACGCGGAAATAGTCAGAGTCCTTGCGCGGAGCGTTGCTCAGCCCCTCGGCGTGGCTCACGGTGTTGCGGGCCTCATCGGGGCGCAGCACGTTGATTTCGTGCGAGAGGTGCACGAGCGGCTCCACGTCGGTGGTGTCGAGCTGACGCAGCTGGTCTACCCAATCCAGGATTTTATTCAGGTCGCCGAGCATTTGCTGCTCTTTGGCCGGGTCGAACTCCAGGCGGGCCAGGTGCGCCAGCTGGCGGAGGGTGGTCAGATCAGTACTCAAAACAGAAAAACGAATAGGATGAAAAGCAAAGGAAAATGGCCCTACGCCACCGGCTGCTCGGCCGGCTGCGCTACTGGCTTGGACCAGGGCCAGAACGACGGCGCCGGAATACCGGCTGCCTCGGGCAGAAAGCCGCTGGCAATGGCCTCGTAGGCTTGCTGCCGAAGCCGCGGCGCATCGGCCTGCGTAAGTCCCTGGGTGGGAATGGGTGCGTGAAAGGTAATCTGCAAAGGCGAGTAGCGCACCCGCAGCGTGCCTTCCACATCGGGCATGAAGCGGTGGTTGAGCGGCATGGTGATGGGCACGATGGGCACCCCGGCCGCAATAGCCAGCTGGAAAGCCCCATCCTTGAACGGCATCATCTCCTCGCCGGGCTTGTTGGAAATAGTGCCCTCCGGGAAAATAACCACCGAGCGGCCCTTCTCCAGGCTCTGGCGGGCCAGCACCATAGAGCGCCCGCGGCTCACGGCGCTGTTGCGGTTTACGGTGATGTAGGTGCGCCCGAAGATAGGCCCCCACACCGGCACCTCGGCCAGGGCGCTTTTGCCGATGATGTTCAGGAAGCCCGGAATAGCCTTGAAGAGCAGCAGGATATCGACGTAGGAGCTATGGTTGGCCACGTACACGCAGGGCGGATCGGAGGGGCGCGGCTGCCGGCCCAGGATGCGCACCGGCACGCCCCACATGCGGATGGAGAAAATAGACCAGCGGCGGTTGATGCCGTGCAGGTAGCGGTGCCGTTGGGGCTTTTTGCTTAGCAGCAGCTGGGCTGGATACGTGACGGCAAAAGGCAGCACAAACCAGAACGTGCTCCAGCTGGTGTACAGGCGGTGTGCGATATAGCGAAGCGCGTGACGCATAGCAGCAAAGGTAACAGGTGGCAGGGGAATGCGGAATAACGAGCTGCCCGGATTGAGAATAGCGGAAGATACCCCGGCTATTAGAACTAATTACATTACAGCTGTGCGGCACGCTGCTGCAGGTAGCGCTCTGCCTTCAGCAGGCCCGCCACGCTGATGGCGTCGGTGATGCGGTTGGTCATGGCCATGTCCACGGCTTCAGTCAGCGGCAGCTTCCAGAGGTGCAGCTGCTCGGTTTCCTCGTGCTCGGTGGGGCCGGGCGTCAGGTCTTCGGCCAGAAACACGAAGCCTTCCTCATCCGTCACGGAGTTGGAGGTGTGCAGGCGGGCAATGTTGGTCCAGCGCGCGGCCAGCAGTCCGGTTTCTTCCCGCAGCTCCCGCTGGGCCGATTCCAGGATGTCCAGCTCCACGGGGCCGCCGCCCATCGGAATTTCCCAGGAGTACTCACTCAGGGGGTAGCGGTACTGGCCCACCAGCCAGGTGTTGCCTTCCGCATCCACAGGCACGATACCCAGCGCCTTGTTCTTCATGGAAACCACCCCGTAGATGCCGGGGTTGCCGGCCGGGTTGATGACCTGGTCCTCGCGCACCCGAATCCAGGGGTTCTGATACTTGATTTCGGAACCCCGCACCTGCCAGGGGTTGTGGGTTTCGTCGGGAGCGGGGTAAGCAGACATAGCCGGAAAACGGAAGGAGAAAGAGCTGGGGCAACCTGGCCACCGCACTAGACGGCGTCGGTAGCCGCTGCAAGTATAGCTTATCCGGCCGGATCAGGAGCTGCTCAACCCAGCCGCCAGCCGGGCCGTATCCTACCAGACCGGCCGTTCACATCCCGGCCGCTTTTGCGTAGTTTATGGCTAATCAACCAAACAAATCGGCCGCCCCGGAAGCCGGCGACCCGCTCTTCAACCTGAAACACGCGCAGGCCGAAAGTGAGCTGGCGCAGAAAACCGGCGGCCTGGGCCCGGTCACCAACGAATACGTGAGCACCGACGAGGATGAAGCCCTCGACGAAGGTCCCCGCGACAAGCAGGGCCACCGCCGCGGCGAGTCAGGCCCCGAAGAAACTGGCAGCACCGCCGGCCGCCACTAGGCAAGCCACGCATTTCCTGAATCCGGCCGCATTACGGCCCAAAAAGGCCTCTCCGGGCGCACTAGCTGCCGGGGAGGCCTTTTTGGTGGGTTTCAGGTAGCAATGCAAACGGGGTAGCGGCTCCCGCGCTGGTTGCAGGGGCAAGCTGTACAAGTGGCGCTATCACCCACGAACCATCCTGAAAACAGCGGGTTTCCTCGCAAGCCGTTCACAACTGGGTTGTAGATGGTCCGCAACCAGGTTGCAGGCGGCTCACAACCTGGTTGCGAGCCGCCTGCAACCCTAGTCAAGGGCAGCTTATAACTAGAGTTGCGAGCCACCCGCAACCAGAGTAGTAGGCATGACGCCCCAGGCTAGCCACTTTGCGCGTACTTTTACGGGCGTGATGCTGCTTTCTTCTTTTTCCGGCCAGCCCCTGGAAGCGGGCCTCGACGAAGCCGGGCGGGGCTGCCTGGCCGGGCCCGTGTTTGCCGCCGCCGTGGTGTTGCCCCTCGATTTTGCGTGCGACTACCTGAACGACTCCAAGCAAATGACGGCCCGCCGCCGCGACCGAGCCCGGGAGCAGATTTGCCGGGAGGCCGTAGCCTGGGCCGTGGCCGAAGCTTCCCTGGAAGAAATTGCCAGCTTCAACATTGCCCAGGCCAGCTACCTGGCTATGCACCGCGCCGTGGATGCGCTGGGCGTACGGCCAACGCACCTGATTGTGGATGGCAACCGCTTCCGGCCGCACGCCACCCTGCCGCACACCTGCCACATCGGCGGCGACGCCCGTTTCCAGAGTATTGCGGCCGCTTCCGTGCTGGCCAAAACCTTCCGCGACGACCGAATGCACGAACTGGCTGCCGCCTACCCGCAGTATCACTGGGAACAGAATGCCGGCTACCCCACCGCGCAACACCGCGCCGCTATCCGGGAGCATGGCCCCACCGAGCACCACCGCCTGGGTTTCCGGCTGCTGTAATAATCAGTTGCCGGTTAATGGTGGGATAGTATTCCGTCATTCTGAGCGCAGCCGAGGAATCTTGCGTGCTGATAGTTGAAAAGTAATTCAACGCCAGTGCACAAGGTTCCTCGGCTGCGCTCAGAATGACGGGCTTTTAGCCCTCGGTAACTTAGTTCTTCTCCTTTAGCTGAAGCAAATCCAGGAACAGGCTGAACCCGTCGACAGTGGAGCCGCCTTCCCCGAACTTGTCGAAGTTGAGGGGCTTGATAATGTAGCCGCTCACGGCCAGGTCGCGGGCTTTCAGCCGGTCGGTTTCCAGGTCGGAGGTGGTCATGATAAACACATTCAGGCCCACAAAATCGGCATCGGAGCGCAGGGCTTCCAGCAGCTCCAGGCCATTCATGCGGGGCATATTGATGTCGAGCATTACCACACTGGGCTTAGCAATGGGCTCCTGGCCGTTTTCGCCGCGCAGCAGCTGCAGGGCTTCGCGGCCGTTGCGGGCCACGTGCAGGGGCACTTCAATATTGTGCTTGCGTAGCTCGCGCTGCACATTCATGATATCCATCTGGTCGTCTTCAACGAGCAGGATACTGGGTTCAGAGGCAGAGTCAGACATACGGAAAACGGCTAAAGCAGCGCGTTAAAGTGAGGAGGGAATACGGTCTATACGGCTAGCGTGCGGTTTCGGCCACGGCGGGAGTGCTGGCCCCCGGGTCGTCGAGGCGCAACTCTTTGACTTTGGGCCAGGTGAAAATAAAGCGGGCCCCCTTGCCCTCCGCCGATTCGACGAGAATAGTGCCGCCCTGCCGCTCGATAATCTTCTTCACAATAGCCAGCCCCACGCCGGTGCTTTCCAGCGTGTCGCGCTCCGTCAGGGTCTGGAAAATCACGAAAATCCGCTCGTGGTATTCCGGCGCAATGCCGGGGCCGTTGTCGGCAATGGTGAAGGTGTAGTGGGCGCGGTGCTCGGTGCAGCCGATACGTACCCAGCCCTTTTCAGGCTGGTGGTGGTATTTCACGGCGTTGCTGAGCAGGTTACTGAACACCTGCTGCAGCTCTACCCGGGAGGTAAACAGCGTAGGCAGGTAGGAAGGCAGCTCAATGCGGAAGCCTGCGGGCAGGCTGAGCATATCCATGGTTTCGGTGAGCAGCTCGCGCACGTTCACCCGCTCGTTCACATGGCGCATCCGGCCCACGCGGGCCAGGTCCAGAATGCCGGTAATAAGGTTTTCCATGCGATGCACGCGGGTACGCATCAGCTGCAGAAACTCCCGGATGTGGTCGGGCAGCTGCTGGCCCATGTCTTCCTCGATCCAGCGCGAAGCACTTTCAATGCCCCGTAGCGGCGCCTTCAGGTCGTGCGACACCACGTAGGCAAACTGGTCGAGCTCTTGGTTGCGGTTTTCCAGTTGCGTCACGGTGGTATCGATGGTGTTCGACATCACGTTCAGCGAGGTGGCCAGCTCGCTCAGCTCGTCGTGGGCCGTGTCGTCGATGCGGGTTTTGTAGTCGCCGCCGGCCAGGCGCGTGGCCAGCGACACCATGGTGCTGATGCGACGGGCAAACAGGCGCGTCACGTAGTAGGCCCACAGCAAACCCAGTACCACGGCCAGCAGGGTGATGACGATGGACAGCACCCGCGTTTCCTGGATGCTGTCGGCCAGCTTGGCGCGCAGCTCGTCGCGGTCGGCCAGCTCGGCCCGGTCGAAGTTGCGGAACATCGTGCGGATTTCATCGGTCAGCTCCTTGCCCGAGAGGCTTTCCATCAAAGCCCGATGCTCCATGCCATCGAGGCCGGTTTGGTTGGGCAGGCGCCGGCTGGCTTCCCGCTTCTCGGTAATGAGCAGGTGCGAGTACCCCGACCACTGCTGGTACAAGCGGTGCATGCGCTGCAGGCGGGCGTACTGCCGGCCCTGCGGGTTCAGAGTGTTTTTGAGGTGGGCAAAGCCCGAGAGCAGCTCCCGCTCGCCCTGGTAGTAGGGCACCAGCAAGGCTTCGTTGCCGATCAGCAGATAGCCCCGGAACCCCGATTCCATGTCGATGATATTGCGCAGCAGCGAGGTGGCATCGGAGGTGACGCGCTGAGAGCGGGTAACGCGCTCCAGGTTGCGCAGCACCTTGCGGGAGAGCTGGTAGTTAACGGCGACTACGGCCGTAAACAGCAGGAAAATGGCCAGAAAGCCGGCAAATACTTTGGTTGCGAGGGTTGCCTTCATGCAGTTGAAAACCAGATAATGGCCCGCCCGCGGGGTCAGGCACGGAGCTAGGCGCCGTTACGCAGCTTTTGCTCCATAGTTTGCAGCAGGAGGGTAATATGATCGGCAAGGCGCTGCACGGCCGGAAAACCCGCCAGCGCTTCTTCGCGCTGGCCCCGCAGGTGCTGATCCATAAGCTGATTGGCTTGCTGATGAATAAGCCGGTGCAGGCGGTCCAGCTCCTGGGTTTCGGGCAGGCGGCCGTAGGCGGGCAGGGCCTTCTCCCGAATCCATTGCCCGAAGCTGCACACCTCCGGGTCGCGGATGGGGCCTTCCTGCGTGCCCGAGCCGTGTAGAAAGGAACGTAGCTTGGATTTGAAGACCATATGCTTGATAAGGGCGCCTTCAAATTCCTGTTTTAGTTCGTCGAGCATAAATAAAGTAGCGGACAGCCTACAGCAGCTCGACCTTAGCAAAGGTAGCGTTCTGCCCCGAAGGCATGGCGGGCCGGGGGTTTTGGCTAATTTCGCTGCGCCGTAGCGCGCTAATGCCCGCCGCCGCTTCCACCTTATTCACCTCAACCACCCGCTTGCTCATGGCCGAAGACCTCAAAACCGTTGTTCTCAACGACGTGCACCAGCAGCTGGGCGCCAAAATGGTGCCCTTCGCCGGCTACAATATGCCCGTGCGCTATTCCTCCGACCTCGACGAGCACCACACCGTGCGCCGGGCCGTGGGTATTTTCGACGTGTCGCACATGGGCGAGTTCCGGGTGCGGGGCCCGCAGGCGCTGCCCCTCATCCAGCGCGTAACCAGCAACGACGCCAGCAAGCTGCAGGACGGCAAAGCCCAGTACAGCTGCCTGCCCAACGAGCAGGGCGGCATCATAGACGATTTGCTGGTGTACAAAATGGCCGACGAGGACTACATGCTGGTGGTCAATGCCTCCAACATCGACAAGGACTGGAACTGGATTCAGCAGTACAACCAGGAGTTCGGGGCCGATATGGAAAACGTTTCGGACCAGCTCAGCCTCTTCGCCGTGCAGGGGCCCAAAGCCGCCGCCGCGCTCCAGCCCCTCACCGACGTAGACCTTCAACGAATTCCGTACTACTCCTTTGTGCAGGGCACGTTTGCCGGGCACGAGGGCGTCATCATCTCGGCCACGGGCTACACCGGCGCGGGCGGCTTCGAGCTGTACATTCCCAATGAAGCGGCTGCCGACATCTGGAGCAAGGTTCTGGAAGCCGGCCAGCCCTACGGCCTCAAACCCATCGGCCTGGGTGCCCGCGACACGCTGCGCCTGGAAATGGGCTTCTGCCTCTACGGCAACGACATCAACGACACCACCTCGCCGCTGGAAGGCGGCCTGGGCTGGATTACCAAGTTCACCAAGGAATTTACCAACTCGGCCGCTCTCAGGCAGCAGAAAGAGCAGGGCGTGCAGCGCAAGCTGGTGGGCTTCCTGATGGACGGGCCCGGCATCCCGCGGGCACATTATGACCTAGTGAATGAAGCCGGCGAGAAAATAGGGGAGGTAACCAGCGGCACCCAGTCGCCGAGTTTGAGCAAAGGCATTGGCCTGGGCTACGTGCAAACTGCGTTGAGCGCGCCTGGCAGCAAAATCTTCGTGCAGGTGCGTGGCAAAAACCTGCCTGCCACCGTCACCAAGCTGCCCTTCGTGCCCGGCACCGAGGAGTAACCTACCGAACGTCATTCCGAGCGAAGCCGAGGAATCTTGCGTGCTGATGGTAGAGGAGTAATCCACTGTCAGCACGCAAGATTCCTCGGCTTCGCTCGGAATGACGAACTGGTTTTCTGTTTTTAAGCATCCTATCTATGCCATCCGTCGACATCTGTTTTTCGCCTGAATTGTTGCCGCTGTATAAGCTTGAGCGGCGTGTGGCCGTGGTGGTGGATATTCTGCGGGCCACCTCCAGCATCGTTACGGCGCTGGCCAGCGGGGTTACGCACGTGTTTCCGGTGGCCGAGCTGGCCGAGTGTCAGGCGCTGGGCCGGCAGCACGACTGCCTTACGGCCGGGGAGCGGGACGGCCGCCCCGCCGCCGGCTTCGATCTGGGCAACTCGCCTTTCGGCTACCTTGATGGGGAACTGTCGGTGCGGGGGCGGGCACTGGCCATCAGCACCACCAACGGTACGCAGGCGCTGCGCCGCTCCCTGGCCGCCGACGCCGTGGTGGTGGGCGCGTTTCTGAACCTGGAAGCCGTAGCCGCCTTTGCTGAAACCCAACAAAAGGACGTGCTGGTGGTGTGCGCCGGCTGGAAAGGTCAGTTTTGCCTGGAGGATACGGTATTTGGTGGCGCCCTGGCTTCTCGGCTGGCCCCGCGTGGCTTCGACGTGGCCGGCTCCGATGCTACTTTGGCCGCTCTGCACCTGTGGCAGCAGGCCCAGCCCGATCTGCACGCCTATCTGCTGCAGTCCTCGCACGTGCGGCGCCTCAACTCCCTCGAAGCCAACAAGGACTTCGAGTTCTGCCTGCGCATAGACGAGTACGCGGGCATCCTACCTATCTGGCAGGAAGACCGGCTGGTGGCGAGGTAAGAGCAATGATGAGTTGTCATTGCGAGACGGAGCCGAAGCACTGACAATTCATTCTTCGCTCTTCCTACTCAATTTCTCATTGTCCTTATGGCGGGTAGCGTCGCGCTGGGTTTTCTTTTCCAGGTTGCGCTGGAGGGCTTCGGTGAGGTTGATGCCGGTCTGGTTAGCCAGGCAAATCACCACGAACAGCACGTCGGCCAGCTCATCGGCCAGCACTTTGTCGCGGTCCGAGGGCTTAAAGGACTGCTCGCCGTACTGGCGGGCAATAATGCGGGCCACTTCGCCCACCTCCTCCGTGAGCATGGCCATGTTGGTCAGCTCGTTGAAATACCGCACGCCGGTGGTCTGAATCCACTGGTCAACGGTCTGCTGGGCTTCTTCAATGGTCATATGCGCTGAAAAGGTGAGTTTGTGAAATGGTGAGTTGACGTTCGGCCGCCGCAAAACTGCGCAAATAGTGCCACCTGAACGTAAAACTCACTTTTCACCCTCTCATTTCCGGCGAATCCAGCACAATCGTGACCGGACCATCGTTGAGCAGCTCGACCTGCATGTCGGCGCCAAACTCGCCCGTGGGTACCGGCTGGCTTAGCAGCAGCTGAAGCTGGCGCACAAACTCCTGGTACAGCGGAACGGCCACGGCCGGCGGCGCGGCGCCCGTGTAGCTGGGGCGGTTGCCTTTGCGCGCATCGGCCAGCAGCGTAAACTGACTTACTACCAGCACCTGCCCACCCACGTCCTGCACCGAGCGGTTCATTTTGCCCTCCTCGTCCGAAAAGATGCGCAGCTGCACCAGCTTGCGCGCAATCCAGTCGAGCGTCTGTGGGGTATCGTCGGGGGCAAAGCCGGCCAGCACCAGCAGGCCCGGGCCGATCTGGCCGGTCACGCGGCCCGCCACCGTCACGCGGGCGTGGCGCACCCGTTGAATAACTGCTCGCATCAGGAAAGGAAAAAACGGACAGGAAAAAGGCCATCCGGTAGCGGAATGGCCTTTTTGGTTTGTAAAAAACAGGTAGGTGTTACCGTGGCAGCGACGTAGTAGGCAGCTGGTTCACGTCCAGCAGCGGCAGGTTCGCGCGGTAGTAGCTGTTTATCTGCCGCAGAAACTCGTTGGCCACCAGACCATTGCCGCGGGGAGTGAGCGAGTACAGATCCAGCGAAAAGAAGTTGCCCCGGGCAGGGTCGCCGGAGTACTCAACGCCGTTGATGTTGACGCCACCCTGCACGGCTCCCGTGCCGCTGACACTCAGGAACAGCTGGTTTATATCCACCAGCGCAATTCTATACTTTCCCTGCAGCGGGTCAGTTAGCGTCTTCAGCGTGGCGTTGAACTGCTTGATAAACGACGTTACGCGGCCGGCCTCCGTTGCGTCGAGCACCTCAGCGCGGGCCAGGGGCACTCGTAGGTCTAGTCCGTAGCGGAGTGTTTCCACGCTGCCATCTGCATTGGTGAATGTTACTTCCTGCCCAATAGCTGCCAGCGCAGAAGGCAGCACAATATCATCATTGACGATAGGGCGGGCTTCGTTGGTAAGCGAGGAAATGATATACAGCACGGCCTGTGCATTGCCCGATGAAGCCCGGACAGCGTCCAGCACCCGTTGGCCTGCTCCCACCTGAAAATAAGGCAGCGCGCCCAGTTCCGGCAGGGTAGCAATAGCCCCGGGCCGGTTGTTGGCCGTGAGGGCATCCAGCAATACGGTGAGGTTGCTCAGAATCAGGTTGTTGGTTGTGCTGGTAGGCCGCTGAACACACTCGCCACCTTTCAGGGCATACGGTAGCAGATCTTCCAGGCCCACCATAGCGGTGAAGAAGGTGGGCTTGCTTTCACTGACGGCCTGGATATAAGAGCGTGAGTCGTTGGCTGGCAACAGGCGCTCAAAGTAGCTGTTGAAGGCCGAGCCAGCCGCCGCATTGGCTTCCAGGCCCAGCCCGGGAGTGGTTAGCTGGCTGAGGCGGAAACCGGGAACGGACAGATTGTTGGGCAGCTCAATGCCCGAAGCGCGGCTGTATACATACGTCGTATCAGTAGTGCCGCAGCTGTTCTGAGACGTGTACTTGGCCCGAATGCTGGTGCGGGCCGCCGGTACCCGCTCCGTAACGGGCAGGCCATTGGCTCCTATTCCCTTCAGCTTCAGGTACCCTGTGCCCGCTTCGCCCGTTACGAGGGGCTGCGCGAAGGCAATACCGGGCTGCGCCAATGAAAACTGAACGGCCAGCAGATTAGGGTAGGAGTACAGCTGGCTCTGGGTCGTGATGCCACCATTACTGAAGCCGGCCGAATACGAGTCGCCCACGGCTACGTAGCGCGTCAGGTTCAGCTGGGCCGCGCTGGGCGTGGGCTCGGTCTGGTCGGGCACGCAGGCGCTTAGGCCAAGGGCGGGCAGCAGCCACAAGCGCGAAAAACGAAAAGAAAATAGCTTCACAGACAGAAAATTTGAAGCTGCCTGCCAGGCAGGAGCCAGTAACCGGGTGAGTTAGAATGAATAGGACAGCCCTACTGCCGCCGTGTGCACGAAGGTGCGGTACGTGCCGGCAATGTTGGAAACCTGATCCTGCGACTGGTTGGCGCGGGCCTGACGGTTGGACAATGCCCCAAACTGGTAAGCCAGGTCCAGATTCAGCTTATCGGCCATGACGAAGGAAACGCCCAGCGACGCGGCCAGCTTATTACCGTCGGGTAGGTCGGGCGCCACGTACTCGTCGCGCACCGGGCTTTCGTCGTAGAGCACGCCCAGGCGCAACGCGGTTTTAGGATCCAGCTGGTACTCGCCCCCGATTTTGAAGGCCATAGCATCCTCGTAGCGGCGCGGCTGCGAAGCCCGGGCGGCCTGGTTGTTGGCAAAGCGGAACGTGGCCGAGTCCGTCTTGGTCCAGTTGGTAAGCGTGAAATCGAAGAGGATATTGAGCTTGGGCGTAATCTGGTTGGCCAGGCCCACCGACAGCGTGCCGGGCAGGTAGATATCCGTTTCCACGCTCTGGCTGTTGGTGAAGCGGCTGGCATCGGCGGCGGGCACGTTGCGGAATGTGGCCGTGCCATCCGTCACTTTCAGCCGCACACCCGAGCGGTAGCTGATGCCGAACGACAAATCCTCGGAAGAGCGCCCGTACAGGCCCACGTTGAAACCCGCGCCGTTGGCGCTGCCCTCGTACTCGGCATCGGCGTCGAAGGCATCGTACTGGCCCAGGGCGCGCAGCTGCCGCACGCTGCCGTGGGTGAGCATGGCACCCGCGCCCACGCTGAAGTTTTCACTGATAGCCACTGCCACCGTCGGCTGCACCTGCACGGTGTACAGGCTCGACTCCTGCACCACGCTGCGGCCTTCCCAGTTGGTCGGCCATTTGGTGGTGTAGCCGAACGGCGTAGTCACGCTCAGGCCGCCCGTGATGCCCTTACCGAAGTAGTGCGACGCAAACAGGTAACCCGAGGCCACAGGCGTCAGATCCTGGTAAGTTTTGCGCTGGGTGTCGGTGGAAAGAAACGAAGTGCGCCGAGCCAGGGCCATGCCGCCCACGCTGATGCGCGTAAGCGAGTCGCGCATGCCCAGGGCGCCGGGGTTGTAGTAGGCTGCCGCCGGGTGGTAGGCCAGGGCCGTAGCCGCGCCGCCCAGGCCCAGGATGCGGGCTCCCTGCGGCCCGGTTTCAAAGCCCCCGGCCACAGCGGCCGGAGCAAGCAAGCAAAAGAAAGCGGAAATGTAAGGAAGCCTCATGCAGACGGGTTTGCGGACAATAGCACAAAGGTAAGAGATTGTGCTGTGTCATTCTCCCGGAAAAGCTTACAACTGTTGACTTTCTGCCCGGTACGCAGCTAGCGCATAATGCGCAGGCTGTCGAGGTAGTGCTGGTAGCGGCGGGCGTTGCGCTTGTGTTCGGCAAAGGTCTCGGCGAAATCCGAAAAGCCGCTGCCATCGGGTCGGGCGCAAAAGAACAGGTACTGGTGCGCGGCGGGCTGCAGCACGGCGTCCAGGCTCTGGCGGTTGGCGGAGGTGATGGGGCCGGGCGGCAGGCCTTTGTGCTTGTAGGTATTGTAAGGCGAGTCCACGAGCTTGTCTTTGTTCAGCACGCGTTTCACGCCAAAGTTGCCAATGGCCCACAGCAGCGTGGGGTCGGCCTGCAGGCGCATACCCCGGCGCAGGCGGTTGAGGTACACGCCGGCAATAACGGGTTTGTCTTCCTTTTTGGCCGTTTCGCGCTGCACAATGCTGGCCAGCACGTGTACCTCGGTAGGCGAGAGGCGCAAAGAATCGGCCTGCTGGCGGCGGCGACGCGTCCAGAACCGGCCGTGCAGAGCCGCCGCCGAGTCCAGCAGCCCCGGCGCGGGCGTATTCCAGAGCAGGCGGTAGGTGCCGGGCAGAAACAGCGTAAGGACGGTCGTTGTGTCCAGCTTGTAGCGCCGCTGCAGGTAGTCGTTCTGGTTCAGAAGCCCTCGGATGCTGCCGGAGTCAACTTCCAAGTGCCGGGTTAGCTGCCGCGCCAGCTGGGGCTTGTACTTGAAAGCATTGAGTTCGAAAACCACCGTATCCTGCCGGCCTTCCGTCAGCATGGCCAGCAACGCCTGATTGCCCAGCTCGGGGGCCAGCAGGTAGCGGCCCGGCCGCACGTACGCGTCGTAGCCCTGCCAGCGGGCCAGCCACGCAAAGGTGCGCGGGTCGCGCAGCAGCTCCTGGCGCCGCAGCGTGTCGAGCACTGCCTGAAATGAGCTGCCCGTGCGGATGTACAGGTAAGCGGGGCCTTCCGGCGAGGCCGCCACGTTGGGTTGCCACAGCACCGCCCAGGCCGCGTAGCTTCCTGCCAGCAGCAACAGACTCAGCAGCCCTAAACTTATCCAGCTTATCAGCCGTGCGCGGCTTGCAACGTTTCTACCCACGAAAAAGCAATTAGCCCAACCATAGGCCAAAGATAGGCAGCTGGCTGGGCTAAGCGGACAGCGCGGGCGGGTTAGCCGGCGTTTACCAGGTTGGATATGGCGTCGCGGAGTTCCTGGTGCCGGGCACGCCGCTCAATTTCCACCGGCGGGGCCGAGCGCACTTCGCAGTCCGGAATCTGGCACCGCTCACAGGTTTCGTTTACGCGCTTCTGCGGAATGGCGGGGTCATCTACAAAGCGCACTTTGTGGCGCAGCGTATCATCGCAGAGCAAGCCCACCGTCACGCTCACGGCCGGCTCCACCACGCTGCCCGCCCGCGCCAACGACAAGCACAGGTACTCGTCGCCGTTGGGGTACAGGGAGCGTTGGGCCCCGATGCTGAAGGCCGGGGCCTGCCGCAGTGCCTGCTGGCGGCTTTCGTGAATCAGGCGCAGCGAAATCCAGCGGCGGCAGTAGTGCTCGTGCAGCTCGTTGCCGTGCGGGTTGTGCAGGCGCGAGAGGTGGAGCTCCTTGGTCAGCAGGTAGCCGGCGTTGGCCTTGGCCTGGTCGAAGCGCAGAAAGAACAGGCTCTGCAGCCCGAAATGACGGGGCAGCAGGTTGGTGAGGCGCTGCATGAACATTTCCGGCGACACCCCATACTTCGTGAGCAGATCCAGCAGGCTGTTGGGGTCCCAGTGCGTGGCCCCAAAGAACTGCTGCAGGTCGCGCACGAGGTTGTCTTCCTCCATCAGCAGGGCACCGGCAAAGTAGGAAGCCTTGAAGTTGTTGAGCACCTCATCGAAAGAGCGTACCGGAAAGTTGGCATTCACGTAGGGCCGCTCCTTCATGCCCAGGTAGTTGAAGGCTATTTCCCGGGCCAGCACAAAGGATTCCTGGGCGCGCGTGAGGCCGGGCCGCAGCAGCAGGCGCTTTAGCTTGGGCTGATACACGGAGCGCAGCCGCCCCAGCGAGTCGTAGTCGCCGAGGGTGACGCGGTCCACGGCGTAGCCGTACTCTTCCATGAGCACCTTCTCTAGCTGGACCGTATCGAAGGGTGGGGAGGTAGTGAGCCCGCGCTCCACGCAGAAGGTGTGCACATCCTGCTCCAGCTCCTCGAAGTAGTTGTCGTGCATTTCCTGGTAGGAGCGCAGCGCAGCCAGAAAGAAATTTTCCTGCCGCAGCTCGTAGTTGCGGGCTATTTCGAAGAGCGTGCTGATGAAGGCATTCATCTTGGCCGGCGCGTCGGCAATAAGCTCCACGATGCGGATGGGCTCCAGCCCGAACATCTCCAGTGGAAACTCCTTGAGCACATCCGACTGCAGCAGCTGCGAAATCGGCTCCAGGCGGCGGCTGAGCGTGAGCGAGGTCAACTGGTCGTAGGAGACGCCCAGTACTTTGCTCATGCTCAGGATTTTATCGGCTTTAGGATATTTTTTGCCCTTCTCGATTTCGTTGAGGTAAGAAACCGAAACGTCGCAGGCGCGGGCCAGCTCGGCGGGCGTAAAGCCGCGCTCCTGACGCAGCTCACGCAGCTTCAAACCGAAAATTAAGCGAACAACTTGTCCGTGACTGAGCATAGCAAGGGGAAAAGAGAGGCAGCTGCCTCAACGCAGCGACACTGCAAGAAAAGTGAATTTTTTGGGACTAGGCCCGCAAATCCTTTTGCAAAAATATGATTTGTTTGCGATTTTACTTTTTATAGCGAAAATTCGCTAATAAACTTTCCAACAGAGGTGTTCAATCATCCCACGGATTGGCGCGGATTTTCGGATTGCACGGATTTTGTAGCCGGCGCAGTTTCGCCTGAAGCAGAAAGCAAAAGGGCTTGCCGGAAGGCAAGCCCTTTTGTTTATCCACGAAATCCCTGCAATCCGAAAATCCGCGCCAATCCGTGGTTCACATTGGTTGGGCAATTTGACCATACTCAAGGTCGTGTCGCCGGGCGGCTTCCTGCAGAATGGTTTTCTGCCAGGGACGCAGCACCATATCGGCGCCCTGTTCAATAATATCCGACACCAGCCGGTTGGACAAAACCAGGTTGGCCACGTAGCCATTTACGTCAGTGGTGATATGAGCTTTGAGCTGGTTGAGCAGTTGCTCACGCGCATCGGCCTGGGCGGCTTTTTCGCCCGTGAGGCGGCGACGGAACGGAAAGCGGCGGTTCTCGGCAGTAGCGGGCGGCTCAGGCTTGGCCACGAAGTTGTCGGGCGAGAGGGCGGTGAGCTGCTCCAGGTAAGGCGTCCGGCGCAGCTCGGGGTGCAGGCCGCGGGCGTTTTTCCAGTCGTTGAGGGTGCGGGGTGTGTCGCGCACCAGCTCGGCCAGCCGGTCGTTGGCAAACACCATATACGGTGGCCGGTCGAGCTGACGCGCCATGGTGTCGCGCAGCATGTACAAGTCGCGAAACAGCGGCAGCTCACCGGGCAGAATGCGGTATTTGCCAGCTATGCGCAGGTAAGGCCGCTCGTCGCGGGAGTAGCGCACGTCCTCCAGGGCCTTGTTTTCCTCGGCGGCCCACTGGCTGCGGCCCAGGCTTTCGAGACGGGCAGCCAGGCGGTCCGTCAGCTCAAACAGGTACAGTACGTCGTTGGCCGCGTACAGCTTCTGGGCTTCGGTGAGGGGGCGCTTCAGCCAGTTCGACTTCTGCTCGCCCTTATCCACCTCCAGCCCCAGCTCCGACTGAATGAGGCGACCCAGGGAAATATTATTGTCCGACTCGGCCAGCAGCGTGTACTGCACGCTGGTATCGGTAATGGGCCGTACGTGCACGCCATATAGTTCGTCGAGCAGCAGAATATCCGACTTGCAGCTGTGAAACACCTTCTCCACGACCGGGTTGCGCAGCACTTCCCACAGCGGCTCCAGCTCGTGCGCCGGGTTGGTAAGCGGAAGCGGGTCAATCAGATAAACATTTTCACCGTCGAATACCTGAATCAGGGCCAGGTTGCGGCCATAGCGGTAGCGCATATCGTCGAACTCCAGGTCGATGCCAATGCGGGGGCAGGCGTGCAGGGCCGTGGCGGCTTGCTGAATGGCTGCGGGGGTGGTGAGGTAGTGGATAGCGGGCATTTAGAAGAAATTTCACACAAAGAAACGTGGAATTTGCCGGGGTTCAGCATCTATACTATCCAGGCGCCTGCAGAGGGATTTTGCCCGTTACGGTTAACTATCTGCCCGCCGGCAGGCCGAAATCTGACATTCATTTCTTAGTATTGCCAAATAGGCCTTTCGTGCGGGGCTTGCAGGAACCGCCGATTCACTACTCTTTCACCACTCTTTCACTCACTTAAACCGACCGCAAGGTCACCCACATGAAACAAAAAGTACTCCTCTCCCTGGTACTGTATCTCCTGCTGGGAGCAGCTGCCTGGGCTCAAACCCGCTCCGTGAGCGGCCGCGTAACCGGCGCCGGCGACGGTGCCGGTCTGCCCGGAGTTACCGTACTCGAACGGGGCACTACCAATGGTACCAGCACCGATGCTAGCGGTAACTTCACCCTGTCGGTACAGGACGGCGCCTCGCTGGTTATCAGCTCTATCGGCTTCGTGTCGCAGACGGTTCCGGTAACGGGCGGCACTATTAACGTACGGCTGCAAACCAACGAAACCCTCCTCAGCGAGGCCGTCGTAGTTGGTTATGGCACTCAGGCCAAGCGCGAACTGACGGGCTCCGTCACGCAGCTGAGCAGTAAGGACGTAGAAAACGTACCGACGGTAAGCTTTGAGCAGGCCATTCAGGGCCGCACTCCGGGCGTGCAAATCAACCAAGGCTCTGGAAAGCTGGGAGCAGGCGTACAGATACGGGTACGTGGCTCATCTTCTGTAACGGCCTCCAACCAGCCGCTGTACGTTATCGACGGTATTCCCGTCACGTCGCAGGATGTGGGCTCGGCGAATGGTGAGCCTATCAACCCGATGGCTGACTTGAACCCCAACGACATTGAGAGCATCACCATTCTGAAAGATGCATCGGCTTCGGCCATTTACGGTTCCAGAGCTTCCAACGGCGTAATTCTGGTAACTACCAAGAAAGGCCGCCAGGGCGAAACCCGCGTTAATGTAGGTGCTTACATGGGTACTTCCGAGGCCACGCACCTGCGCAAGTTTCTGAACGGAGCCCAGTATAAAGAGCTGCTCACGGAGTCCATCATTAATGCCTCGCGCATTCCGGATACTTACGTAAACTTCTACTATGGCGAAGATCCCAGCCCAACAGAATTTCTTGATTTTGAAGTAGGCAACGGTGAACCAGGCAGTGCCGTTATCGACCTGAATTCGACCAACGATACCCCCTGGGGTGAGATGGCCTTTCGCAAAGGCAAGGTGCAGCAATATGATGCCAACGTAAGTGGCGGTGACGCCAAAACCCGTTTCTACATCAGCACCACTTTCAATGACCAGACGGGTATCATTATTGGTAACCGTTACCGCCGGGGCTCCATCCGCACCAACTTCGACCACACTATTTCGGACAAGCTGAAGCTGGGCGTAAATCTGTCGTTCACGCGCTCGGTAAACGACCGGGTTTCCGACGACAATGCCTTCTCCAACCCGGTCCAGATGAACGCGCTGCCTCCGCTGCAGTCGGCCTATGACGCCAACGACCCCAGCGGGTTCAACCGTAACACTATTTACTACAATGCCTTAGTGCAAGTAGCCAATGCTTCAAACCGGGCTGGTACCTACCGTTCGTTTAGCACCGCTACCTTAGGGTATGAGCCAATTAAGGGGTTGATCTTCCGCACGGAAAATGGGGTAGACTTTCTCAACCTGAACGAATCCATCTACTACGGCCGTCTCACCCAAGATGGAGCACCCACAGGCTACGGCTACCAAAATCAGGTGCAGGGCGTGAACTTCACTTCCAACAACACGGCCACCTGGCTGAAAACTTTTGGCGAAGACCATTCGCTGGATTTATTGGCTGGTGTTTCTTACCAGCGCTACAACGAGCAGTCCAACTCTTCGCAGGGCCAGGGCTTTCCTAACGACCAGTTCCAAAAAATTGCCTCCGCTGCCCGCATCACAGGCTCCAGCAGCTTTGGTACGGGCTACAGCTTCCTTTCGTACCTGGCTCGCGCTAACTACTCGTTCCGCAGCAAGTACATCGTTTCGGGAAGCGTACGAACGGATGCTTCATCGCGCTTCAGCAAGAACAACCGCTATGGCACGTTCCCGGCCGGCTCCATTGGTTGGATTATCACAGAAGAAGATTTCCTGAAGGAGAATGGCGTGGCCAACTACCTCAAGCTGCGCGCCAGCTACGGGCTGACGGGTAACGCTGAAATTGGCAACTTCTCTTACCAGCGCCTGTACTCAGCTATTCCTTACGCCGATGTAGCGGGTATTCAGCCCTCTGGCCTTGGCAACCCCGACCTGACCTGGGAAAATACAGCACAGGCTGACCTGGGTTTGGAGTTCGGGTTTCTTGACAACCGCATTTCCGGTGAGATTGATGTCTATGAGAAGAAAACCCGTGACCTGCTGCTGAACCTGCAGCTGCCATACACCGGTGGCTATTCGGTAGTGACGCGCAACCTGGGTAAGCTGCAGAACCGTGGTCTGGAAATCAGCCTGAACACGCGCAACCTGGACAAGGCGTTCAAGTGGTCGACGAACTTCAACATCTCATTCAACCGCAATAAAATCACTGATCTACAAGGTCAGGAAATCATTTCCGGTGGCCGTAACCTAGGCCGCATTCGCGTGGGGGAACCAATGGGGGTGTATTGGGGTAAGAAATACGCGGGCGTAGATCCAGCCAATGGTGATGCGCTGTATTACACTGCTGAAGGAACCACGACCAATGTGTACAATGACGCGGTAGACCAGAAGCTAGGTGACCCGAATCCGGATTTCACGGGTGGCTTGACCAACAGCTTCAGCTTCAAAGGTTTCGACCTGAGCATTCTGAATCAGTTTGTGTCCGGCAACGACATCTACAACATTGGTGGGGTATTTCAGTCGGTAAATGCTGACTACTACGACAACCAGACCCTTGATCAGTTGAAGCGCTGGCAGAAGCCCGGAGATATCACCAATGTACCCCAGGCCCGCATTTACGAATCCAATGGTACGAGTGCTTCTTCCCGCTGGATCAGCGGTGGGTCGTTCTTCCGCTTTAAGAACGTAACGCTGGGCTATAACCTGCCTTCGGAAATTGCCAAGCGTGGCTTCATGAAATCGGCCCGCGTGTACATAACCGGGCAGAACATTGCTACCATCACCAACTACGATGGCTATGACCCCGAGGTAAACACCACCACCTTTGGTGGAGCCAACTACCTACTGGGTCATGACTTCTACACGCCGCCACTGGCTAAAACCTGGCTGGTAGGGGTGAATGTAGGCTTCTAATCACTGCGTAATCATGCTTTATTCCATGAAACATACCACACTCCGTCGTTCCGCTGCCTCGTTGGCTTTCCTGCTGACACTCGGGCTGATGAGCTGCGAAAAACAACTGGACATTGACCCCCAGCAGTCGGTGGATGCCGCCACTGCTCTGGATACACCCGAAGGCGTAGAAAGTGCCATCATTGGTGCTTACGCCCGCATGGACTTGCCCGAATCATACGGTACCAACCTGTTGCTGCTGGCCGACCTGTTCGGCTCCGATGCGAACTACCTGACTTGGCAGGGGACATTTCAGAGCTACCGCGAGGTCACGCGCAAAGAAATGACTTCGGGTAATTCGGAAGCCGACCGTACCTGGAGCCAAAACTACCAGACCATTAACCTGGCTAACCTGGTACTGGATGCCACTTCCGTAGTGAAGGATGATTACCAGAAAAACCTGATTGAAGGGGAAGCGCACATGGTGCGGGGTATGCTCTACTTTGAGCTGGTACGCCTCTACGCGCAGCCTTATCAGACTAAGGAGGGAGATTTTTCCAACGTGGCAAGTGGTGTGCCCGCACCTAACAGCACACCTGGCGTACCCCTCAATCTGACGCCCAATAAGACAGAAGAGCAGGCCTCTAAGCGTCTGGCTCGGGCTACAGTGGAAGAGGTGTATGCGCAGGTACTGAGCGACCTGACCACCGCCGAAACCATGTTGCCGGACCCCAATGAAGGGACTGACACCCGCCGCTTTGATCTGTACGACGCCAAGGCTATGCTGGCCCGCGTTTATCTGCAGATGGGGCGCTATGAAGAGGCATTGGCCAAAGCCAATGAGGTAATCGAAGGCAGCGGTGCTATACTCAACTCGTCGGTTATCTCGACTTTCACCAACAAGAACTCTTCGGAAGTTCTGTTTGAGATTCAGCAGAACGACCAGAATAATGCGGGTGGCTCCAATGATGGTCTGGCTACATTCTATTCCAGCAACATTCGGGGTTTCGGTGGTCGTGGCGATGTGCGCGTGAGTGCACCATTTGCGGCCAAATACGAAGATGGAGACCAGCGGGGCTTTGCTGACCAGATTGGGTCAGGCCTGATTTACGTTGGTGACGGCAGCCGGGCCGGTGTTCTGCGTTCCTACAAGTGGAATACAGCCTCCCAGAATATTCCGATTCTGCGCTTAAGTGAAATGTACTTAATCCGTGCAGAGGCTAACGTTCGTTTAGGTACAGCTGTTGGCGAGGAGCCTTACTGGGATGTAAACCGCCTGCGTTTACGTGCTCAAGCTGATACGCTCAATCCTATTAAGGTTAGGGACGCTGATGGAAACATTATCAACGAGAATAATCCTAATTACGGCACTATTACCTTAGCCGATGTGCTGAATGAGCGTGACTTGGAACTTGCGTTTGAGGGCTTCCGCTTGCACGACTACAAGCGCACAGGACGCAGCATTGGTGGCCTAACGGTCAGCAGCCCCCGCTTGGTGCTGCCAGTTCCGCTTTACGAGACTAACCTGGGCAACGCCCTGCCACAGAACGAAGGCTACTAAGCCCCTTCACTACAAAAAAGCCCCCGCCGGATATCGGCGGGGGCTTTTTTATTGCTGATTCTTACTCTCTTTACTCGGCTTCGTCCTCCTCGTCATAGTGGCTGAAATCGAGCTGGGGCAGCAGCACCAGGGCGTCGAACAGCACGTCGTCCATACTTTCGCGGGAGTCGGCGTCGAGGGTGCGCTCAAACAGCTGGAGCACCTGCTCGCCGTCGTCGTTCACGTAAAGATTGGTGTAGAGCTGCTCGAAGGCCTGCGCGTCGCGGTGGATAACTTTGTCGATTTCGGCAATGGAGCGGGCCTGGGCGGCGCGGTGCAGCACGTCCAGCACCCGGCGGCTTTCGTCGTGGTCACCCAGGTCGGCCAGGAGCTTGATAAGGCCCATAGCTACCACCAGCCGCACCCGCTCAAAGCGGAATGCCAGGTCAGGCTTGGGGGCTTTTTCCAGCTCCGCATACGCCCCATACTCGGCGGGAGTGAGGTAGCTGGTCGCCTCGTCGGGCTGGGGAAACGCCTCGCGCAGGAGTTTTTCGAAAGCAGGAGCACTCATAGGAAATGGTAAGCCAGATCTGAAAACGGGGTCGAGGAACTGCCAGGGCACGAAACAAACTGACGAGCCAGTGCAACCTAACCCTGCAAAGGTACGATTGAAGAAGTAGCCGTACGGGTCTGGCAGCCTGCAGGGGCTCGTGCGGCTTTTTCCTACACAGTATTTCAGCCACAATTACCATGACGCACAAAACGAAATGGCTGGCTTTCGCGCCGGCGGGTTTACTAACCATTGGCTTTGGCGCCTGCCTCGTGCAGTGGGCCAGCAGCCTGAAAGAAAAAGGTGAGCCTACGGCCAATTGGGTGGGTGCCGGCACGCTGGCCCTGGTGGTGCTCAATTCCGGGGTCAGCCTGTTTGGCCAGGGCGTAGTGGAGAGAGTACTCCACGAAGTGCGGGAGAAAGGCCCGGCCGCTGTGGTGGTTGATGCGTTGCCACAGGCAGAAGCCAGCTAACAGCCCGTTTTCAAAGAGGAATTCAACGAAAAGCCGGCAAGGCATCTGCTGAAACAGATGCCTTGCCGGCTTTTCGTTACGGGTGGCGCAACTTTTAGCCGGCCGGGGGCTACTTTGTGCTTTCTTTGGTCTGCCAACGTTTCCTTACACCTGCCGTCTTGAGCGGCTTATTCTTTTCTCTGTGCTACACGTTCGTTTCCGCGCCTTCGGGTGCTGGCTGTGGCTGCTGCTGTTCTGCTGGGCAGGCACAGCCACGGCGCAATCATCCGCTGCGGCTGGGGCCCTGCTCACGCCGGAGCAGTTTCTGGGCTACCCCCTGGGCGGCCGCTTCACACCTCACGCCGAACTGCTGCGCTACGTAGACCACGTGGTGCAGCATGCCCAGGGCCGCATGAAGCTGCAGCCCTACGGCCAGACCTACGAAAACCGCCCGCTGGAAGTGGTGCAGGTGGCCTCGCCCGAAAACCTGGCCCGCCTCGATGCCATCCAGCACAACAACCTGCGCCTGGCCGGGCTCGAAAACGGCGCCGTGCAGCGCCAGCAGCCGGGCATTGTGTGGCTGAGCTACAACGTGCACGGCAACGAGTCAGTGTCGTCGGAGGCGGTGATGCAGGTACTCTACGACTTGGCCAACCCGCAGAACCAGCAGACGCAGCAGTGGCTGCAAAACACGGTGGTGGTCATCGACCCCTGCGTGAACCCCGACGGGCGCGAGCGGTACGTGCAGTGGTACAACCGCGTAAGCAACCGTCAGGCCAACGCCTCTCCTTACGCCTGGGAGCACCACGAGCCCTGGCCCGGGGGGCGCTACAACCACTACTACTTCGACCTGAACCGCGACTGGGCCTGGCAAACGCAGATTGAAAGCCGTCAGCGCCTCACGCTCTACAACCAGTGGCTGCCCCAGGTGCACGCCGATTTCCACGAAATGGGACCCGATGCGCCATATTACTTTTCGCCGGCCGCCAAGCCCTTCCACGCCGACGTGACGCCCTGGCAGCGGACCATGCAGAACGTCATCGGTGACTACAACCGCAAGGTATTCGACCAGAACAACTGGCTGTACTTTACCCGCGAAACCTTTGACCTGTTTTATCCCAGCTACGGCGACACGTACCCGACCTTCAACGGCGCCATTGGCATGACCTACGAGCAGGGCGGCTCGGGCCGGGCGGGCCTCAGCTTTGCCAAGTCCGACGGCGACACGCTCACGCTCACCCAGCGCATTGCGCACCACCATGCTACCAGCCTGGCCACCATTCAGGCTACCTCCGAGAAGCACGACGACCTGCTCAAGGAGTTTCAGCAGTTTTTCGAGCGGGGCCGCACCAAGCCCCAGGGCGAGTACAAGTCGTTTGTGGTGGCCGGCTCCGGCGACCCGGGCCAGCTGCGCGCCCTCACCCAGTACCTCGACCGGCAGCAGATCCGCTACGGCTACGCGCCCAAGCGCCTGAAAACACGCGGCTTCAACTACATGAGCGGTAAAACCGAAAACGTGCAGGTTGAAGCCCGCGACGTGGTGGTGAGTATGTACCAGCCCAAATCCACGTTGGTAAAAGTGCTGTTTGAGCCCAAGCCCGCGCTGGAAGACTCCCTTACCTACGACATCACGGCCTGGGCCCTGCCCTACGCTTTCGGGCTGAAAGCCTACGCCGTACCCCAGCGCCTCGATAACTCGGGCGCGGCCCCCGCCACCACCACCGTGAAAGGCCCCGCCGCAACCGGCACGCCCTATGCCTATGTGGCCCGCTGGAACAACCTGCAGGATGTGCGCTTTCTGAGTCGCCTTCTGCAGCAGAAAGTGAAGGTTCGGGTGGCCCAGCGGCCCTTTGAGGCGGCGGGGCAGCAGTACCAGTCGGGCACGCTCGTCATCACGCGCAGCGGCAACGAAAGCCTGGGCAAGCGCTTCGACCAGCTGGTGCAGGCCCAGGCCGATTCTTCGGGCGTGGTAGTACAGGCCGTGAATACAGGATTTTCTACCAGCGGCGCCGATTTTGGCTCGGGCTACGTGCGCTTCGTGAACATGCCCAAGGTGGCTGTGCTGGCCGGGGAAGGCGTTTCGCCCACGGCATTTGGGGAGGTATGGCACTTCTTTGAGCAGCAGATCGGCTACCCCATCACAGTGCTTGGCACCGACTACTTCAGCTCCGTGCCGCTGGCCAAGTTCGATGTGCTGATTCTGCCTGACGGCTACTACGGCGACGTGCTGTCGGACCGGCAGTTGGAAAATCTGAAAAGCTGGGTTCGGAGCGGGGGCAAGCTCATTACTATGGAAGGTGGCGCGGCTTTCTTCGCCGGTAAAAAAGACTTCGCCCTGAAAGCCAAGCCCGCCGACAGCACCGCCGCCAGCCAGAAAAACCCGTACCGCGCCCTGCGCCGCTACGCCGATGCCGAGCGGGAGCAGATTCAGGAGTTTGTGCAGGGCAGTGTGTATCAGGTTCAGCTCGACAACACCCACCCGCTGGCTTTCGGCTATGGCCCCAGCTATTACGCTCTCATCCGGGATACGCTCAACTACCGCTTCCTCGGGGACGGCGCCTGGAACGTGGGCGTGCTTAAGAAAAACAACTACGCCGCCGGTTTTGCCGGTTCCCGCGCCCGGCGCAAGCTCAACGATACTGTAGTGCTGGGCGCTCAGGACCTGGGCCGTGGCCAAGTCGTGTATTTCGGCGACAACCCCTTGTTCCGGGCCTTCTGGCAGGGCGGCAAGCTGCTCTTCGGCAACGCGGTATTCTTCGTAGGGCAATAGTTTTAGTGCTTCGTTCCTGGTGCTTAGAGGTTACCATACCAAAAGGCCCGCTGATGAAAATCAGCGGGCCTTTTGGTAACCCTGAATCAGGTAATACATATGCCCTAAGTCCCTAAGTCCCTAAGTCCCTAAGTCCCTAGTCAACTACGTCCTTGGCGGTGTTCTTTACGGCTTTGCCAGCTTTTTTCAGGCCTTTGCCGGTTTTCTGCGCACCTTTTTTAGCTACGTGGCCGGTTTTGCGGCCGGCGCGCTTCACATCCTGGCCGGTGTTGTAGGCTTTCTGTCCGGCCTTCGTGCGACCCGTGCGAGCTTCCGACTCCACTTTCACCGTGCCGTTGTCGCGCACGTCAACTTCGGTGGTAGACTGGGCGCCGGTGGCGGGATTCTGGGTTTGGGTTTTGATTTCTTCCTGGGCGAAAGCCGAGCCGGAAAACGCTGCAAATGCCAGCAGCAATACTATCTTTTTCATGGTTGAAGTCTGTGAGTAGATAGCAGCCTATACGGACTTCGACCGTTTTGGATAACAAAAAGCCGTGCACCCCGGCGCTAGGGCAGGAGCAGGGAACTGTCGCCGTAGCTTAGGAAGCGGTAATTGTGGGCCAGGGCATGGTCGTAAATCTCGCGCCAGTGGGGGCCGACCAAAGCTGCTACCAGCAGCAGCAGCGTGCTTTCGGGCTGATGAAAGTTGGTGATAAGTCCCTGGGCCAGCCGGAAGCGGTAGCCGGGCGCAATCAGCAGCTGGGTAGTGGCGTGCAGCACGTCTTCACCCGTAGCCTTCAGATAAGCCAGCAGGGCCTCCAGTGCCGCTTTGGTAGTGACTTCCGGGGCATCCTCATAGGGCTGCCACTGGCTGACGTGCAGCGCCATGTCGGCTGGGTGCTGGGCCAGGCGGGCGCCCAGCCAGTACAGGCTTTCGAGGGTGCGCAGGCTGGTGGTGCCTACGGCCAGCACGGGTCGGGGCGCGTGGGCCAGCAGTTGCCGCAGCAGTTCCGCCGACACGCTGATGGGCTCGGCGTGCATGGCGTGGCCGGCCATGTGGTCGGCCTTGACGGGCTGAAACGTGCCGGCTCCCACGTGCAGCGTTACATGGCCAGTGCTGATGCCTTTGCTTGCCAACTCCGATAATACTTCCTCCGAGAAGTGCAGACCGGCGGTAGGCGCCGCCACGGCGCCCTCGTGGGCGGCATATACCGTCTGGTAGCGCACAGCGTCGGCATCGGTATCGGTACGGTTGAGGTAGGGGGAAGCGGCAGGTGGCCGGCTTCGCGCAGCACCTCGGCAAATGGCAGCTCAGTCGGCTCCCAGCTGAACTGCACCAGCGAATAGCCTTCCTGATTTTCCAGCCGCTCGGCCGTGAGCGTAGCACCCTGGCCGCGGGCCGTAAACGCTACCGTCACCGGCCCGGTTTTCCAGCGCTTACCATTCCCCACCAGGCATTTCCACACGCAGGAACCGGTTTGCTGCATAGCCAGCTCCACGGCCCGGTGCGGAGCTACGGGCTCCAGACAAAACAGCTCGACGGTGCCGCCCGTGGGCTTTTGCGCGAACAGCCGGGCTCGAACCACTTTGGTGTCGTTGAAGACGAGCAGCGCATGGGCGGGCAGCTCGGCGGGCAGCTGGCTGAACACCTGGTCGGTGATGGTGCCGTCCCGGTACACCAGCAGCCGCGACTGGTCGCGCCGGGCCAAGGGCTCGGGCGCAATTCGCTCGGGCGGTAGCTGATACGTGAAGTCGTGGATGGAAAGCTGGCGCGGGTTGGTGGTCATAGGCCGCAAAGGTAAGGCCGCGCCTACTTTTTGCGGAAAATGAGCAAGTGCTGCTGGGGCAGGCTCTCAATCGTCTGCACGTACTCCAGCCCCACGGCTTCCATTTCCTTGCGCGCCTGGGCCACGCTCATCTTATGAATGCGCTTGATAGCCACGTTGGGGTCTTCGGCGCGGTACTCTACCAACGCTACCCGCCCGCCCGGGCGCAGGGCCGTGCGTACCGCCTGCATTATCTCCCGCGGGTGGTCGAATTCGTGGTAGGCATCCACAATCAGCACCAGGTCCACGCTCTTGGCGGGCAGGTTGGGGTTTTGGACGGTGCCCAGCACGGGCTGCACGTTAACAGCGTTGGTGCGGACTTTGGTTTGCTGCAGGGCTTCCAGCATTTCGGGCTGAATATCCACGGCCAGGACTTTGCCGCGCGGGACCAGCGGGCTTATCCGAAAGGTGAAGTAGCCAGTACCCGCGCCCAGGTCGGCCACTACATCGGTGGGCTTCAGGTGCAGCTCCCGCAGCAAGATATCGGTGCCTTCTTCCCGGTCCCGGTCGGCGCGCTCCAGCCAGCCGGCGCCTTCGTGGCCCATCACGTGGGCAATCTGACGGCCCTGGTAGTACTTGCCGATGCCGTTGGGGTCCTGCGCGGGTCGCACCTCATAGCCCAGGCTATCGGGCATAACGGCGCGGCTGGCGGTGGTACGGGTTTCGAGAACGGGCTGGGTGCAGGCTACGGAAAGGGCCAGCAAAGCGGCCGGAGCGGCGGCGCTACCCAAAAAAGAAAGAGAGTTTCGAGGCATTCGTTTTCAACAGGTCTGCTTTTTCCAACACGGTTGCCGTCGGAAGCGTTCGGCTCGGTCTTTCAGGTAGAAAGTCGGTATTGCGGGCCGCCGCAAGATAACGGCCGGCAGCTAAACCGTAGTGTGCGCTATTTCGAGGGCATAGCTTAGCCGCTGTGTTTGGTGCTCTTACTCGCTCCGGCCGCTGATTTTATTTGCTTCGGAGCCAGCGCACTGGACGGGGAGCGGCAGTAAAGTGTAACCTTGCCCAGGCAGCAGAGTATCTTCGGCAGCGCTGGAGTAGCCAGTGCTACTGCCAGCCTGGATCCACGTCGTATCGGCGGCAGTTCGCCCGAAAGCGGTATTTGTAAGGCGGCTCATCGGTTGTAAGAGCAATTTTATTAGTTATCATTGCAGTAAACATAGCCAGCCGGATTAGTGGCAACGGGCTTACCACCGCTCTTCACCAACGTACACTCTTTTCTTTTCTTTCACCCATTTCCCTGTTCTATGAAACAACACCTCCTCTCCTGGAAGCAGAGCCTGCTGGCCCTGACGGTTCTCATCTCGGCTGGCTTGAGCAGCTGTAACCGCGCCGAGTACGCCATGCTGCCCAAGACCTCGTCGTACCACGGCACGGAGCGGGTAGCCGTGAAGAAGCCAGTAGCTGCCCCGGCTGTAGCTGAAGCGCCCGTAACTGAAGCGCCCGTGGCAACCGCCCCCGCCGCAGAAGTAGCCGTTGCTGCTCCTGCTGCTAAAGCTGCTCCGGCAGTAGCCGCCGCTCCCGCTACGGCCAAGAAGGCTACGGCTAGCACCACGCCAACTGCCAAGCCATCTTTCATGCAGAAAATGGTGGTGAAAAAGGCGCTGAAGAACGTAGATAAAGTAGCTTCCAAAGTGCTGGTGAAAAAGCACAAGGACGTAGCTGAGTCCAACAAGTTGAGCGGCAAAATCCGCCAGGGCATTATTCTGCTGCTGGTAGGTTTGCTGGTTGAAATCCTAGGTGTCGCTACGGGTATCGGTATCATCTACCTGCTGGGCGCCATCATTGCTATCATCGGTCTAGTATTCATTGTACTGGGTCTGCTGGACGAGATATAGCCACTGTTCGTCAACGTAAAAAGCCCCGGTTGCCAACAGGCTGCCGGGGCTTTCGCTTTTAACCGCCCTACGCATGTCCAGGAAGAAATTACAGGCATTCAATGTCAGAATTATTGTTTATAAACAGCTGGTTATAAGTTGTTTAGAAACGATTGTGGTTTGTATGTAAACTCTGTTTATCAGGCGAATAGGATTGTATATGGCCCTGTAAAGTGGCAATTAGCAACGGATACCTTTTCTCTTCTCCGCTGTGCTCAAATTCAATCTTATTCGGCCTATACTTCTGCTGGTAACCGTGGCTGGCTGCCACAGTGCCCGCGTACCGGTGGTCTTGCCACTAACCAGTGCATACCACCCCGTTGAACCGCTTCCGCTGCCCTCTGCTGAGCCGCCGGTTGCGCTGCTGGCGTCCGTGCAAAGTGTAGCTGCTCCACGTGCGCAGGTTCAGCCAGCCCGGCAACTGCCCCAACCGATTCCTACTGATACCAGTAGAATCAGACCGCCTTTGCCCCAAGACTACCCACGGGATAAAGCAACACTAATAGTAAATGGCGTGGGTGGTACTATGACAGCTGCCGGAAGTGTATTAGTGGGTCAAGGGTTAAGTAAACACGAAACCTGGACGACAGCCAGCGCTATTGGAGCAGGCAGTCTACTGCTGGTTGGTCTGCTGATGTTACTTTACCAGCGGCGCCAGAGCCGAAGGCGCCAGCTACGGCAGGATATTAGGGATGCATATCCTGGAAGGAAAACCGATTTTTTTGCTATCCTCCTAAAGGTTACAGCGGGCATAGCACTGGTAGGTGGTCTTCTGATTCTAATAGCTGCCTTAGCTGATCCTGTCTTTTTTGGGACGTTAGGCATGGTGCTTGGGGTAGTAAGTACAGGGTTGGGCCTAGCCATTTTCTTTTCAAAAGACCCGAGCAGCCCGCGCGGGCGCTGGCAAAATGAAGTGCGCCAGTACCGGCAGGCGCAACGCCGGCAGCGCCGGGGCATCACCGGAAACTAAGCTACATCGGGTCCACGTCAGCCACGAAGCGGGCCTGCTTGTAGTCCTTCTGATCCTTTACCGCATTAATGGCGGCCAGAATATCGGCTTTGGCTTGCTTGAGCACCGTATGCTCGCGGCTGAGCTTGATGGTGATTTCCTGCAGAAAGAAGTTGCGGATGCGGAAGATATACGGTGCTTCCGGCCCTAGCACGGCCTCCCGGCCCAGCCGGTCTACCAGCTCGTTGGTGAGCAGGATGGCGGCCCGCTCGGCTAGATGCTGGTCCATGTGCTTTACCGTGAGCCGGATGATGCGCATGAACGGCGGGTAGCCATGCTCGCGCCGCTGCAGAATCTCGTACTCGTAGAACTCCAAGTAGTCGTTGCGGATAACCTTGTCGAAGATTACCTGCTGCGGGTCGCCGGTCTGGATAATAACCTTGCCTTTCTTGCCCTTGCGGCCCGCCCGCCCGCTCACCTGCACAAACATCTGAAAGGCCCGCTCGTGCGCCCGAAAATCGGGGTAGTGAATGATGGAGTCGGCGTTGATAATGCCCACCAGGCTCACGTTGGCAAAGTCGAGGCCCTTGGTCACCATCTGAGTGCCCACCAGCACATTGGTGACCTGGTTTTCAAAGTCGGCAATGATTTGCTGATAGGAGTTTTTGGCGCGGGTCGTGTCCAGGTCCATGCGCTGCACGTTGGCCTCGGGCAGCATAATCTTGAGGTCGTCCTCAATCTTTTCGGTGCCGAAGCCCACGGGCTTGAGGTTGCGGGAGCCGCAGGCCGGGCACTCCACCGGCAGCCGGTCGTGGTAGCCGCAGTAGTGGCAGCGCAGCTCGTGGGCGTGCTTGTGGTAGCTCAAACTTACAGCGCAGTTCTGGCACTTAGGTATCCAGCCGCAGTCCAAGCAGTTGATGAAAGGAGAGTAGCCGCGGCGGTTCTGAAACAGGATGATCTGCTCCTTGGCGCCCAGCTTGCGCTCCATCTCCAGCATCAGCTCGGGCGTGAAGTGGTTGTGCATCTTCTTCGCCTCCCGGCTCTTGCGCGTATCCACCAGCTCAATTTCAGGTAGCCCGGCTTCCCCGAAGCGCTTGGTAAGCGAAACCAGCCCGTAGCGCCCGGTGCGCGTCTGGTAGTAGGTTTCCACGGCGGGCGTGGCCGAGCCCAGCAGCGTGCGGGCGCCCTGGAAGTTGGCCATCATCAGGGCTACTTCACGGGCGTTGTAGCGCGGGGCCGGGTCGTACTGCTTGTAGCTGCTCTCGTGCTCCTCGTCCACGATAATCAAAGCCAGGTTATCGAAGGGCAGAAACACCGAGGAGCGTACGCCCACCACCACCTGAAACCGCCCCGACAGCACTCCGTTCCACACTTCCACCCGCTCGTTGTCGGAGAACTTGGAATGGTACACGCCCAGGCGGGAGCCGAACACGCGCATCAGGCGGGTCACAATCTGGGCCGTAAGTGCAATTTCGGGCAGCAGGTACAGCACCTGTCCGCCCCCGTCCAGGGCCTGCCGGATCAGGTCGATGTAGATTTCGGTTTTGCCGGCCCCCGTTACGCCGTGCAAAAGCACAATGTCCTTTTCCTGGAACTGCTGCATCACGTCGTCGCGGGCCGTGGTCTGGGCCTCGCTCAGGGTGAAGTGCATGTTGGCCTGGGTGGCATCGTCCAGCGGAAAGCGCGACACAATCACGTCGAACTGCTCCAGGATGCCATTTTTGATGAGCGTGTTCACCGCCGAGGGCGAAAGGTGCGGGGCTGAGGTGAGGTAAGCTTTTTCAATGCCCTGGTGGTTGAGGTGCTCGTTCTGGTACACCGGCACCTTCTGCAGGTAGCGCATCAGCACATCCAACTGCTTGGAGCGGGAGGCCAGCTGCGCAAACAGGCTCTCTACCGCCGCCTCGGCCACGTAGTGGTGGGCCAGCCGCACCTTCTTCACCACCTTGGGCGAGTACTTGTCCTGCAGATGCTCGAACAGAAAGACCACGTCTTTCTGCATCAGGGACTTAATGACTTTGTGAAAGGAGGTGATGCCCAGAATTTCGCCCACCTCCGTGAAGGTAAGGCTCTTGCCTTCTTCGCCGGTGCTCAGGGCCTCCACAATCTTCTCTTCCTGCTCGCTGAGCGGATAAGGGTTTTCGTCGCGTACGAAGGCCGGGTGGAGCTGCACGCGACTCTCGGAGCTGAGCTTAAGCGCCGAGGGCAGCGCCGCGTTGATGACCTCGCCCAGCGTGCACAGGTAGTAGTCAGCCATCCAGCGAAAGAGCTTCAGCTGGGGCTGCGTCACTACCGGCGCATCATCGATGAACTCCAGGATGTACTTGGCCTGATACTCCTTGGGCGGGTTTTCGTGCACGGCCGCCACAATGCAGCTCAGCGTTTTCTTGGCCCCGAACTGCACAATCACGCGCCCGCCTACCACTACCTGGTCGTTCAGCTCGTAGGGCACGCGGTAGGTGTAGAGCTTGGGCAGCGGCAGGGGCAGAATCACGTCGGCAAACAGCGTGACGCGGTCGGTGGCCGCTTCTGGCTGCGGCTGCACAAAGTCAAACGTGAGGCTCAAAGGGAAAGCAAAACTGAAAGCGGAAAGTAAAGATAACACACGCCGCCGCGCTTACGGTGCAGCCAATTGAGGCCAACTCTCAAATAGGGTGAGCGGGCAGCTATATAAGGCTAGGCGGTTCTAGAGCTGAGCCAGGGCCTCCGCTACGGTATGCACGGGCTGCTGGCAGGCGTGGTTGAAGCACACGTACAGGGTGGTTTCGTCGTGCAGGGCCGTGCGATTCTGCAGCAGCGGCAGCTCGCCGGGCCCGGGGCCACCGGCCAGCACCACATTGGGCAGAAAGTGCCGGCTCAACTCCTGCCGGCGTGCATCGGCTTCGGGTCCAATTAGGGCAATTTCGGCGGTAGGCCGCAACAGAGCAGCGTACAGTGCGGCCCAGTTGGCCAGGTGCTGGGGCTCGCGCACCACTAGGGCCTGCACGTGGCGCAGCATGGCGGCGGCCAACTCGGTGTAGCGCGGCTGCTCCAGCAGCAACCCCAGCCGGTGCAGGTTGTGCGCCATCACGGAGTTGGAGCTGGGAATTACATTGTCAAACAGCTCCTTTTTGCGGGCAATCAGGGTCTCCCCGGCCACATCCGTGTAGAAAAACTGCTCCTCCTCGGGGTCAAAGAAGTTTGCCAGTGTGTATTCCGTCAGCACTTCTGCCTCGCGCAGCCAGCTTTCCGTGAACGTGGCTTCGTACAGGCTGATATAGGCCTGAATGACTAGGGCATAATCTTCCAGAAACCCGGTGATGGTAGCGCGGCCGTTTTTGTACGTGCGCCACAGGCCGCCAGCTTCGTTGCGCAGCTTGGATTGCAGAAACTCAGCATTGCGCCGAGCCAGCGTGAGGAACGTGGGCTCGGCGAAGGCACGATAGGCATCCAGCAGACCCTGAAGCAGCAGTGCGTTCCAGCCCGTCAGGATTTTGTCGTCGAGGGCGGGGCGGGGGCGGGCAGCGCGGTACTGCAGCAGCTTCTGCTTCCAGCCTTGCACCAGTTCGGCTACTACGCCGGGCGCCAGCTCGTGCTGCCGGGCAAAGTCTTCGTCGGAAAGCTGACGGTGCAGGATGTTGCGGCCGTGCTCCCAGTTGCCAGCGGCCGTGCAGCTGTAGTAGGCTTCGGCCAGCAGCTCTTCCTGGCCCAGGGCTTCGCGCAGCTCGTCTTTCGTGAATACGTAGAAACGGCCTTCCTCGCCCTCACTGTCGGCATCCAGTGCGGAGTAGAAGCCGCCCTCCGCGCTTAGCAGCTCGCCCTCCGCAAACCGCACGGTTTCGTACACTACTTCCCGGAAAAGCTCGTCGCCGGTTACCTGGTAGGCTTCGGCGTAGAGGCTAATGAGCTGCCCATTGTCGTAGAGCATCTTCTCGAAGCTGGGGAGCCAGCCAGTTTTCATCTACTGAGTAGCGGGCAAAGCCGCCGCCCACCTGGTCGTAGAGGCCGCCCCAGGCCATGCGGCGTAGCGTGAGGGTGGTTTGCTCCAGCGCGGCATGGTTGCCGGTCATATGATGCACGCGCAGCAAAAAGCGCCAGATGCCGGGCATGGGAAACTTCGGCGCGCCGCTTAGTCCGCCTTTTTCCTGGTCGAATTTTGCGGTCAGGTTACCGACGAGCAGCTGAAATTCTTCCTCCGACAAGCCTTCGGCAGCGGCCGGCTGGCGGTGCTTTTCCAGCTCACTGACTTGTAGGGCCTGAGCGAAGTGCTCGGCTGAAGCTTCCAGCTCCTGGCGGTGTTCATTCTGATACGCCTGCCCGATACTAGCCAGCAGCTGCGTCCAGTTGCGGGGCGCGAAATAGGTGCCGCCGTAAAAGGGCTTGGCATCCGGGGTCAGAAACACGTTCAGAGGCCAGCCGCCGCCCACGCCCATTGCCTGCACCGCCGCCATGTACACCTGGTCCACATCGGGGCGCTCCTCCCGGTCTACCTTGATGCAGACGAAGTGCGCGTTCATCAGGGCCGCTATCTGCGGATTCTCGAATGATTCGCGCTCCATCACGTGGCACCAGTGGCAGGCCGCGTAGCCAATGCTCACCAGTATCGGCTTCTGCTCCTGCCGGGCCTGCGCCAACGCTTCTTCACCCCACGGATACCAGTCTACGGAGTTGTGCGCGTGCTGAAGCAGGTACGGGCTCGATTCCTGAGCCAGCCGATTTGGCGACGATGAACGGGAGCTGGACATTAGGCTGGGGCATAGTTGGAAAAACAAAACCCGGCCACTGCGGGCCGGGTTTTGAAAGAAGACATTTTACGCGTTTTCGGCGCCGGTATCTGGGGCAGCCGGCTTGCGCCGGGAAGGGCGGACCCTTTTCGGCGCAGATGGAGCCGGCGTTTCTGCGGGAGCTGCCGGAGCTTCAGGCTGAGCGGCGGCCGGGGCCTTGCCGCGTTTCCGCGCTGCCGGCACTTTGGGCGAAGGGGCCTCGGTTGGCGTTTCTGGGGTTGACACTTTGGGCTTCGATGGGCGCGTAGGCCGCTTATTGCCGGCAACTGGCGCAGCAGGTGGCGTTTCCGTAGTCTCTGCCGGAGTCCCGCTTGGCGTTTCGGTGGATGCTAAGGGCTTTTTCCGGGCCGGACGAGGCTTGGCAGCTGGCTTTGGAGTTGCTGGAGCAGCTGGGGGCGCGTCAGCAACTGCGGGCTGCGCGGGTGCTTCCGCAACGGGCCCTGCAGCTGTCGGTGCTTCGATGGCAACTTCCGTAGGCTGTTTGGCCCGGGCAGGCCGCGCTTGGCGGCTGGCCTGCCCGGTGCTGCTCAGGTTGCCAGAAGCACCCGTACCCACCGTATGCGGAATGAGTGGCTTCGGAGCAGTTGGCGTCGGCGCAGCTGCAGAACCAGCGGGAGCTACCTCAATGGAAGCCGCAACCACCGGAACGACGGGCTCAGGAGTAGGCGCCACGCTAGGCTCCGGGGCTGCTACGGGCGCGTCAACCCGTTCGACGTTGCTGGTCTGCGGCTCGTCCGGCAGAACCTGGGAAACCGGCGAGTCCGAAATAGCGGATACCGATATTTCTTCCGTTGTCGGAGAAGCATCTGCCGCATACAATGGCTTAAAGCGCGGAGCAGGCCGATGCGGCTTGCGTACGGCAGCAGCCCGCCGCTCACTGGCTGAACGGCCCGAACGGCCTTCGCGTCGGCCACCTTGGGTATCGTCACCAGCGGGTTCGGTCGTATCGAATTCCGAGGGGGTATTCGTATCTGCTTCAGGAGCAGCAACTGGTAAACCAGATTCAATAGCCTGCGCAGTTTCAGCAACAAATTCGCCTGACAACTCAGCCGCCGGCTGTGGTGGATCCGCTGTTTCGGTTGCCGATGACTGCGTTTCTGCGGTCTGCTCCGGCGCAGTTGCTTCCGGTAAAGCCGGCTTACGGTTTTTGGAGCGGCGCGAATTGCGCTTGCGGCGCTCCAGCGCGGTTTGCAGCGGCATATCCGGCTGCTCGGTAACCACAACTGGCGGAGACGGTGGCAACGGTGACGGTAACGAGTCAGCCACCGGCTCGACAGCCGCTTCGGCTTCGGTCGTTGGCAGCAGCTGGTTTAGCGTAGCGGTGGTAGCCGCCAGAGCATCGGACTCGGCCGCCAGGCGGGCGGCGTGCTTTTTCTTGTTGCGCTTGGCCCCGCCCCGGCTGCGGCGCTTTTTCCTGATAAGCGGCTGCTCGCCTTCCAGCGCCGCACCCACGGCTTCTACCAGCGTATCGGCAGCTTCGGGCTCCTCGTCAGCTTCATCTTCCTCCACGTCTTCATCGGGCCATTCCAGGGCCGAGTCCAGCTGGGCTCCGGCATCAAGCGGCTCCTGCACGGCAACCGTAGCTTCTTCGCCCACGTCGATGCGTTCCTCGTCGTCCTCTTCGGGTTCGGGAGTTAGTTGCGGCGGGGCAGGAGGGAGGGGCAGCTCGGCTATGCGCTGGCGCACAATAGCCAGCTCGGCCTGCACGCTGGCCTGGGCACTGAGGCGCTCCAGGCGTTCCAGCGTTTGTTCCAGAAACTGCCGATGCTCGGGGGCGGCGGCGTAGAGCGGCCGATGGGCCAACGCCTGCCGTACAGCTTCCCATTCCTTCTTAAAGCGCCCGAATGACTGGTCGAAGTACGTGCGCGTGAACTTCTCCCAGATGTAGTCCTCCGCTACCGCCGAGGGGTGCAGCATGTCAGGAGCGTAGAAGCGGTAGTCGCGCAAATCGTCCAGCAGCAGCTCGTAGGCCGGGAAGTAAGATATGTCGGGCAGCAACTCGCTGAGGTAGTGGCAGGCCACGCGCAGCACCGATTTGCTGACGGAATTCAGCGGCAGCGTATCCTTGATATGCCGCACCGGGCTCACCGTCAGAATAAACCGCAGCCTGGGGTTGATGCGCCGCAGGTAGGCGTGGGTTTCGGCTACGGCATTGATAATTTCATCGGGCGTGAGCAGCTCTTTTTCGAACCGCTCCGCCGGGATTTTGTGGCAGTTGCTTACCAGCTCCCCGGTTTCCTTCAGGCGGTACACGAAGGCCGTGCCCAGCGTCAGCATCACCACGTCCGTCTGGGCCAGGAACGCACCGGTTTCGCGCACCACTTCCTGTATGCGCTGGAGTAGGGCCACTGGGTTTTCGGCTCCGAGGCTGGCGGCCAGGTCGTAACTCTGCCAGCGGCCCCGGGCTTCTACCAGGTGCTGCTGCCAGTCCATATCCTCGCCGGCGGCGGTGCGCAGCAGCTGGCAGGCCGTAAGCGGGTTGAACACGGTGCCAAACGGATTTACCAGCGTAGCAACCTTATAATCGGCCAGGCGGCTGCCGATGGTATCGGCAAAGCAGGAACCCACCGTAAGCACCCGCGCGGTGGGCGGCAGCTGCTGCGGGTGAGGGGTAAGAGGTAATTCAGTACGAAACATCAGCGGTACATCAACCCGAAAAGCGGTGCGGGCCACCGGCTGTTTTTCCATGCTGCGGCGCCAGCCAGCTGGCGGCACCCTCAGCCGGCCGAGCAAACGCTACCAGGCCAGGAAAAAACGGCTATAGAGAAGACAAAGGTAACAGCCCGCCACCGATTGTGGCACGGCCCTGCCGGGAGTACGTAAAGTGGTACCGCAAAGGCCATAAAAAAGCCCGGCTGCCAAAGCAACCGGGCTTTTTCTAAAGCAAGCTGAGCTTACTCCGATACTACGTTGAAGCGTACTTTGTGCTTCACTTCGCGGTGCAGGTCCAGCGTAGCGGTGTATTCGCCTACCGAGCCAGGCTCCTGGTCGAACGAGAGACGCTTACGGTCTACGTCGATACCTTTCGCCTTGAGGGCGTCGGCCAGCTGCAGCGTGGTTACCCGGCCGAAGATGCGGCCGCTTTCACCCACCTTGGCGGGCAGGTCTACCACGGTGTCACCGATTTTGTCGGCCACGGCTTGGGCATCGCCCTTTACCTTATCCGCTTTGTGAGCGGCCTGGCGTACGTTTTCGGCAACGATTTTCTTGTTGGTCTTATCAGCCAGTACGGCCAGACCTTGGGGGAGCAGGTAGTTGCGGCCGAAGCCAGCCTTTACCGTCACAAGATCATTCTTGTAGCCCAGACCCTTTACGTCGTCTTTCAGGATTACTTCCATGTCTATGTTTAGTATTGAGCAGTGAGTAGTAAGTATTGAGTAAGAACGGAGCGAAGAAACTTCGCATAGGTCTCACTACTCAATACCAACTACCCAATACTAATTTTCTATTTCAGCGAATCGGTTACGTAGGGCATCAGCGCCAGGTGACGGGCTTTGGCCACGGCCTGGGCTACTTTGCGCTGAAACTTCAGGCTGGTACCGGTGATGCGGCGGGGCAGAATGCGGCCCTGCTCGTTCACGAACTTGAGCAGGAAGTTCGGGTCTTTGTAGTCCACGTACTTGATGCCGGCTTTCTTGAAGCGGCAGTACTTCACGCGCTGCTCCTGCTTGTGGATTCTTTCGTTGGCGAGGCTCATATACTTATTGGGCTACAGCTTCCGATTGTTGTTTGGCTTTCTGCTGGTTCATCTCCCCGTTCCGACGACGCTGGCTGTAGGCTACAGCGTGCTTGTCGAGTACGGTGGTCAGGAACCGGATAACGCGCTCATCGCGGCGGAAGCTGGTTTCCAGCTTGTCCACGATATTGCCCGAACCGGTGAACTCCACGAGAAAGTAGTAGCCGGTCGATTTCTTCTGAATCGGGTAAGCCAGTTTCTTGAGTCCCCAGCTTTCCTGGTGGATAATGTCGGCGCTATTTTCCTTAAGCACCTGGGTGAACTTCTCGACCGTCTCTTGCACCTGGCTCTCGTTCAGCACGGGAGTCAAGATGAAGACCGTCTCGTAATTTCTTACTTCCATTACGACGGGGTGAAAATGTGATTGAAAACTAAATGAGGGCGCAAAGATACGCTTTCCATTCAGGATTGAAGCCGGTGGTTCCGAATTTCTTTTCTGCCCTCCGCATAGTAAGGGCGTAACACTCAGCCGAAAACCGGTTGGCCAGCTACCATCAGAGCGTTGCTACTCTTTGCCAAAGCAGGTAGCTCCCATTGCTAACTAAAACAGACCCGTATTGCGCTCCTATTATATAAGGAGTAGATAAACGCATTTTTAGAACAATTCCAGACAAGCTCGTAAGGCCGAAAATTAGCCTGTGCAGGTTTGTTCTCTGGGTTTCCCGACCTACATTTGTGGCCTTGAAGCACCCCCGCGTTTCTTTTTCCCCGTCAATTTGTGCTATGACTGGCATCCGACTACGTACCCTTCCTTACTGCTTACTTGCTCTCTTTCTGTCGTTTGCTTCCCTTGATCGTGCCTCAGCGCAGGATGTGGGAGCTGCCCCGGATGTGAGCAAGGAAGGAGTAGCTCCCGGCGCTACGGCCGTAGCTGCCCCCGCGGCCGCGGCAGGTGCCACTACCGGCGATGCTGCCGCTATTGCTGCCGGCGACGCCCTTTTCAAAGGCAACTGCGCCCAGTGCCACGCCGTGAATGAAGTGGTGGTAGGCCCGGCCCTGGCTGGCATCACCAAGCGCCGCTCCCTATCTTGGTTGATTCCGTGGATCAGAAATTCCAGCAAAATGGTGGCCAGCGGCGACGATTACGCGGTGAAGATCTACAATCAGTACCAGAAGCAGCAGATGCCCAGCTTCCAGCTCTCGGATGCTGAAATTACCTCGATTGTATCGTATATCACGGCCGAAGAAGGCAAAGCCAGCCCAGTTGGTGGTGATGCAAAAGGTGAAGTTGGCAAAGATTCAACTGATCCTAAGGGTCCAGGCACGGAAGCCGGTGCCGGTAAGTACGTGGATATCCTGCTCATCGTGCTGGTAGTGGTGCTGATTGTGCTGGTGGTAACGCTGGTTATCATTGCCAACATCATGAAGGACGTGCTGCGGGGCCGCAAGGACCTCGACGGCCGCGACGTAGAACTGCTCGAGCAGCGCTTCGACTGGACCAAGCTTTACAAGTCGAAAGTGGTTCGTGGTCTGGCCCTGGGTATCTTCCTGCTGGCGGTGCTGTATGAGTCGGTACAAGGCGTAATGGCCGTGGGCCTGCAGCAGGGCTACCAGCCTACCCAGCCTATTGCTTTCTCGCACAAGCTCCACGCCGGCGAGCATCAGATCAACTGCGCCTACTGCCACACCTCGGTGTACAAAAGCAAGTCGGCCAACATTCCCTCCGCCAACATCTGTATGAACTGCCACTCGCAGATCAAAACGGAGTCGCCGGAAATCAAGAAAATCTACCGGGCTATTCAAAAGAACCAGCCCATTCAGTGGGTGCGGGTTCATAACCTGCCCGACCTGGCTTACTTCAACCACTCCCAGCACACGCAGGTGGGTGGCCTGGAATGCCAGACCTGCCACGGCCCCATCCAGAACATGGATGTAGTGTACCAGTACTCGGCCCTAACGATGGGCTGGTGCATCAACTGCCACCGCGAGACGCCGCTCAACACCAAGGGCAACGGCTACTACGACAAGCTGGTGCAGCTGCACGACAAGGCCAATGGCGCCGTGCCGTTCACCGTATCGTCAAACGGTGGTACCGAGTGCTCGAAGTGCCACTACTAATTGGTTGGTGTGGCTAGGGCACAGCTAGCCCTATAGCTGCCTCACCTAACTACTCTTACTGGAAATAAAGACAAGCATTGACCTTGTGGACGATGAAAGGTCGAAATCCAAGACCCTAAGTCCCCAAGCCCCCAAGACCCCATAACAAATGCAAGAGTCGCCTAAGTACTGGAAGGGAATTGAGGAACTGGAGAACTCGCCGGAGTTCGTGAAGAATGCACTCACGGAGTTTGCAGACTTCCTGCCGGTGAAGGAAACCTATGGCTCTTCCGACGCCTCGGTTGCCCCGCGCCGCGACTTCCTCAAGCTGATGGGCTTCGGCCTGGCCGCCGCTACCCTCGCCAGCTGCGAAACACCCATTAAAAAGGCTATTCCTTACCTGAACAAGCCCGAAGAGGTTGATCCAGGTATTGCCAACTTCTACGCTTCGACCTACTTCACGGGTCAGGATTACAACAGCGTGCTGGTGAAAACCCGTGAGGGTCGGCCCATCAAGCTGGAAGGCAACCCCGAGTCGCCCGTTACGCGTGGTGGCCTTTCGGCCCGCGGTCAGGCCGCTGTGCTGAGCCTCTACGACGGTGCTCGTCTGCAGCATTTCGCCATCAAGGGCCAGAAAGCTGAGAAGGACCGCGTCGACCAGGAAATCCGCGCGAAGCTGGCCAGCGCCGGCCGCATTGCCATTGTGTCGCCGACTATCATCAGCCCGAGCACCAAGAAGGTTATTGCCGAGTTTACCTCGCGCTACGCCGGAACCGAGCACGTGATGTACGACGTGAACTCGGCTTCGGCACTGCTACGGGCCAACGGCGGCGTATTGCCTGCCTACGACTTCAGCAAAGCCAACGTTATCGTAAGCCTCGCGGCCGACTTCCTTGGTACCTGGATTTCGCCGGTGGAGTTTGCCACGCAGTACATTCAGAACCGTAAGGTTTTGAGCGAGAAGCGCACCATGTCGCGCCACTACCAGTTCGAAACGGCTATGTCGCTGACCGGCTCCAACGCCGACGTGCGCGTGCCGGTTAAACCTTCGGAACTCGGTGCCGCCACGCTGGCCCTGTACAACACCGTAGTAGGCGGTGGCGCTGGCTCATCCTACAAAAACGACCAGCTAACCAAAGCCGCCAACGAGCTGAAAGCTGCGGGCAGCCGTGGTCTGGTCGTGTCGGGCTCGAACGATCCGGCCGTACAAACGCTGGTTGCCGCCATCAACACTGCGCTGGGCTCGGCGGCTGTGGATACGGCTAACCCCTCCATGGTGCGTCAGGGCGACGACGCTCGCATTGACCGCCTGATTACGAATATCACTACTGGCCAGATAGGGGCAGTCATTTTCTACCACGCTAACCCCGTTTTCGACCACCCCAAAGGTGCTCAGCTGGCTGCCGCCTTGCCCAAGGTAGGGCTGACGATTTCGCTGAACGACCGGCTGGACGAAACCGGCTCGCTGTGTCAGTACGCTGTGCCCGACCACCACTGGCTGGAATCGTGGAATGACTTTGAGCCTAAGCGCGGCTTCCTGAGCTTGTCGCAGCCAGCTATTTCTCCGCTGTTTGCCACTCGCCAGGCGCAGGACTCCCTCCTGACTTGGGCCGGCAATCCACAGAGCTACTACAACTACCTACGGGCCCAATGGCAGGGCGTACTGGGCGGTGACTTCCAGAAAGCCTGGGACAAAGCCGTGCACGATGGCGTAGCTACGGGCACGGCTTCGCCAGCTCCGGTAGCTCAGCTAACTGCCCCCATGAGTGCTGCTGCTGCTGCTCAGTCGATTGCATCAGCTCCCAAAGGCTCAGGCATGGAACTGTTTATCTACGAAAAAGTAGGCGTAGGCAGCGGGGCGGAAGCCAACAACCCCTGGCTGCAGGAGCTGCCCGACCCGGTTTCGAAAGCTACCTGGGGCAACTACGTAGCCATGTCGCAAAAGCAGGCGAAAGATCTGCAGCTGGAGCAAAACGATGTAGTAAAAGTATCGGCTAACGGTAAGAGCGTTGAGTTGCCCGTGCTGGTTCAGCCCGGCCAGGCCTACGGCTCCATCAGCATTGCGCTGGGCTATGGTCGCGAAAAGGCCGGCAAGGTGGCCGATAAGGTAGGCGCCAACGTGCTGCCGTTGACTACCGTGAAAGACGGGGCAGTAAGCTATGCTACTACGGTAACGCTGGAAAAAACCGGCGCTACCTCGCCCATTGCCCAGACGCAGACGCACCATACCATCATGGACCGCAAGCCGGTGGTGCAGGAAGCTACGCTGAAGCAATACCAGAAAGACCCTAAGGAAGTAACCGAGTACGAAAAGCTGGTTACACCCGAAGGCAAAGTAATGCCCGGCAAAGTGTCGTTGTGGCAGGACTACGAGTACAAGAACCACCACTGGGGCATGGCCGTGGACCTGAACTCCTGCATTGGCTGCGGCTCGTGCGTGGTAGGGTGCCAGGCCGAAAACAACGTGGCCGTAGTAGGCAAGCAGGAGGTTATCAACCGCCGGGAGATGCACTGGATGCGTATCGACCGCTACTATAGCTCCGCGGCTCACAAGTCGGACTTCGAAGAGAAAGGCAAGCTGGACACCTACGCAGCCATGGAAGACCCCTCCGAGAACCCCTCGGTAATTTTCCAGCCCATGATGTGCCAGCACTGCAACCACGCTCCCTGCGAAACGGTATGCCCGGTACTGGCCACCACGCACAGCTCGGAAGGTCTCAACCAGATGACCTACAACCGTTGCGTAGGCACGCGCTATTGCGCCAACAACTGCCCGTATAAAGTTCGTCGCTTCAACTGGTTCTCGTACTACTCCAACGAGAAGTTCGAAGACGTGAACGGCCACATGTTCACGGACCTCGGCCGCATGGTGCTGAACCCCGACGTGACGGTGCGCGCCCGCGGCGTGATGGAAAAGTGCTCGATGTGCGTGCAGCGCATTCAGCTGGGCAAGCTCGAAGCCAAAAAGCAGAAGCGTCGTCCGCAGGATGGCGAAATCGTATCTGCCTGCGCCCAGTCCTGCCCCACGCAGGCCATCGTGTTCGGCGACATGCGCGACCCGGAATCACGCATCTCGAAGCTGCTGCGCCGCGAAGACGGCGAGCGGGCCTTCCATGTGCTGGATGCCATCAACGTGCAGCCCAACATCACGTACCTGACCAAGATTCGCAACACCGACTCGTCGGAGTTTAACGCTTAAACAGTTCAAGGGGGCTTGGAAAATTGGTTTTTGCGACCAACGCCCATCATAAACCAAGTCCCTAAGTACCCAAGTCCCTAATACCTAAACACTATGCAGCACGTATCGCCTGTACGGGAGCCGCTCGTAACCGGGGGAAAATCGTACCACGACGTCACGCAGGATGTGTGCCGTCAGGTAGAAGCCGCCCCGAATGTTCGGTGGATGGCGGCCCTGGCCGTGGCCCTGTTTTTTCTCGGTATTTTCTTCTACTCGGTTTACCGCACGCTGTGGTACGGTATCGGGGAGTGGGGTTTGAATAAAACGGTGGGCTGGGCCTGGGACATCACGAACTTCGTGTGGTGGGTAGGCATCGGCCACGCCGGCACGCTCATCTCGGCCGTACTGCTGTTATTCCGTCAAAAGTGGCGCACCTCCATCAACCGCGCCGCCGAAGCCATGACCATCTTCGCAGTAATCTGCGCGGCCATGTTCCCGGTACTGCACATGGGGCGTCCGTGGCTGGCTTTCTACGTATTCCCGCTGCAAAACACGCTTGGCTCGCTGTGGGCCAACTTCAACTCCCCGCTCTTATGGGACGTGTTTGCCATCAGCACTTACTTCACCGTGTCGCTGGTATTCTGGTACACGGGTCTGGTGCCCGACTTTGCTACCATTCGTGACCGCGCTAAAGGTCCTATTGCCAAAGTAGCTTATTCACTCCTGAGCATGGGCTGGAAAGGCTCAGCCAAGCACTGGAGCCGTTACGAAACGGTGTCGCTGATTCTGGCCGGCGTTTCAACCCCGCTGGTACTCTCCGTGCACACCATCGTATCGATGGACTTTGCTACCTCGGTTGTACCGGGTTGGCACACCACCATCTTCCCGCCCTACTTCGTGGCCGGCGCTATCTTCTCCGGCTTCGCCATGGTACTCACGCTGATGCTGATTACCCGCGTAGTGTTCAAGCTGGAAGACTATATCACCCTGGAGCACATTGCCCTCATGAATAAAATCATGATGATTACGGGCTCCATTGTAGGGGTGGCTTACATCACGGAGTTCTTCATTGCCTGGTATTCGCAGGTGGAGTTCGAGCAGTACGCCTTTATCAACCGCGCCACGGGCCCTTACTGGTGGGCTTACTGGAGCATGATGACCTGCAACGTAATTACGCCTCAGCTGGTGTGGTTCCGCCGGGTACGCTACAGCATCCCGCTCACGTTTATCCTCTCCATCATCGTAAACATCGGGATGTGGTTCGAGCGGTTTGTAATCATCGTTACCTCGCTGCACCGCGACTACCTGCCCTCATCCTGGGTTATGTTCTCGCCTTCCTGGATTGACATCGGCATCTATGTAGGTACGCTGGGCTTGTTCTTTACCTTGTTCCTCTTGTTTGCCAAGTTCTTCCCCGTGATTAACATGGCCGAGGTGAAGTCAGTACTTAAGTACACCGTGGACAATGGCCCCACCTACACGGGCCACGACCCGCACCACGCAGTTCATCAACCCGCCACCCACGGGGTTCCGGCTTCGGCTCCTGTAAACTACGATAAGCATGACTAAGCGCTTCGCCCTCGGCATCTTCGACGACGAAGACGTGCTGCTGCACGCCGTTGAAAACGTCCGCGAAGCGGGCGTGAAAATCTACGAAGTCTTCACCCCGTTCCCCATTCACGGCATCGACGATGTTCTCGGCATCGAACGTTCCCGCCTGCCCATTGCGGCCTTCTTCTATGGCCTCACAGGTTTGTGCTTTGCCCTGTGGCTGCAGATCTACACGCTGGGCTTCGACTGGCCAATGATCATCGGGGGTAAGCCCCACATTGCGCTGCCGGCCTTCATCCCGGTTTCTTTCGAGCTGACGGTATTCTTCTGCTGCCACGGCATGGTTATCACCTTCTATGCCATCAGCAAGCTGTATCCGCGCTGGAAAACTCCGGTGCTCGATGTGCGCTCTACCGACGACAAGTTTGTAGTAGCCATTGAGCTGAAGGAAGGCGTAGATCTGGGCAAAGTAACCCAGCTGCTGCGCGCCAATGGTGCTTCGGAGGTGAATGAAAAAGAAATGTCCAAGTTCTAATGACGCATTCGCTGAAACTAAGTCTGCAAGCGTCGGCCGTTCTGCTGGCATCGGTGTTCACCACTGCCTGCAACCGCCCCGACGACCCCGGCATTGAGTATGCTCCGGAGATGTACGAATCCATTCCGTACGACCCGTTGCGCCAAGTGAATGCCAACCGGGTGAACCCCATGGGTATCAATCAGCGCACCCCCGTGGTGGGCACAGTACCCCGTGGTAAAGCCAATTACTACAACCACATCGGGAAAGAGGATGTAGCTACCGCCGAAAAGGCGTTGCGTAATCCGTATGCTTACTCGAAAGAAAACCTGGAAGAAGGCAAAGCGCTGTATCTGCGCAACTGTCAGCACTGCCACGGCGAGCAGGGCGACGGACAGGGTGAAGTAGGCAAGAAGTTCAAAGGGGTGCCCAACTACTCGGCGGGCGCCTATAAAACCATGAACGACGGCCACATCTACCACGTGATTCAGTGGGGCAAAGGCCGCATGATGCCACACGGCTCGCAGGTAAACCCCGAGGAACGCTGGAAGATTACCATGTATGTGCGGGCGCTACAGCTGGGCAAAGGCCCGGATGGCGTAACGGACCTGCTGGCTTCGCGCGGCGCTTCTACGGCCGGCGTAGCTGTGGCTGACTCATCGCAGTCCCGCGACCAGCAGCAGCAGGCTCCGGTACAGGAGGCACAGGCGAACAAGGCTTCGGAAACTCCGGGCCAGGGTGGAGACAAAGCACGTAACGGCACGGCAAACTAATCTATGGCAACTCTGACGCATCACGACGCCGTGACGGCCGAATACCTGGAGGTTTCGTCGGGCACGCGCAAAAAATTTATCTGGATCATCATTGCCGGGGTGCTGGTTCTGGCAGCCGGTCTGCTGATTGCCGCCTTCAACATCGGCGGGCACCACGAAGCAGCTGGTGCAGCCCACGGTGCGGCCGCGGCCCACGGTGGCGCTGCTGAACACCACGGCAGTCCTATCTGGCTCAAGCGTCTCATCATGAGCTTGTGGCACAGCAACGTGTTCTTCCTCGGCGTATCAGTGGTCGGCACGGTGTTCCTGGCAATCCAGTCGGTAGCCTACGCAGGCTGGTCGGTACTGCTGCGCCGGGTGATGGAAGCGCTGGGCGCTTTCGTGCTGCCCGGAGGAATTCTGGTACTGCTCATCTTCGGCTTAGGCATGATCAATCATGACATCTTCCACTGGACGATGCCGGGCATCATGGTGGAAGGCGATGCCAACTACGATGCAATTGTTGCGGGCAAGTCAGGCTTCCTGAATGTTCCTTTCTACCTGATTCGCACAATTGTTTACGTTGGCATCTGGGCTTTTTTCACCCATAAGCTGCGTCAGCTCTCGTTGACCGAAGATCTGAACGGAGGCACGGAATACTTCCACCGGCACATCAATGTGTCAGCTCTGTTCCTAGTGCTGTTCGCAGTAACCTCGTCAATGTCGGCCTGGGACTGGATTATGTCGGTTGACGTGCACTGGTTCTCCACGATGTTTGGCTGGTACGTATTCGCCTCCTGGTGGGTATCGGGCATTGCGGCCATCACGCTTTGCACTATCCTGCTGAAACAGGCCGGCTACCTGCGCTGGGTGCAGGCCAGCCACCTGCACGACTTGGGTAAGTTCATGTTCGGCTTCAGCATTTTCTGGACCTACGTGTGGTTCTCGCAGTTCATGCTGATCTGGTACGCCAACCTGCCCGAAGAAGCCATCTACTTCAACCAGCGCCTTGGCGGCTTTGGCGGCCAGTATACCTGGCTGTTTTTCTTCAACCTGGTTATCAACTTCGTCTTCCCTTTCCTGGTGCTGATGACGCGGGATGCCAAGCGCCAGATGATCATGATGAAAATCGTGAGCATTGCTATCCTGATTGGCCACTGGTCGGACTTCTACCTGATGCTGATGCCTTCGACCATGCAGGAAAACAACGGATACCTGATTGAAATCGGCGTGGCATTGGTATTCCTGGGTGCGTTTCTGATTTTGATGACCAAGCGGCTGGCGCAGGCTCCGCTGGTTCCGTTGAATCACCCCTTCCTCGACGAAAGCCTTCACCACACCACCTAATCCGGGTAGTATCAGCCAGCGGCCGGAACCTATTCTTCCGGCCGCTGCTTACTAACCACAAGCTTTAACTTTCATCACCATGACAGTTCTTGGTATTCTTCTGGTGTTGGTGTTGCTGCTGGTCGTGTTTGGCCTGCTGTTCCGCCTCCAGATTCTCACCTCTATCTTCTCGGGTAGCTTCGTGCGCGAAATCGGCATGAGCAACCGCGTGAATGGCATTCTGATGCTGGCCTTCCTGTTGCTCGGCGGCGCGGCCTTCGCGTGGTCTTTCATCGAAAACTACAGCAAGATGAACCCGCCGATTGCCTCCGTACACGGCCACGCCACGGAACGTATGTTCTGGACCACGATGATCATCATCGGTATTGTGTTCGTGATTACGCAGGTTGCCCTGTTTGTGTACTCTTATAAGTACCAGCACCAGGACGGCCGCCGCGCCTTCTTCTTTCCCCACAACAACAAGATCGAAGTTATCTGGACGGTTATTCCGGCCATCGTAATGGCCGGTCTGGTGTTTGCTGGCTGGAAGGAGTGGAGCCGTATCACCGGCCCCGCCCCGAAGGACTCGGTGGTGCTCGAAGTAATGGGCAAGCAGTTCAACTGGCTGGTGCGCTACCCCGGCCGCGACCAGACCTTGGGCGTAGTAAACTACCGCCTGATTGACGCCACCAACGAGTTTGGCTTTGACCTGAGCGACCAGAAGGGCCTCGACGACTTCGTAGCCGGAGAAATCCACGTACCAAAAGGCCACCCGGTGCTGCTGAAAATCCGCTCCCGCGACGTACTTCACGCCGTGTATATGCCGCACTTCCGGGTGCAGATGTATGCTGTGCCGGGTATGCCTACCAAATTCTGGTTTACGCCCACCAAAACCACGGATGAGATGCGTGCCCAGCTTGGCAACCCCAGCTTCAACTACGAGCTGGCCTGCAACCAGATCTGCGGTCGGGGACACTTCGCCATGAAGCTGGCTATCATCGTGGATGAGCCGGACGACTACCAGGCCTGGTATGCCAAGCAGCAGTCGTTCTCGTCGCAGAATCCCGATGTGCTGGCTACTTTCAAACAAAAGGCCGCACCGCTGGGTACTGCTGAAACTACTCCGGCCGCGGCCGCTGTTGTTCCTGCTGCCAAGGCTTCGCTGTAACCTCTCTAAACCGCCCGCATTTCTATGGCTGCTAATCTTCCTACTCATTCGAACGTGCAAGGGGGCATCGGGGCAACCGAGCCCGGCCTCGAGCACGACGAACACCTGCACCATGATGAGCACCACGAGCATCATGAGCAGAACTTTCTGGAGAAATACGTTTTCAGCACCGACCACAAGGTTATTGCCAAGCAATTCCTGATTACGGGTATCTTCTGGGCTATTCTGGGTGGCACGCTGTCGAGCTTGTTCCGTCTGCAACTGGGCTGGCCCGAGGCTACCTTCGAGTGGCTCTCGCCCTTCCTGGGCAAGTGGATTGAAGCCGGTAAGCTGAACCCCGAGTTTTACCTGGCCCTGGTAACGATGCACGGCACCATCATGGTGTTCTTCGTGCTCACGGCTGGCTTGTCGGGTACGTTTTCCAACTTCCTGATTCCGCTGCAGATTGGGGCCCGCGACATGGCTTCGGGCTTTATGAACATGCTTTCATACTGGTTCTTCTTTATCTCCAGTGTGATTATGTTCGTGTCGCTGTTTATCGAAACCGGCCCCGCTGCTGCTGGCTGGACAATTTACCCGCCGCTGTCGGCGCTGCCCCAGGCCATTCCCGGCTCGGGTGCTGGTCAGACGCTGTGGCTGGTATCGATGGCGCTGTTCATTGTATCGCAGCTGTTGGGTGGCGTAAACTACATCACCACGGTTATCAACCTGCGTACCCGCGGCATGAGCATGAGCAAGCTGCCGCTCACCATCTGGTCGTTCTTCCTGACGGCTATTCTGGGCTTGCTCTCGTTCCCCGTGCTGTTTTCAGCCGCGCTGCTGCTGATCTTTGACCGTTCGTTTGGTACCTCCTTCTTCCTGTCGGACATCTACATTGCCGGGCAGGCGCTGCACAACGTGGGCGGCTCGCCGGTTCTGTTTCAGCACTTGTTCTGGTTCCTGGGTCACCCCGAGGTATACATCGTGATTATGCCCGCTATGGGTATGGTGTCGGAAATCCTGGCAACCAACGCCCGTAAGCCCATCTTCGGCTACCGCGCCATGATTGGCTCCCTACTGGGTATTTCGCTGCTGTCGTTCATTGTGTGGGCTCACCACATGTTCGTGACGGGCATGAACCCCTTCCTGGGCTCGGTCTTCATGTTCCTGACGCTCATCATTGCAGTGCCTTCGGCAGTGAAGACCTTCAACTGGCTGGCTACGCTGTGGCGCGGTAACATCCGCTTTACCACGGCCATGCTGTTCTCCATCGGCTTCGTGTCCCTATTCATTTCGGGTGGTCTGACGGGTATCATTCTCGGCAATGCTGCGCTGGATATTCAGATGCACAACACGTACTTCGTGGTTGCTCACTTCCACCTGGTAATGGGTTCCTCGGCCTTCTTCGGCCTGTGGGCCGGGGTGTACCACTGGTTCCCGAAGATGTTCGGTCGCATGATGGACGAGAAACTGGGTTACGTGCACTTCTGGCTGACGTTCATTGGCGTGTACCTGGTGTTCCTGCCGATGCACTACGTGGGCATTGCCGGTTTCCCCCGCCGCTACTACGCCTGGACCGGCTTCGACATGTTCTCGCAGTTTGCTGACTTGAACAAGTTTATTTCGCTGGCCGCTATTCTGGCCTTCTTTGCGCAGTTCATCTTCATTTTCAACTTCTTCTACAGCATTTTCCGCGGCCGCAAGTCTTCCCAGAACCCCTGGAACTCGACTACGCTGGAATGGACGGCGCCCATCGAGCCCGGCCACGGCAACTGGCCCGGCGAAATTCCCGCTGTGTACCGCTGGCCCTACGACTACAGCAAGCCCGGCGCAGTGGAAGACTTCATTCCGCAAAACGTGCCCTTCTCGAAGACGCAGTCGTCGAACCTGCCCTACGAGCGGGACATGGAATAGCCGCTGGCTTCTACTAACCCGAAACGGGCCGCTGTATCTACGGCGGCCCGTTTTCTTTCCGGCATTTTGTAGCACCTGCCCAGACATGTGCAAACCTTGGGAAGCTGCTTTGTTTCCCGTTATCTACGGCACCCGTCAGGCGTGCTCCTGCTTATGCAAACTCCTGCTTTTGTGCGCCGTTTCCGATTTTTCGGTATCCTGACAGTGGCAAGCGTTTACCTGTTGATTCTGGTAGGCGGCGTTGTGCGCAGTACCGGTTCCGGCATGGGCTGCCCCGACTGGCCCAAATGCTTTGGCTCCTGGGTGCCGCCCACCCACATCAGCCAGCTGCCCGCTGACTACAAAGAAGTGTACACAGCCCAGCGGGTAGCCAAAAACCAGAAGCTGGCCCGCACGCTGGAGCGGCTGGGCTTCGAGCAGGTGGCCGGAGAAATATTCGCGCACCCCACGCAGTATATCGAAACGGACTTCAATCCTACCAAAACCTGGATTGAGTACGTGAACCGCCTACTGGGTGCGCTGATTGGGGTGTTCATCTTCGTGACGGTACTGCTAGCGCTGCCCTACTGGCGCCGTGACCGGGCCGTGTTCTGGCTGACTTTCGGGAGCTTTGTGCTAACGGGCTTCCAGGGCTGGCTGGGGTCGTTGGTGGTATCTACCAACCTGCTGCCCATAATGGTGACGATACACATGGGGCTGGCCCTGGTGATTGTGGCTATGCTGCTCTATGCCGTGGACCGGTCGCAGCTGCGGCAGGGGGCCACATCGGAAGCCACGGTGGCGGGCCTGGGCTGGGGCCTGTGGCTGGCGGCTCTGGCAACATTTGGGCAGATCGTGCTGGGCACGCAGGTACGCGAGGAAGTGGATATGGTGGCCGCGGCCGCTCAGTATCTTGGCCGCAGCGAGTGGATAGAGCAGCTGGGCACTACCTTCCGGGTACACCGCACGTTCTCAGCCGTGCTGCTCGTGCTCAACCTGTACCTAGCCTACCGGCTGTACGTGGGCTCGAGGGGCAGCCTGCGGCCGCTGTCGGTGGCGGTAGTGGCAGCATTGGGGCTGGAAATTGTGGCGGGCATTACGCTGGCGTACTGGGCGCTGCCGGCGGCCGTGCAGCCGGTACACCTCACGCTGGCTACGGTGCTGTTTGGACTGCAGTTCCTAGTAGTGCTGGCTTACCATCGGGCCACTAAGTTGCGGCGGCAAGAAGCTAGTCCGGGCGTTGTTGCGTAACTTTGCGGCCCCGTTCGGGAAGCATTTGCCCCCGACGCGTTGTTATCCTCTCGCATGAGTAAAGCCCGGGCATATTTTCAGCTCCTTAAGTTTCGGTTGTCGCTGACGGTATCTTTTTCCAGCGCCGTCGGCTACCTGCTGGGCGCCAAGGAGCTGGACTGGAGCCGCGCGCTGCTGGTGATGCTGGGCGGCCTGGCCGTGACGGGTGCTGCCAACACTATCAACCAGATCTTCGAGAAGGACCTCGACAAGCTGATGAAGCGCACAGCCCAGCGCCCGTTGCCGCTGGGGATATTGTCCAGCGCCGAGGCGTGGGCATTTGTACTGCTGCTGGGCGGGCTGGGGCTGGGGATGCTGGCGTACTTCTTTAACCCGCTGGCGGCGGCCCTGTCGTTGATTTCCCTGATTCTGTACGGCTTCATCTACACCCCGCTTAAAACCATTTCGCCTATTTGTGTAGCTGTAGGCGCCATTCCGGGCGGCATGCCCCCACTCATCGGCTGGGTAGCGGCCACGGGCGTGCTGGGTATTGAGGGCTGGGTGCTGTTCGGCATCCAGTTTATGTGGCAGTTTCCGCACTTCTGGGCCATTGCCTGGGTGCTCGACGACGACTACAAAAAGGCCGGCTTCAAGATGCTGCCCACGCCCGGGGGCAAAGACATGCGCACGGCCATTCAGATCATGACTTACACGCTGGTGCTCATTCCGCTGAGCTTGCTGCCGCTGTACTTCGGCATGACGGGCACCACGTACGCTATGGTGGCCGCCATTTGCGGGGTGCTGTTCCTGATGCAAACCTTCTACCTGATGCGCACCTGCACCAAAAAAGCGGCTATGCGCATCATGTTTGGCTCCTTCCTGTATCTGCCCATCGTGCAGATTGCCCTTGTGCTCGACAAAGTGTAATTAACTGGGTGGATAGCTGAATTGCTGAGTGGTTACTTGTTGTTATCTGAGATGACAACCCTACCGCAAGGCATCAAATCAACCCTCAAAAGTCAATACTATGCATCCTGCCGAAACCCTAACCAACAAAGAGCCCGGTACCGGTCTGCACCCGACCCGGCTGGTTCTGTGGCTGATGATTATCAGCATCTTCATGATTTTTGCCGCTTACACCAGCGCCTACATTGTGCGCCGGGAAGAAGGCAACTGGCTGGAGTTTGAGCTGCCCGCCAGCATGCTCATCAATACCGTGCTGATTGTGCTGAGCAGCGCCGCGGTGCAGTGGGCCTACTTTGCCGCCCGCAAGGATGAGCTAAACCAGGTGAAGCTTGGCCTGGGGCTGACGCTGCTGCTGGGGGCGGCTTTCCTGGTAGGGCAGTGGCAGGTGTGGGCCGAGCTGGTGCGTAACAAGATTCACTTTGGCGGCGTTGATGCTAATCCATCGGGTTCGTTTCTGTACGTGCTGATGGGTGTGCACGCTTTTCACCTGGTTACGGGGCTGATTTTTCTGCTGAAAGTGTTGCGCAAAAGCTTTAACTATCAGGTGCATTCACGCCAGATGCTGTCCATTGGCAACGTCACAATCTACTGGCACTTCCTCGGGGGGCTTTGGTTGTACCTGTATTTGTTCCTACTTTTGAACCACTAGTTTTTCGACCTTCTTTACCTGCACTATGGCCATTTCACAAGCGGCAACGCAGCACGCTGCCACTCTCGACACGCCCCGCAGCGGACCTTGGGACGGCGGCAATGAACCATTTAAGGCAAGCTACGGCAAGCTGATGATGTGGTTCTTCCTGTTGTCGGACGCCTTCACCTTCGCCGCCTTCCTCACCACCTACGGCCTCATCCGTCACCGCCACGCGGCGTTCGATGCGGCCTCCGGCAAAGCGTTTGAATTTTCCTCGGCCTACTGGCCCGTGCCCGACAAGGTGTTCAACTCCTTCCCCGGCCTGCACGGCATGGACCTGCCGCTGGCTTTCGTGGCTTTGATGACGATGATTCTCATCTTCTCCTCCGTGACGATGGTACTGGCCGTAGAAGCCGGCCATCGTATGGATAAGAAGGACGTGCAGAAGTGGCTGCTATGGACGATTCTGTTCGGGGCTACCTTCCTGGCCTCGCAGGCCTGGGAATGGAGCCACTTTATCGGCGGCACCGACGAAGGTACGCGCATGGCCGATGGCACCATTTTCCACGGCGCCAACCTGACGATGAATCAGTACGGTCCCGTGCTGTTCGCTGACCTGTTCTTCTTCATCACTGGTTTCCACGGCACGCACGTATTCTCGGGCGTCTGCCTGCTGGTGTGGGCATTCATTGCTACCACCAATGGTACCTTCGAAAAGCGCGGCCACTACGAAATGGTGGAAAAGATTGGCCTCTACTGGCACTTTGTAGACCTGGTGTGGGTGTTCGTCTTCACCTTCTTCTACCTCGTTTAGGAGGTAATTAAGAATTATGAATTAAGAATTGAGAAGTATCGGTCAGGCCGGTTATGTCTTGATTTTTAGTCATCAATTCTTAGTTCTCCATTCTCCATTCTTAATTCTCAACACAATGGCTCATCACGTAGGCCTCGACCCGCATAATCCAGCCGAAATTGCCAAGCCAAACACCGGCTGGATCTGGAAAACGTTCTTCGTTCTGGTTGGCATCACGGCCCTGGAATTCGTGTTCGTATTCCTGATGGACCCCGGCACGCTCCGCAATGCCATCTTCATCATCCTCACCATCTTCAAGGCGTTCTTCATCGTGGCGGAGTTCATGCACTTGAAGCATGAAACCAAGGGCTTGATCTGGACGATTATGGTGCCGATGGCCCTGCTGGTGTGGCTGCTGGTGGCTTTGATTACGGAAGGCTCGTACATCAACGAGGCCGTTTTCAACCGCTAACCGCATGCGGCCCAAACAAACCCTCGTGTTGGGCCTGATGTTGCTGGTGCCGGTGCTGGCGTTTCTGTTTCTGAATACGTTCGGAACCAACCGTTACGCGCTGCCAACTTACCTGCCCGACCGCGTCGACTCGACGCAGGTAGGGGGGAGTGGCAGCGCGATACTGTTTTTCACCAGATCCAGCTGCCGCCGGTTCAGTCGCAGTCCGGCCGCGCCATTTCCAGCCGGGACCTGGCCGATGGCCTGTACGTGGCCAATTTCTTTTACACTACCTGCCCCGGCGCCTGCCCGCAGGTGAGCAGCCAGCTGCAGCGCGTGCAGGAGAAGTTTCGCCGCGAGCCGCGCCTGCGCCTCGCGTCCTTCACCCTCGACCCCGCCCACGACACACCGGCCCAACTGGAGCGCTACGCCGAGCAGTACGGCGCCATTGCGGGCAAATGGCTTTTCCTGACCGGTGACAAAAGCGCGCTGTATCGTTTAGCCACGGATGAGTTTCGCTTGCCGCCGCCCCAGGGCGTATCGCCGGGGCTGGAGCACAGCCAGCAACTGTTGCTGGTAGACCGCACCGGCCATTTGCGTGGCCGCTACGATGGTACCAGTGCCAAGGAGATTGAGCGGCTCATCACCGAAATCGGCGTAATGCTTTACTCGTATGACCTCGAACAACCCGGCCGTTAATCCCGGCAACTTCACCAAGTATAAAATCCTTTTGGGGGCGCTGGCGGCCATTATTCCGCTGGCCGTGGCCGTGCTGTACTTCTTTCCCGGCGCGTTTCAGGTTTCGGGGCTGAATGTGAAGGCCCTGCCAGAAGTAAATGCCTGGCTGAACTCGCTCACGGCACTTTTCCTGGTGGTCGGCTACTACTTTATCCGGCGCAAAAACGTGGCCCGGCACCGACTGATGATGGGCCTGGCCTTTCTGCTGGGCTCGTTGTTTCTGGTGTCGTACGTGGCCTACCACTCACAGGTGCCGTCCACCAGGTTTGGCGGCCAGGGGCTGATTCGTGGGGTATATTACTTTATCCTACTTACCCACATTGTGCTGGCTGCCGTGACGGTGGGGCTTGTGCTGTTTACCCTGTATTTCGCCCTCACGGAGCAGTTTCAGAAGCACCGCCGCATTGCCCGCTGGACCTTTCCCATCTGGCTGTACGTGTCGGTGACGGGCGTCATCGTGTACCTAATGATTTCACCCTATTACCAGTAGGCAGTTGCCCGTTGATAGTTTTTCGTTGCCAGTGGCTGAAGCGTTAAACTCTTGCTACTGGCAACCGGCAACTGAAAACCGATACAACGAAACTTTCCCCGGCAGCGGGTGTTGGCTTAGAAGATGAAAAAGCTAGTTATTTTTGCCCTGTGGCTGGTGTTGCTCACCACCCTGCGGAGCGTGGCCCCAATGGCCGCGCAGGCTCAGTGCACCATGTGCAAAACCCAGGTAGAGGCCTCCCGCTCCGATAAGGACGGCTACGATACCTCCGGTCTTAACAAAGGGATTCTGTACCTGATGACGATTCCGTACCTGCTGATTGGGACGGTGGGCTTCTGGTGGTATCGAAACAACAAAAAGAAAAAGCTGGCTCAGCGCTAACCTAATGCCGCACCATCCGTCGACGGCCCTGGCCTTGCTGGCACTCCGGTGCCCACGCTGCCACACGGGGCCGTTGTTTCGGTATCCGGCCTACCAGCTGCGCAGGTTCGATGCTATGTATGAGGCCTGCCCCGTGTGCGGGCAGCACTACGAGCCGGAAGTAGGGTTCTACTGGGGCGCCATGTACATCAGCTACGGCTTGTCGGTGGGTATTGTGGTGCTGGTGGGCCTTACGCTCTACTATCTGGCCGGCGACCCGCCCGTGTGGGTGTACATTACCAGCGTGGCTTTCGCGGTGATACTGCTCACGCCGCTGCTGTTCCGCTACGCCCGGGCCCTGATGCTGTACTGGTTTGGCTCCATCGACTACGACCCTGCCCGGGCCCCGCTGACTACTCACCAATAGGAAATGCCGCCATTTGGCGGCATTTTTGTCTGTAGCGGCGTCCTCCCAGGTATAGAGCGGTGGTCCATTATTAAGAAATCGGAACACGGCCAAATATAACTCGGGATGCGCTTAGCCATGTTGCCGTGGCCAACAGCTCATTTTCTTGTTCCTCCGCCCTTGTCGTCTTCGCGCTTTTCTCCCTGGTTTCTGCTGTTGCTGGCCGCGCTATGCTTTGTAGCTGCCTTCGTGAGCAACCACTACGGGCTGGCTACCAGCGTGCTGATGCGGGCCGAGGCCCGCCAGATTCAGGCCCTGGTACGGCAGGCCGAGCGCACTGCCGACGAGGAAGCCGACGAACTGGCCATAGATATACAGCGGGGCGAGGTAAGCTTCGAACGGCTGCTGCAGGGTGCTACGTACCCCACCTTCGTGTTCCGCGACCTGCGCCTGCTGTATTGGTCCGACCACACCATGCGGCCGGAAATGGAAAACGCCACCCAGCCATTTCGGGAAAAGCTGGTGGATATGAAGTTTGGCCGCTTCCTGGCTCTGCGTCGGCAGGCAGGCCCCTACGTGATTCTGACGTATGTGCCGCTGGAAAAAAACTACGGCATCAGCAACCGCTACCTGCGGGAGGGCGCCACGCAGGCCTTATTCCGGGGCCTGAACCTGCGCGTAGTACCGAATGACGTAAGCGGCCGGTTGCCCCGGCTGTATTCGGCCAAAGGGGCCTACCTGTTTTCCCTGGAAAGCGTGCAGGCCAACCCCACTACGGGCAAGTACGTGCCGGCCGCCCTGCTGCTGCTGGGTATTATCCTGTACCTGGCGGGCTGGCTGCTGCTGGCCCGGCGCCTGTTTGCGCTGCGGCGGCCGCTGCGCGGCGCCGCAGCGGTGCTGCTGCCGCTGGTGGCTCTGCGGGCGGTGCTGCTATACTGGGGGCTGCCGTTTTCCTTTATCGAGTTGCCCCTGTTCGACCCGCGCGTGTACGCTGCCTCGGCTATTTCTCCTTCCCTGGGCGACCTGATCCTCAACGCGCTGGTGATGGTAGTGGTGGCGGTGTACGGGCTGCGGCTGTTTCGGCGGTACGGGGTGCTGCGGCGCATCGGGCAGCTGCAGCGCGACCCTGCGCGCGTGGCCCTGGGTACTGTGGCGGTACTCTCGTTCTACGGGCTACTTATCACGCTGTACCAGTTCTACGCCAGCACCTTCACCAACTCCCAGCTCAACCTCGATATAACCCAGAGTATCCAGGTTTCGGCCTTCAAGCTGCTGCTGCTGCTGGCCATTGTGCTGCATACGGGGGGCTATCTGCTGGCCCTGTACCTGCTCACGCAGTGTTTCGTAGCTATTTTGCGGCCCGCTACCAAAAGCGTGGCAGTGCTGATGCTGGCGGGCAGTATGCTGGTGTTTCTGCCGCTGGGGCTGCTGCTAAGCCAGCCATATATCACGCTGCTGGGCCTCACGCTGGGCTTTTTTCTGATTCTGCGCTTAACCGGGCTGCGGCCGCTGGCGGCGGTGGTGCCCTACCAGCTTTACCTGCTTGTGTTTCTGATGGTGGCCTTGAGCGCGGCCATCGGCGGCCTGGCTTTGTACATGCACTTCAACCGGCAGCTGATTCAGAACAAGCAGAAACTGGCCAGCAACCTGCTCGTCGACAATGACCTGCAAGGGGAGTTCCTGCTTACCGAGCGTACCCGCGAAATGGCCAACGACCCGTTCATTAAGGCGCGTATCACCGGCCCGTTCGGCAACCAGGACCTGGTGCGCCAGAAAATCGAGAAGTACTACCTGCGCGACTACTTCGATAAATATGAAACCTCGGTGCGGTTTTTCGACGGAGCCGGGCTGCCCCTGGGCAGCTCCGCCTCTGAGGCGCTGCCTGCCGTGGAAAACCGCCTGCTGCGTAACGCCGTGCCCACCGATCAGCCCCGGCTGTTTCTGCTGCATGATGGAGCCACGTTCAGCACGCGCCGCTACGTCACGTTTGTACCCGTGCGGGCTCCCTCGGGTGCACGGGCTACCATTGTGCTGGAGCTGGCTCTCAAAAAGCTCACCACCTATAGCCTGGTGCCGGAGCTGCTGGTGGATGAAAAGTTCTTTCAGCCGGGGCTGGGGCCGGAGCTCAGCTACGCCGGCTTCGAGCAGGACCGGCCCGTGTACAGTGAGGGGGACTTCGACTACGTTAACAATCTGAACCATCAGGCCCTGCACGACCCCCGGCTCTATACCACGGGCCTATCATTGGCCGGCATGCACCACCTGGGCGTGCGTGGGCCGCAGGAGCGGGTGGTGGTGGTTACCACACCACGCTACTCCTTCACGAGCTGGCTGGCCAACTTCTCCTTTCTATTTTTGCTGCACACGTTTTTCTGGCTGCTGTGCGTAGTTGCCTACATGGTGCTGCGCGGCAAGTACCCGCGCATGCTGCGCACCAACTTCAGCACCAAGATTCAGCTGTTCCTGAACGTAGGCATCCTGATTCCGCTGCTGGTGGTGAGCGTGGCCACGGCCAGCCAGGTAACGGCCTCCTATAAGCGCGACCTGCTGCGCACCTACGAGCGGCGCGGCAAGGCTGTACAGGACAACCTGCTGAAAAACACTGCGCTGCTGGCCGATTCCACCAACCGTACCCAGCTCACTGAAGCCGCCGCCAATGTAGCCAGCCTCACCGAAACCGACCTGAACCTCTACGACGGCCAGGGCCAGCTGCTGGTCAGCAGCCAGCCACTCATTTTTGAGAGTGGCCTGCTGAGCCCTTTGATGAACCCGCAGGCGCTGAAGGCCCTGGCCGAGCGCAGCCAGCCGCGCATCCTGCTTTCCGAAAGGGCGGGTACACTCTCGTTTAATGCCTTGTATCTGCCGCTACGGACGGTTACGGCGGCGGGCACCAGCGTGGTGGGCTACGTAGGTATTCCGTTTTTCGACTCGGAAAAGGAGCTGGACACCAAGCTTATCGAGCTGGTCGATACTATCCTGAATATCTTCACGGTGATGTTCATTTTGTTTCTGGCCCTCACGTTTTTGGCCTCGCGCTACCTTACGGCCCCGCTCAAGCTCCTCACCGAAAAGCTCAAGCACACCACCCTCACCGGCCAGAACGAAATGCTCACCTACGAGTCGTCGGATGAAATCGGGCTGCTGGTGCGCGAGTACAACACCATGCTGCGCAAGCTGGAGGAAAGCAAGCAGGAGCTGGCCGCCCAGGAAAAAGAAGCCGCCTGGCGCGAAATGGCCCGGCAGGTGGCCCACGAAATCAAGAACCCGCTCACGCCCATGAAGCTGAGCTTGCAGTTTCTGCAGCGCGCTATCCACGACGGCCACGCCGACCTCTCGGAGCTGATTGGCCGGGTGTCGCAGACGCTCATCACGCAGATTGACGTGCTTACGGACATTGCTACCTCCTTCAGCAACTTCACCAACCTGCCCGCCATGCGCCCCGAACGGCTGGATGTGGCCGCCGTGCTGCGCCGCTGCGTGGGTTTGCACCAGGGCAACGGCCAGGTGCGCCTGCAGCTGCCCCCCGAAGCCGAGGAACTCGGTTACACTGTGTACGCCGACGAAAGCCTGCTGGTGCGCACCTTCAACAACCTGTTCATCAATGCTCTACAGGCAGTGCCCGAGGGGCGTCGGCCGGAGGTAGAGGCCAGTATAGAGCTGGTGGGAACCAGTAAAGTGCGCATTGCCATCGAAGACAACGGCGCTGGCATTCCGGAAGAAGTACAGGAGAAAATCTTCGTGCCCAACTTCACCACCAAGGAAAAAGGCTCCGGCATTGGGCTGGCCGTGGCCCGGCGTGGCATTGAAAGTGCGGGCGGCAGCATCTGGTTTGAAACCTGGGAAGGCACCGGCACTACGTTCTACATCGAGCTGCCGCTGGCAGGCTGATGGTTTGGGGCTGGTTTCCGGAGTAAGGGGGGGGCCACCAATGCTTCGTCCTGCGGCAAGATCAGAAGGAGACAACAGCTGCCACGGCCTACTTCACCTCGTCCCCATCGGTATCGATGGTGAAAGTGCGGCCCTGCTGCGTGACGCGGGCGCGACCATCAATGAAGTCGGTGGCGGCGGTGTAGCGGCCAAAGGGCTCCGTGCCCTCGGTGGGGTCTTTCAGGTAGTCGGGCGTGATGAAGGTGTAGCCGTCGGCCAGACGCACGCGGGCCAGCCCCTGCTGAAAAGAGTAGGCCTCGCGGAAAATGACGGGTGGTTTGGCGGGGTCTTCCTCCCTGGGGCCGCTGATGTAGTGCCAGCCCCGGTAGTCGAGCACGGCAGCGTAGCCTTCGGCGAAGTCCAGCGCGTTGAAGTAGTACGTGTTGAATTCCTGTCCGTCCTGATCCAGAAACGTGTAGGCGTCGCCCACCCGCACGCGGGCGTAGCCCCCGGCGTAGGGGTTCAGGGCATCATAAGCAGGCTTCACCACTTCTTCGCCCTCCTCGTTCACCAGACCGAATGCTCCGTCGGCTTCCACCACGGCGTGGCCTTCCCGAAACTCCGCCACCGAAGCGTACCGAGCGGGCACCACTGGCTCGTCGCCCCCGGTGGTGAAGCCCCATTTGCCGTTTTCCTGGAATGGCCTGGGGGCCGAAGCGGAAACAGCCCGGCTCAGGCCCCAGCCACCCAGCCCCAGCACGGCCAGTGCCCCGGCCGCCATAGCCAGGCGTGGCAGCAGGCGCCGCCACTGCCGCAGCCGGGCAAAGCTCAAAGCTGCCGTAGCTGCCACCGATGTTGCTCGTCGCGGGGCCTCCGCCCCGGCTATGCTACCCGGGCGGGTAGCCTCAGTAGGGGTTGCCAGGCCTGGAGTAGCCAGAGCGGTGGCAGCTGCTGCCGGCGTTGGCTGCGTATTCAGCTGCTGAATCAGCTGGCTTAGCTGCGCGATTTTAGCGTCCAGCTCGGCGTTGCGCGCCGCCGACTCGGCCCGGGAAGCCGCAATGGCTTCTTCCACCAGGGTTTTTTCACGGCTTTCAGCAGCCAGCCGGGCCTGCAGAGCGGCGGCTTCGGCGGGGGCGTTTGGGGCTTGGGCGAGCTGGGTGCGTAGCGCGGTGATATGCTGCTCCCGCTCGGCTTCCCGAGCTTCCAGGGCGCGCATCTGCTCGTTCAGGTCGGCTTGCAGCTGGTGGCGCACTTGCTCCAGCTCCTGCTTTTCGGCGCGGCGGGCGGCCACCGCCTGGGCGTCGTAGCCGTAGGGCGCATCGTCGGGCACGTCGTGGGCGCCCAGCCACTGCCAGAGGCGGCGCAGTGGGCTGCCGCTGGTGGATTCGGGCGCTGGGCTATGGCTGGCGGCTGGGGTGGGTTCTGCGGGCGCGTCGTCTTCGGCCAGGTCGCGGGCCCACTGGGTGAGGTCGGCGTCGGTCAGGTCGATATCGGGGCGGGCCAACTGCCGCAGGCGGCGCGGCAGTTGGCCCGCTTCGCACAGTAGCTGGAAGCCGCTGGTAGCGGGGCTGGAGGCAAGCTGCTCTTCCACCTCCGGCCCAAACGTCACCGGCCCATCAAACACCACCACTCCCGAAATAAACTGCAGGTTGGCTTGCTCCGAACTCAGCTGAGGCGCCAGCCAGGAAGCTAATGCTTCCTTCTGCCGCTGAAACTGCTCAAATGGATTATCGGTGTCCCAGTCGCCGGGGAGCGGAGTATTATCGAGCTTCCAGGTGCCGTAGCGAAGGGCCGGGATGTTGAGCTGACCACCGCGCGGCACCAGCAGCAGCACCGTAATACTGTGCGGCCGCACCACCACCGCATCCAGGGCCGGGCCATCCTCTTCCACGGCCAAGTTGCCCAGCAGCAGGGTAATGGGGCCGGTGTCGTCGGCGCGCAGGGCTTCGCGTACGGCCGCGTAGTGGCGCTGCCGGGCGGCATCGGCAAACGGCGTAATCAAAAACTCATGCAACATGAAAAATCAACAAAAGCAATTTCATAGTAGGGGCAGGGCTTGCCCCCGCTCGCCGTTGAACGAAACCGGCGGTGCATAGCAGCGCGAACTGTGCCGTTCTTGCTTGGGAAGATTCAGCGTGGGGTAGCCTACTATATAGTTCGCGCTACAACCCTGGAAAGCAGAAACCGCCATTACTCATCGTGCCGGCCTTTGTGCTTCTTGGCTTTCTTGCGCTTGCCCCAGGCATGGCCCCGGCCGGGGTAGTCGCCGCCCAGCAGCCGGGCCAGCACCGTGGCCTGGGACTGGGCGCGGGGCGCCGCCGTAGCCGGGGCCGCCAGCGCCAAACCCTGGCTGGTGCTGCTGACGGCCACTGCGCGCCCGCGCAGGTCGCAGCCCTGGCCTTCCCGTAGCTCGGTGCGCTGGCCGTTGGCAGCCACCACGAAGCCGTCTTTGGTAATGGTGTGGCCGGTGGGCAGGTGGGCGTCGTGCGTCATGGGGCGGCGCTGGCCGTTGCGCACCACGTACATCTGGCCATGCAGGCGTTGGAACCCGTCGTTGCTCTGGGCCTGAGCCTGGGCGGCCAGCAACAGCAGCCCCACCACGCAGAATCGTAAAAAACTTCGCATACAAGCGGTGGAGGCAGGTGAGAGGGAAATGTACCGGGCAGTACGAAGCCGGCCGGCCGGGGTTGGCAGCAACCACCGCGCCAACTCCGCCCGGCCGCTGGCTGGCACGAATCGGGGCATCTTTTGCGTTGTACCGCCAGTACCGCTACCGCGCCCTATTTTTACCGAATGACCCGCCGCTTTCCGCCTTCTGTTCTGCGCCTGTGTTTGCTGCTGGCGTGCGGATGGCTGGCGGCCACTGCGGCCTGGGCCCAGCAGCGCCCCGAGGCCGGTCCGCCCAGCTCCCGCCGCTGCCGGTGGGTACTGCTGGCGGCGGAGCGCGACACCACGTTTTTTGAGCTGGCTGATACTCTTACGGTGGTGCCGTCGTCGGTGGGGGGCGGAGAACGGGCGGGCGGTAGCCTACGAGCCGCGCACGGGGCGCTACCGCTACGTGCGGCCCGCCACCCGCCTGCCGGCTTTTGAGCCCGGTCAGCCCGATATCCGTTTGCCCGTACCCCTGCGAGATTCGGTGCTGATCTGCTACCGGGTGCTGCCGTTGCGGCTGGCCGGGCCGGTGTTCCGGCGGCCCATCGGGCTAATGGACAGCGTGAATTTCCCGCGCAAGCCTTTCGGACTGGAGGATTTTGCGGTGAAGGAGCAGATTCTGGCCACGCCGGGCATCAACAAAACCGGTACTCTCTCGCGGGGTATTTCCTTTGGCAATGCCCAGAACGTGTTTGTCAACTCCGCGCTCAACCTTCAGCTCGAAGGCCAGCTCACCGACCAGATTCAGCTTACGGCCGCTATCAGCGACCAGAGCGTGCCGTTTCAGCCGGAGGGCAACACCCAGCAGCTGCAGGAGTTTGACCGGATTTACGTGACCCTGACGCACCCGCGCTGGAACCTGACGGCCGGCGACGTGGTGCTGCGCAACAAGCCCGACTACTTTCTGCGCTTCTACAAAAACATCCAGGGCGCGGCCGTGGAGGCTAATTTCGGGCGCCTGCCCACGCTGCCCGGCGCGGGGCCTACCAATACCGGCAACAGTACCATTCCGGCCCAGGCGGCTCCCGCTACCTCGGCCCGGGCCACTACGGTGCTGGGGCGGGGCCGCTTTGCCACCACCACGGCGGCGGCGGGCGTGGCTAAGGGCAAGTTTGCGTCCATCGAAATCACGCCCATCGAGAACGTGCAGGGGCCGTACCGCCTGCGTGGGCCCAATGGCGAGCAGTTTATCATCGTGCTGGCCAACTCCGAGCGGGTGTACCTGGATGGGCGCCTGATGACGCGGGGTTTCGACAACGACTACGTTATCGACTACAACCAGGCCGAAGTCACGTTTTCGCCTCAGCACCTGATTACCCGCAACACCCGCATCCGTATTGATTTCGAGTATTCCGACTTCAACTACGCCCGCTCGCTCACCCACCTGAGCCACTACCAGCAGGCCGGCCGCCTGAGCGTGCACGCCAACTACTACCGCGAGGCCGATAACCCCGACAACTCGCCCAACCTGGAGCTGACCGCCGCCCAGCGTGAGCTGCTGCGCAACACCGGCGACAACGTAAGCCAGGTAGCCACTTCGGGCATCGACTCCGTAGCCTACGACCGGCGCCAGGTGCAGTACAACCGGGATATTGTCACGAACAGTAACGGACAGCGAGTGCCGGTGTTTACGTACCCGCCCGATTCTACCCGGGGCGTGTACACGGTGCGCTTCACCAACCTCGGCGCCAACCAGGGCGACTATGTTCTGAGTTCCAACGCGGTGAGTGCCAACGGGCGCGTGTTTCAGTACGTAGCCTCTATCAATGGCGTACCCCAGGGCAGCTACGCCCCCATCCGGCTGCTGCCCACGCCCCTGCAAAAGCAGATGCTGGCCGGGGGCGCCAGCTTCCGTGTCGACTCAACCAGCACCGTGTTCGTGGACGTGGCAACTTCCCAGCTGGATCTGAACCGGTTTTCGCCCGAGGCCGACCAGGGCCAGGCGTTTCGGGTAGGCTACGCGGTGGTGGATAAGCCGCTGCGGCTGCCGGTGCTGCAGGGCTACAAGCTGCGCAGCACCCTCGACTACGAGTACACCAGCCGCCTGTTTGCGCCCATCGACCGGTACCGCGACATTGAGTTTGACCGCAACTGGAGCACCACCAGCACCGTGCTCGGGAACGGCACCCGGCGGACCCCGCGCGAAGACAACATCTTCAACTTTTCGCTGGGCGCGGTGAAGGACGCCAACAATCTGCTGAGCTACCGCCTGAGTCGGCGCTTCCGCACGGGCGAGGTGAGCGGGGTACAGCACTGGCTGGAAGGTGCCCGCCAGCTGGGCGCGGTGGAAGTGCGCGGGGCCCTGTTTCTGCTGAACTCCGACGCCGGTCGTCGCCACTCTTCCTGGGCGCGGGGTGAGGCTACGGCCCGCTACGCCCGCGGCCCCGTAGTGCCCGGCTACGCCTACCGCTTCGACAAAAACCGCGTCGCCCTGCCTTCCGGCGACTCTATTTCCTCGGCCAACTACTACGACGAGCACAACGTGTTCTTGCAGAGCCGCGACTCGGCTCGTACCCGCTTCCGGCTTGACTACAGCTTCCGCCGCGACCAGACGCCCACGCCCGAGCTGAATAATCTGCAAACCCGGGGCCGGGCCCAAACCTGGCAGGGCACGCTCAGCAGCCGTCTGGGCAAAAACCAGGAGCTGAACGTGCTGGCCACCTACCGCGACCTGGCTGCCCGCGACAGCGCCCGCCAGCAAACCGTGCTGGGCAAAATCGACTGGAATGCCACGCTGCTGCAAAACGCCCTGCGCTCGGAGCTGAGCTACAGCGTGGCCTCGGGCCGGGAGCTGAAGCGCGACTACTCCTTTCTGCCGGTGCCCAACGGCCAGGGCACGCACTACTACGCTGGCGACGCCAACCAGAATGGCCGCGAAGACAAGGAAGAGTTCTTCGAGGCCCAGACCACGGACGCCCAGTTTCGCACCCACATCAAGGTGTTCCTGCCCACCGACGACTACATCCTGGCTTTCTCCAACCGCTTCAGCTACCGCCTTACTACTTCGGCCCCGGCCCGCTGGCGCGAACAGGCCGGCTGGCGCAAAGCCGCCGCCCGCTTCAGTGCCCTTACCACCGTAAGCCTCGACCGGCGCACTACCGACAAAAGCCTCAGCTCCCGCCTCAACCCCTTCGCCTTCCAGACCGAGGATCTGTTTCTGCTCAGCCTCAACAAGCTGCTGCGCAACACGCTCTACTTCAACCGCTCCAACCCCATCTTCGGGGGCGAGCTGACGGTGCAGCAAACCCAGCAGAAGGTACTCCTCACCCAGGGCACCGATATCCGCAATCTGGCCAGCCAGAGCGTGCTGTTGCGCCGCACGCTGGCCCAGTCGTTCACGGGGCGCTTTACGTCCACGCGCTCCATCCGCCAGAACGAGTCCACCTACCTCTCGCCCCGCAACTTCCGCCTGCTGATTTATGAGGTGGCGCCCGAGCTCAGCTACCAGCCCAGCAACACCCTGCGCTTTACCGGCACCTACCTGCATACCAGCAAGCAAAACACCCTGGCAGGCCCCAATGAGGGCGCCAGCGGCGTGTTCGACGAGCTAGGCGTGGAAACCCGCCTCAGCCAGGTGGGCAAGCGCACCGTCACGGCCAATACCCGGCTGGTGCGCGTGGGCTTCGAGGGCGACCTGTCGTCGGTGGTGGGCCTGGAAATCCTGAATGCCCTGCGCCCCGGCAACAACCTCACCTGGAACCTGAACGCCGAACAGCGCCTCAGCAACGGCCTCAACCTCACGCTCAGCTACGACGGCCGCAAGCCCAATGGCCTCAGCGCCGTTCACACCGGCCGCATGCAGGTTGCAGTATTGTTTTAGCGAAGACTTGCTAGGTTACATGAGCCGTAAGGCCTAAGCCCTACGATGTGCCCTAATGTAGTTCTGTTTACTTTCCACGAGTTGGAAGTCGATGGATTCCAGACATGCCCGTAATAAGGATTCTTCTGGCTTATATCCCCAAATAATGAGTTGTTGAAAGGCTGGCGTCTGGCTGTCCACCCCATGATGCAACTCAATCATATATAAAAGGTCATCCATTGCCTGTACCTGGAAAAGTGTGAACTGGCGGAGAGAAGCTTTTCTAAGCTCGGCTACGGCATAGCGATTTTCAACGCTGTCAAGTATCCAAACCGCATCAAAAACAGGTATAGTTGCCAGCTTATTGCCGAATAGCGGGTCTTGGATCAGATGAACAGTTCGGCTAGCAGACATGCAAACTAAGTTTGGGAGAGAGAAGAATTACAAAAACTCCGTTGCGTTCAGCGTCACACGATGATTCTCCAACGCACTGTTATGTTTTACATTACTTCGCTTCCACCAGCCGCCGCACGGCCGAAACCACCGCCAGCTCTGCTTGCCCGGCCGGGGCTTTGGCGGCGTCCAGCTGCTTGAGGGCTGCTGCCTGCCACTCGGGCTTCGATGCCTCGGCGCGTTCCAGCTGCGTGAGGCGGGCCAGCGCCAGCGTCGAAACCAGGGTGAGCTGCGTGGACAGCGGGGCGTATTCCCGCAGCGTGGGGTTCAGGGCCAGGGTGGGCTGCACCTGCACGTCGTTGAGCTGCCAGCGCTGCAGCTGCGCCTGAAGCTGGCTGAGCAGGCGGCGGACTGGGGCTGTGCGCGGCAGCTGCCCACCACTGGCCTTTGCCAGCGCCAGCAGGCTATCCACTTGCACCCCAAACGTTCGAGCCACCTCCGATTCGGCCGGGGCGGCATCTACGAGACGATTGAGCGGCGTTTGGGGCGTGTACGTGAAACCCTGGAAATGGCGCTTGTATTCCTTCACCGGCTCCAGTACCTCGGCCAAGGTGCGCAGCGGCCCCACCTGCGTAGCTCCGCCCGCCAGCTGCGTGAGCAGCTGCTCCGGGGCGCGGCGGTGCTGCAAACCCAGCGTTTCCAGCTGCTGCGACACGGACCCCAGCCGTCGGTACATATCCGCCACGTCGTTTACACTCGCCGCCGACCACAGCCGCTCGGCCACGGCGGCGGCCCGGGGCCAGATGCGCGAATCCACCACCACGCTGTCGACAAACTCAGCCCAGAGTGTGGCCTCGCCGCCCAGCACGCGCTTTTTCTCCTCGGCCGTAAGGGGAGAATCGGCCGGTAGTGGGTCGGTGGTGTAGTGGCTGGCCGCTGTGAAGTAGAGGTCCAGGTAGTAGCCGTTGGAAAGCAAAGCCCGGTGGCCGGCCTTGACGGCGTCGGCAAGCCCCTTTTACCCCGCCAGCTCTGGATGATGGCCTCGGGGGGCAGCCCCGGCCCCAGAATCTCGTCCCAGCCAATCATCTGCTTGCCGTACTTCTGCACCATCGTCAGCACGCGCCGGTTGAAGTAGGTTTGCAGCTGGTGCTTGTCGGGCTGCCCTTTGGCGTTGAGAAACTTCTGGTCGCGCATGAAAGACTGGATGCGCGGATTGCGCCGCCACTGCCGCCCGTCATTCTCGTCGCCGCCAATGTGGAAATAGGGGTCGGGAAACAGGGGTATTACTTCGGCGAATAGCGAATCCAGGAACGAGTACGTGGTTTCGCGGGTGGGGTCGAGGGCAATGTTGGAGGTTCGGAAGCTCTGGTAGGGCGTATACGTGGTATCGAGCGAAGCCAGGCGCGGGTAGGCCACCTGCCAGCTGGTGGTATGGCTGGGTACATCGAACTCCGGCACCACCCGAATGCCCCGGCCGGCCGCGTACGCCAGCACCTCCCGGATCTGGGCGCGGCTGTACACGCCAGGCGTGGTGTTGAACTGGTGCAGACGCGGAAACCGCGTGCTTTCGATTCGAAAGGCCTGGTCATCGGTGAGGTGCCAGTGCAGCACGTTCAGCTTCACGGCGGCCATAGCATCGAGGTTGCGCTTGACAACCGAAACCGGCATAAAGTGCCGGGCCGCATCCAGCAGCAGCCCGCGCCAGGCAAAGCGCGGCTGATCCACAATGTCTACTTCGGGCAGCACCATGTGCCGGCCCTGGCGCTCCGGCAGCTGCTCCAGCGTAGCCAGTGCCCGCAACACCCCCAGGCTGGTGGGCGCATCAATGGATACGCCCATGGGCGTCACGCGCAGGCTGTAGCGTTCCTCATCAAATGCCTCGGGCCGCCCTACCTGGCCGTAGCGGATTTGCAGCGGCAGGGCTGTATTAGGCGGGGCGGCCGTGCCGTTGCGGTGCAGCCGGTTAAGCGTGCGCAGCACCGCCTGCGCTACCACCGAGTCAACCGGTCCATCCAGCTGGGGCCGGAGGGCCGCTTTCCAGGGCAGGCTGCTTTTACCCCAGCGAACTTCCGTGGGCACCGGCAGCAGGTTGCGAGACGCGGGAGCAGTGCCCGTCTGGGCCCCAGCCACCCGACAAGCCAAACCAAAAACAAGCAGCAGGAAAAGGCGCGGAAACATAAGCAACAGGGTAGGAGGGCCGGCAAGTTAGCCATGTCAGGGTGGCCAGCCGGCGGATACGGTACTACGCACCCGTTGCAAACATCAGGCAAGAAAAACGCCCCGGCACAGCCAGGGCGTCGTTCCTAAATGCCTGTAAACTCATTCAAAGAGCTAAAAACCAGCCTGCTTACCCCGGAAACACCTAACATACGCGCCGTCCACAAAATCCGTGAAATCCGAAAAATCCGCGCGAATCCGTTGTTCCGTCGTGGTTTATATCAGCCCCCGTGACTTGAACTCCAGGTATTTGTTGATGGTGTTGACGGTGAGGTTCTGCGGGGCCGTGAGCAGGGCGTGGATGCCGTAGCGGTTCAGCTCCCGCACAATCTGACGCTTTTCCTGGGCGAATTTCTCGGCCGTGGTCTGGTTGTACACGTCCTCGGTGGTGAGCGTGGGTGCATCCAGAAACGCCCGTAGCTCCGTGTTTTCGAAGAATACTACCAGCAGCAAATGGTCTTTGGCCATGCGGCGCAGGTAAGGTAGCTGGCGCTGCATCCCGCTCAGCGTCTCGAAGTTGGTGAATAGAATGAGCAGGCTGCGCTGGCGCACGTTGTTCTTCACGCTGATGTAGAGCCGCTCGTAGTCGGTTTCGAGGTACTTGGTTTTCTGGCGGTAAAGCACTTCCAGCAGGCGGCGCATAGTGCCCCCGCGCCGGTCGGCGGGCAGCAGGGCGCCGGGCTGGTGCGAAAATGTGATGAGCCCGGCCTTGTCGTGCTTGAGAATGGCAATGTTGCTGACCACCAGCGTGGCGTTGATGGCGTAGTCGAGCAAGCTCAGGCCCTCAAACGGCATCCGCATCACCCGGCCCTTGTCAATCAGGCAGTACACCTGCTGGGCCCGCTCATCCTGGTAGTGGTTGACAATCAGCGCATCGGTGGCCTGGGGGGCGGTGGCGCGCCGGGCCGTGGCTTTCCAGTTGATGGTGCGCGGGTCGTCGCCGAGGGTGTAGGGGCGCAGCTGCTCGAACTCCATACTCTGGCCCACCCGCCGGATGCGCTTCACGCCCACCTCCGTGAGGCGGTTATGAATGGCCAGCAGCTCGTACTGGCGCATCTGCAGAAACGAGGGGTACACCGGCACCATCCGCCCTGCCTCGAAGCGGAAGCGCCGCCGCACCAGCCCCAGCGGGGAGGCTGCCAGCACGTTCAGGGCCCCAAACTCGTACTCGCCGCGCTTGGTGGGCCGCAGCTGGTAGTGAATCACCTGCGTCTGGCCCGGCCCGATGTGGTTGCGAAAAAGCACGTCGCGCCGCTGAAACTGGTGCGGAATCTCGTCGATGGTTTCGGTGCGGATGGGAAAGCGGAAGTGGTTTTCGAGGTAGAGGTGAATGTCGTTGTCGGAGCCGTTGGCCAGCTTGTCGCCCATCACCCGCCGGCCAAACACTCTGCCCGCCCCGCCCTGCTGGGCCGGAGCGTAGAGCAGAGCCACGTCAACCAGCAGCAGCACGGCTACCAGTCCCAGCCCCAGCAGCACCGGACTCAGCCAGCCTGGCAGAAAAAATGCCACCACCAGCCCTACCACCACCGCAGCCAATGCCAGAAAAAACCGACGGGTAAGGTACAGGGACTTCACAGAGGAGAATTGAAAATGAGGAGTGAATAATGAGGAATACCTCAGAAAAGCCGCGTCATGCTGAGCGAAGCCGAAGCATCTCTACCTCTGGTTTTGATTAGCCAGAGATGCTTCGGCTTCGCTCAGCATGACAGCCAACGCAACAACCTACCGCGGCACCTCAATCTGCTGGAGGATTTGCTTCACGATGTCGTCGGGGGTCTGGCCTTCCATTTCGCGCTCGGGCGTGAGCTGGATGCGGTGCCGCAACACGTGGGGCGCCAGGTACTGCACGTCTTCGGGCGTCACGAAGTCGCGGCCGCGCAGGGCCGCTAGGGCCTTGGCGCCGTTGAGCAGAGCCAGGGAGGCGCGGGGCGAAGCACCCAGATACAGGCCTTTGTGCATGCGCGTCTGGCCCACGAGGCGGGCAATGTACTCCAGCAGGCGCGGCTCCACGTGCTGGCGGCGCACCTGCTCGCGCAGCTCGGCCAGCTCCGCTGCCGATACTACGGCCTTCACTACATCCAGCGGCGTGCCCCCGAAACCGGCGTGGTGGCCCTGCAGAATAGCAATTTCCTCTTCCACCGTTGGGTAGCCCACGTTCAGCTTGAACAGAAAACGGTCGAGCTGGGCCTCGGGCAGACGGTAGGTGCCTTCCTGCTCCACGGGGTTCTGGGTGGCCAGCACTATAAAGGGCAATGGCATAGCGTAGCAGGTGCCGTCCTGGGTTATCTGCCGTTCCTCCATCACCTCAAACAGGGCTGACTGCGTTTTGGCCGGGGCGCGGTTGATTTCGTCGATGAGGACCACGCTGGCGAAGATGGGGCCGGGGCGGAACTCGAAATCGGCCTGGGCGGGGCGGAATACGGCGGTGCCCAGCACGTCGGAAGGCATCAGGTCGGGGGGTGAACTGCAGGCGGCTGAACGGCACGGCCAGGGTGCGGGCCAGCAGCTTGGCCGTAAGGGTTTTGGCTACGCCCGGCACACCTTCCAAGAGCACGTGTCCATCGGCCAGAATGGCGGTGAGCAGCAGCTCGCCCAAGGCCTGCTGACCCACAATCACCTTGCCGAGCTCGGCCCGGATAGCATCGGCATGGCGACTGAGGGCCGAAAGGTCGGTGCGGGGCGCAAAGGAGCCCGCGTCACCCGTAGCCTCGGGCATGGCCGATAGTGGAGCGGAGGTTGCGTCAGGAGTTGGCTGTTCGGGGTGGAGGTTTTCCATATATTCGGCAGAAATCAAGTCAGAGAAGAGAAAAACAGGGTGGAATAGTTTTAATAGTAAAAAATAGATTATGGCTTAATTTATCATCTAAACTGTTCTAGAGTCACATAATGGTATAGTGCAAAATGAGCTAAATCATAATTTACCGGATAGTGCAACTTAGCTCATGGCTCGACGGAAATCATTCAGGGCCCGGTTTAACGCCAGCAGCTCTACGTCCGAAAGCTGCGGAGCCGTCAGCGCAAAGTTGATGCGGCGTACCAGGGCGTCCACTTCGGGGCGGGCCACACCGGACTTCTGACTAAGCCGCTCCCGCAGGGCCTCGTCCTGCAAATCCAGGGTAGGCTCGTGCAGCTGGGTGCGCAAATGCTCCAGGAACAGGCCGATTTTCTTTTCGGCAATAAGCTGATGGTTGCGGCCCTGCCGGTAAAGGCCGGCCACGGTGCGCGTAAACAGCAGCGTAGTATTGGGAAGAGGCTTGAGAATGGGAATGACGCGCTGGCGGCGTTTGGCCTCGAATAGCATGAACATCAGAGCGCCCAGCAAGGCCAGATAGGTGGCCCAGCGCAGGGCATCGTGGGCCATCAGCACCCGCAGTAAGGACTGTTCTCCCACCCGGCCCTGCTTCTGATACTCGTCCCACCACACCAGGCGGCCGGTGGGCAGGTAGGAGAGGGCCGCAAAAGCAAAGCCATGGGTGCGAGGCCGCAGCACGTAATAGTTGCTGAAAGCTACCGGCACTGAGCACAGGTATACGTGGCCCCGGCCGTGGGTGCGGCGAACCAGCACGGGCCGGTTGCGGGCATCGATGGCCAGCACCGTAAACTCGCCCATGCGGCTGCTGTCGGGTGCCAGGTGGTAGGAAGCCGTAAGCGCGGGGAGCTTAAACGCGGGGGCGCCAGCAGCCTTTTGCAGGGCAGCGTTGGTGAAGCTTAGGCGCACCGAATCCAGCTGCAGCTTTTTGTCTTTCGGGTTTGGCTGGTCTACCGTCGACACGCTGCGGAAGCCGAGCGTATCGGCAAACTGCAAATCGAAGTTTTCGGCCGCAATGAACACGTCGTTGCCGCGGGCAGCGTGGCGCAGCAGGGAGCGGCAGTCGAGGCGGCTGAGGCTGAAAGAGCCATTCACGAACAGGTAGGAGGCGCGCTTATAGCCCGATTCGGCCAGGCCGGCGGCGTAATCGGCATCGGTGGCATCAGCCGAGTCGATGAGAGCAGGCGCGGCGGCTGTGGCGGCCGTTGTATCCGTAGCCTCCCAGCTACTCCCGGCGCGGGTTGTATCGGCCGCTTGGTCTATCATCTCCGCTATGTCAGCCGAGTCCAGCGCGGTGGCTGCGTCGTCGGTCGGGCGGGGCTCCTCGCGGCCTTCCAGCTGGTTGTAGATGGGCACGCGCACAGTGTATACCTCGCGGGCCGGCACGGCCAGCACATGCGGCAGCTGGTCGTGCAGGACGAAGGTGCCGTAGGGAATTTTGTCTTTGTTCTGGTAGGTAGGCGCCCAGTTGAGGGGCTTGGGGCGGTAGTACTCCACGGCCACGTAAGCCGCAAACAGCAGCACCAGGCCCACCAGATACCACCGAAACGTCGTCATGCGCATAGAAATCAGGCGGCGTTACGGGTGGCTGAAAGGGTTTGCAGAAAGCGCAGGCGGGTGGCTCGGGTTTGCTGGTACTGGCTGGCTGTGAGGTCTTCGTGCTCCCCGTACCACACAAACTCAAACTGCCGTGTCAACTCCCGGAAAGCGGGCGGCAGCGTGCCCTCGGGCAGCTCGTAGAGGTAATCGTGGTTGGTTTTCTCGGGCTGCAGACGAATCAGGCCCTTATCGGCCAGCTGCTTGAGGGCCAGCAGATAGCCCAGGCGTACGGCCACCCGGTAGTTTTCCTGGCGCTCGGCCTCGGCAATAGCCGCGTCGAAGTTGATGGTTTCCAGGTCTTCACTGGCTATATCGTAGGCCAGCAGGCCGGTGCGGGGTGCCCGCCCAAAGGCCCGCGTAACGTCTACCTGCAGCAGCTTGAGCACCCCAAACACCAGCGCCGCCACCAGCAGGGCATAGACGCCGTACTTCCAGGTGAGCCGGCCGCCGCGCGTATTCAGCAGCTCGCCCAGCCATTCCCAGAAACGGCGCCAGAACAGGTCCCAGCCACTCTGCTCACTGCGCACGTCCACGTACTGAAACTCGCGCTGCCCGCGCAGCTCCCGCAGGCGCTCCGTATCGGGGGCCCGGTAGGTAGCCCGCGTAGCTGCCTGCGAAGGCACTGGGGCGGGGGCGGGCGCAGCTAAGGCCGGGGCTGCCAGCAGCAGCAAGGCCAGCAGCCACTGTTGCGCCGGAAGCTTTAGCCGCTGCTCAGGCCGCTCTAAGTGGCTTAGCAACGCGCGCAGCCAGTTAAGCGAAGCGTACAGAAAGTGCAGGCAATACGTCACCAGTCTGTTGTTTTCAAGGGAAATGCAGGCCACGGCAATAAGTTAGTATTCGCCGTCGTCGGTGGGAGAGTAGGCGCTGTTGGCAGCGGCCGGAGCGGCCGTCTGGCCCAGGCTGGCTACCAGCTGTAAAAGGCCGTGGCCTTCCTTCTGCTCTACCAGGTGGAAAAACTGAAACGCACTGGCAATCAGCGACACCACGTATAAAAACGAAACGCCCGTCATGTACAGGCACTGCACCACCATTCCAAAGACATCGGAGCTCAGCACCGGCAGCTTGAGGATTTTGCCGAACATGCTGGCGTAGAAGGGAATGATAAATACAAACGACATGGTGCCCTGAATAAGGGAGGCCACCAGCAGCAAGGCCAGCGTAGCCCACCAGCGCCCGGCCACCAGCTGGAAGCTGCGCCGCAGCGCGGCAAAGATGCCCAGGTCCTCCAGCCACATAGCCGGGAAAAACAGCGACAAGGGTACCACCACGTACAGCAGTGCGGGCAGCATCACCAGAAACAGCAGTACTACGCCCACCACTTCGTCCAGAGCAATAAGGGACACCAACACAACTGCCAGCAGCAGGTACGCCACGCCCAGCACGCCAAATGACAGGAATACCCGCCCCAGACGAGGTTTCATTTCCAGCCATACCTGCCGGGGCTGCGGCAGGGGCGCGGGCTCGTCAGTGTACAGCAGCCGCACGTAGGCGTACACGGTACTCAGCAGCAGGGCAAACGAGATGATACCGCCGATAAACGCCACGCCGATGCCGATAAAGTAGCCCGGCCCAAACGGCATGCTGCCGTTGCTGATACGTGCCGCCTCCCCTTGCTGAGTCTGTGTTATCAGGTCAAACATCGAGTTCATCATCAGCCCCAGCCCGATGCCGGCCAGCAGCGTACCGGGCAGCACGAAGTAGGCCAGGCACTTGAGCAGGGGCCGCCAGTGCGTGCCCAGAAACTCAAACGTAGCGCTGATTTTCTGCCCGAAGTCACGCTCCTGCTGGAAGTCGGCGGCGCGGGTAAAGGGTGTTTTCATAGGAACTGATGGACGTGGAGGATGAGGCCGTACGGGGTTAATACTCGCCGTCGTCGTCGGGGCGGAAGTGGTGGTTGTGGGCTACAGGCGTGGGCTGCTGCCCCAGGCTGTTGATAAGGGAGTGCAGGCCGTGGCCTTCCTTGCGCTCTACCAGGTTGAAGTACTGAAACATCACGGCCACCGCAACGAGCACATACAGAAAAGCACTCAGGGTAGTGGTGAGCAGCGCCAGAACCAGGGAAACCAGCGGAAAGTCCAGGGCATTCAGACGCAACGCTTTGCTGTATACCAGCACCGTATTCGGGATGCTAAAGATGGCGCTTAGAATCGCCACGATGATGTACATAATGACGAGCAGCCCCAGCGTCGACCACCATTTGCCTTTCACCAGGTGCAGGCTGCGGCCGAATGAGTCCGAGATGCTCCGGTCTTCCAGTACCACAATCGTCCAGACCAGACTAAGACCTATGGCCAGATAAATACCTGGTAGCAGCAGGAACAGCATACCAATTCCGACCACGATTCCGATAATAATACTGGCCGCCATCAAAGGCAGTACATAGCTTTTCACTTGCTGCCAGACCTGAGAAGGGGTTATTTCCTGGTCGGTTGGCTGCGTAATCCGCAGCCGCACGTAGCTATAGACGGTGCAGGCCAGCATACTGTGGCTGAGGGCCAGCAGAAACATGGGCAGCAAGTTCAGGCTACTCAAGGAGCTATAGCCCTGCAAGCCGCTTGTGTTGCCTTTGGCAGCAGCATCTATCAGTTCCAGTGCCTCCTGCTGGGCCAGGGCCTGCCCAATGCCCGCCAGCACTGCCGTGGGCAGCACAAAATACAGCAGGCACTTGCCCAGCGGCTGGGCGTGGGCCGTCAGAAACTCAAATGTGGCGCTGATTTTCTGGCCAAAGTCGCGCTCCTGGCAGAAATCGGCTTTGCTGGTAAACGGAGTTTTCATAGGCGAATAGAATAATGGCCTCGGCCTAGCTGGCAGCCAGGCGGCGCTGCAGCCGGATAGGATAGACAATAAAGTACCAGACAATAAACGCAGCCGACAGCCCTATAATAGTCACGCTCAAAGGCAGCGGCATGCCGGTGTGGCGCGTCACAAAGCCCTCCAGAAAGCCGGCTACCACAAATATCGGGGCCAGCCCTAGGGCCAGCTTCAGCCCGTCGCGGGCGCCTTGGCGGAAAGAGTCGCGGCGGGAGTAGGTGCCGGGGAAAAGCAGGCTGCGGCCCATGACGAGGCCCGCGCCCCCGGCCAGCACAATGGCCGAAATTTCGAGGGTGCCGTGAATCCAGATGGTGAGGATAGAAGGCAGCAGCAGGCCTTTCTGATAAAAGAAATGCTGAAAGGCACCCAGCATCACCCCGTTCTGAAACAGCATATACACCGTGCCCAGCCCGGCCAGCGCGCCCATAGCATAGGTCAGCAGCGACACGTAGATGTTGTTGACGGTGATGGCCAGGAACATGGGCGTTTCGTCCATACTCTTGTACACGGCCATAGGGTCGCCGCGCTCAATGTTGGCCAGCGTGCGGTTCACGTACTCGTCGCCCAGCACCACGCGCACAAACGTGTCGTCGTAGGCCGCCGACAAGGCTCCGATGAAGGTGAAGAGCACAAACAAGGCCAGGCTGAGGGCCAGCGTGCCGTGGTGGCGGGCCACCAGCAGGGGCAGTTCCAATTGCCAGAACGCCCGGAAGCGGTTGGTTTTCTCGGGCTTGTTGCGGTAAATGGCCTGGTGCTGGCGGGCGGCCAGGTCGTTGAGGTAGCGGGTAGTGGGCGAGCCGGGATAGAACGTCTGGGCGTAGGCCAGGTCGTCGGTGAGGGCTACGAAACGGGCCGCCAGGTCGTCGGGGCTGGCTGGGGGGCTGGCTTGGTACTGCTTCCAGCGCTCCTCATTTTGCCGCATAAATACCGCTTCGCGCATAAGAATAGCTGGCTATAACTGGCCGGGTTGAAGAGAAACTACCGCCAGGGCAGCGGCGCCGATTTGTTTACGGGCGTGAAAAATGCTGGCTTCCGGCAGAATACTTGGTAATTTGCGAACCGGGAAAACAAACGAAGATGCGCGTTTTTCCTGACCTGTAGCTATTCCGGCACCGGAAAATTTCCAAACCGCGTCAATTACCCCTAACGAGTCCGTTTGGCTGGCCGCGCGGCCGGTAGTATCTATCCTTCTCTGCCTGTATGAGTACAATTCGCGTTCAGACCACCCAGAACGTTTCCCTCGAATACGAAACCGCCAGCGTAGGTGAGCGGATCCTGGCGACTATCATCGATTATCTGGTGCTTTTCGCCTGGATCATAGTGCTGTTTTTACTGTTATCCTGGCTTGAGCCCGGCAAAAACGTTATGATCGGGCTGGGTATTGTACTCATGGCGCTTCCCTACCTATTGTACGACGTGGTTTGCGAGGTCTTTTTCAACGGCCAGACCATTGGCAAGAAAGCCCGCCACATCAAGGTCATCCGGATTGATGGCACCACGCCCCGCTTCGGCGACTACCTGCTGCGCTGGCTTTTGCGCCCTATCGATGTGTCGCTGATGTATGGCCTGGTGGCTATTATTGCGATAGTAGCCGGCGGCAAAGGCCAGCGCCTCGGGGACATGGCCGCCGGCACAGCCGTCATCAGCACAAAGCCGCGCCAGCCCGGTGGCGCCCTGGCTCCGCAGTTTCCCCAGGCCAGCTACGTGGTGGTATTCCCCCAGGCGTCGCTGCTCGCCGACCACGACGTGGCCACCATCCGCCAGCTGCTTTACAAGGGCCTGGAGCGCGAAAACTACCTGTTGCTCAACGAAGTCGCCAACAAGGTGAAAAACCTCACCGGCATCCAAACCGAAATTCCCGATGAAGCTTTCCTGCGCACCATCATCCGGGACCATGCCCACCTGGCGAGCGGTGAATGAGTAAGCAGGTGACTAAAGCTGTCAGGGCGACGCGAAACCATCCGCTCTGAGCCGTGCTAAGCATTATAATGTAAAAAGCCCCTGACGTACATAAAACGTCAGGAGCTTTTTACTTAAGCGCGGGTTGGTAGTGAGTTAAATGGATGACGCCACTTGCGCAAAGCCGCGCCAGCAGAACGTCAAACTCCCTATTTCACCAGCTCACCGCTACCACGGCACGGGCTGGTTCTGCCAGGTGACGAAAGAGCCGTTTTCTTCCATGTAGAGGCGGTCAATAAGGCGGATGATGCCGCGGGCCGAGTCGGCGGGCGGGAGGCCGGCGGTGCTGCCACCCATGCCCGTGCGCAGCCAGCCAGGGTCTACCAGCACCGAAACCAGGCCGTACTGGCTGATTTCGGCGGCCAGCGCCCGCATGTACATATTCAGGGCAGCCTTGCTGGCGGAGTAATGATAATGCTCGCCCGAAGCTTTCCACGTAATGGAGCCTAACCCCGACGACAAGCTTACGATACGGCCCTTGTCGCCGGCCTTCAGCAGGTCGAGAAAGGTTTGAGCCACCAGCAGCGGGCCAATGGCATTCACGCGCATCACCTGCAGGGCATTATCGGCCGAGAGCTGGCCCAGGCGCTGGGGAGCGGGGTCCTCGGGGCCGGCGCCGGGCAGAATACCAGCGTTGTTGATGAGCACATCCAGGCCCGCCGATACAGTGCGCACGGTCTTGCGGGCGGCTACCATCGTGGCCGCGTCCGTCACATCAAGGGCAATGACGTGCAGGCGGCCGGCGTGCAGGCCCTGCAGCGTTTGCAGGTCTTGGGCGGCGGCGGGCTGGCGGCAGGTGGCAAACACGGTGTCGCCGCGCTCCAGGTACTGGCGGGTCAGCTCCAGGCCCAGGCCTCGGTTGGCTCCGGTAATGAGGACGCGTTTCATAAGTCGAAAGAGAGAAGGTAAATCAGGTTGCGGAGCGCAGTTTACAAAACCTGGCAAACATATACGGCCACCCAATGGGCAGCCGTGTACGTTTGTTGAAAATAAGTGCTGATGAAGGCTGCTTAGCCAGCCGCCACGGCCTTGCGCTTGCTTACCCGAGGGGCCCGCTCTTCGCCCTGGGCCAGCAGCTCGTCGTCGCGCTCGGCTTTCTTTACCGTCCAGCTCAACGAATACAGGTCCTTGCGCCGGTCGCGCAGGTTGCGAACTGCCCCGCTGGTGTTCAGGTCCTTGAGCAGGTCCAGGTCTAGGTCAGCAATGAGGGTCATTTCGGTGTTGGGCGTGGCCTCCGCCACAATGGCGTCGTGGGGGAAGGCAAAGTCGGAGGGGCTGAACACGGCGCTCTGCGAGTACTGAATGTCCATGTTCTCGACGCGGGGCAGGTTGCCCACCGAGCCCGTAATGGCCACGTAGCACTCGTTTTCGATGGCGCGGGCCTGGGCGCAGATGCGCACGCGCTGGTAGGCGTTCTTGGTGTCCGTCCAGAAGGGCACGAACAGAATTTTCACGCCTTCATCTGAAAGCATGCGGGCCAGCTCGGGGAATTCTACGTCGTAGCACACCAGGATGCCGATTTTGCCGAAATCCGTATCGAAGCACTTGAGCTTATCGCCGCCGCGCATGCCCCAATAGGAGGCCTCATCGGGGGTTACGTGCAGCTTGTACTGCTCATCCACGGTGCCGTCGCGGCGGCAGAGGTAGGCCACGTTGTGCAGCTTGCCATCCTCGTACACTGGCATAGAGCCCGCCACGATGTTGATGTTGTAGCTCACGGCCAGCTCCATCATCTTGGTGCGAATGGGCTCGGTAAAGGCCGCCATGGCCCGGATGGCCACGGCCGGGGAGTCCTCGTTGGTGAGGGCCATAAGGGGGGCGTTGAAGAACTCCGGAAACAGCACGCAGTCGGCTTTGTAGCCGCTCACCGTATCCACGAAGAACTCAATCTGCTGGAGCAGGTCTTCCAGGGAGCGGGTAGCGCGCATCTGCCACTGCACAATGCCCAGGCGCACGTTGCTTTTCTGGTTGCCGATCAGCTTGTCCACGTCCTCATCGTAGTACACGTTGATCCACTCCAGCAGCGTGGCAAAGGCCTTCGACTCGGAGTCGTAGGGCAGATAGCCGCGGATAATCTTGCGGACGTGAAACTCGTTGGAGAGCTGGAAGGTGAGGATGGGGTCGGTAATTTCCTTGTTGCGCACCATTTCTACGTACTTGGCCGGCGTCATCTCATTGGCATAGGCCGCGTAGCCGGGAATCCGGCCACCGGCCACCATAGCGCGCAGGTTCAGGTTTTCGCACAGCTCCTTGCGGGCGTCGTAGAGGCGGCGGCCCAGGCGGAGGCTGCGGTACTCGGGGTCCACAAACACGTCCACGCCGTAGAGGGTGTCGCCGTCGGCATTGTGCGTGTTGAACTTGCCGTTGCCGGTAATCTTGGAGTAGGTATGCCGGTCGCCGAAGTCGGAGTACTGCACGATGATGGCCAGCGCGGCAGCCACCACAATGCCATTGTCCTCGATGCAGATCTGGCCTTCGGGGAACTTGCGCAGTAGGTTGTTGTACTCATCCTGGGCCCAGGCACCTTCCATATTGGAGTATACCTTGTCCATGATGTCGCGCACGGCTTTGTAGTCGCTCTTGCGCAGGGTGCGCAGCACCAGCTTGTGAGCGGGCACCGCCGTGGGCGTCATGCGCTCAGCTACGGCGGGCACCGTTTGTTTTTGGCGTGGCTACCGCCGGTTTTATTGTTAGAAGCAGGCATAGGTCGAAGCAAAAGTCTTAGTCCAAAGGTACGGCTTGGGCAGGCGTTGCGTTGGATTTAAAGCACTGGAACGCAAACCGCCCGATGTCCATGCGGGCACCGGGCGGTAGCATGTTAACCTGCCAAGCAGGCAAATAGTTATACGCCCTGCATCTCAGGCACCTCGGCGGGCACTACCAGCTTGCCGGCGGTAGCGGCTTTAATTTGCTCTACCGACACGCCCGGAGCCCGCTCGCGCAGCACGAAGCCGTCGGGAGTCACGTCGAGGACAGCCAGCTCGGTTACAATCTTCTTCACGCAGCGCAGGCCGGTAATGGGCAGGGTGCAGGCGGGCAGAAGCTTGGAGCTACCGTCGCGAGCTACGTGCTGCATGGCCACGATGATGTTCTTGGCGGAGGCCACCAGGTCCATGGCGCCACCCATGCCCTTCACCATCTTGCCGGGAATTTTCCAGTTGGCAATGTCGCCGTTTTCCGACACCTCCATGGCGCCCAGGATGGTGAGGTCCACATGCTCCCCGCGAATCATGGCGAAGGAGTCGGCCGAGGAAAAGAGGCTGGAGCCAGGCAAGGTGGTGACGGTTTGCTTGCCGGCGTTGATGAGGTCGGGGTCTACTTCGGCTTCAGTGGGGAAGGGGCCCATACCCAGCAGGCCGTTTTCGCTTTGCAGCTCCACGTTGATGCCGTCGGGAATGTAGTTGGCCACCAGCGTGGGAATGCCGATGCCCAGGTTGACGTAGGAGTTGTTCTGAACTTCCTGCGCAATGCGCCGGGCAATACCGTGTTTGTCGAGCATAGGGGGAGGGTGGGGTAGGTGGGAAATGCGCGTTGAGTTGGAGCTACCGGGCAGGCTGTGCGGCCTTGGGCACCGTTACGGCTTCGTATACCAGGTGGCGAAATTGGTTGGTCAGCTCACCGTGGCTGTTGGGAAACTTCTGAGTGTAAAGCAAAACCACAAGCCTGGCTTTCGGATCAACCCAGTACGAAGTGCCGAAGATGCCGCCCCATTCGTAGGAGCCCTCCGCCAGCTCCATCTGCCGGGCCCCGGCCGCCGTGACGAGGCCAAACCCCAGCCCAAACTTATTGGCGCCTTGGTTTACGTCGCCAATCTGGTTGGTGGTCATCAGCTGCACGGTGGCGGGCTTCAGGAAACGTCGTCCGTTATACTCGCCGCCGTTGAGCAGCATCTGCAGGAAAACGGCGTAGTCGTAGATGGTAGACGACAGGCCCGCGCCGCCAGAGAAGTAAGTGCCGGCCAGCTTCGGGTAGTCGGGGTTGACGCCCAGCCCATTCTTTGCCGGCGCTTTCACCGTGTTTTTGGCGTCGTCCTCGGTGTAGAGCACCGCCAGGCGGGCTTGTTTGTTGTCGGGCAGGTAGAAGTAGGTGTCGCGCATACCCAGCGGCTCAAACAGGCGGGTGCGCAAAAAGGTATCCAGCGGCTGGCCCGACAGCACCTCCACCAGGTAGCCCACCACATCCGTGTTCAGCCCGTAGGTGAACTTCGTGCCTGGCTCGTGCATCAGCGGCAGTGCGCCCAGGGCCTGCATGGAGCGGGCCAGGTTGCCGTTGGGCGTGCCAATGCCGTTCGGAATATGGGCCTTGGCATAAATAGCGTTGGATTCCTTGCTGCCAATGGTGGCATAGCCAATGCCCGAGGTGTGGGTGAGCAGATGGCGGATAGTTACCTCTTGTTTGGCCGGTGCGGCGGTGTAGGTGGAGTCCTTTTCGTTGAAAGACGTCAGGACTTTCGGGTTCCGAAACGCGGGAATGTACTTCGAAACCGGGTCGTCGAGTTGAAACCGTCCTTCGTCGTAGAGCAGCATGAGACCCACGCTGGCTATGGCCTTGGTTTGGGACGCAATGCGCATAATGGCATCGGTCTTTAGAGGCTTTTTAGTAGCTACATCGTCCACCCCAAAGGCTTTATGGTAGATAATTTTACCATTTTGAGCCACCAGCGCAATAGCGCCCGGCGCGTAATTGGCCGCCGTAAAATCCCGCAGCAGCTGGTCGACGCGCTGCAGCCGCTCCGGGGCTACGCCCACCGCTTGCGGCTTGGCTTCGCGCAGTACCGTGGGTTGGGCCAGAGTGCTACCGCTGATGCTCAGCAGCAGGAGCAGGCCGAAGAGTTGGGTTTTCATCCGCCGTTGGGGTTAGACAGTGGAGCGCACCGTGCGCTGCTCAATGCGCTTCTCGTAGTTCTGGCCCTCGAAAATGCGCTGCACAAAAATGCCAGGCGTGTGAATCTGGTTGGGGTCCAGCTCCCCGGCGGGCACCAGCTCCTCCACCTCGGCCACCGTGATTTTGCCGGCCGTGGCCATCATGGGGTTGAAGTTGCGGGCCGTGCCTTTGTAGATGAGGTTGCCGGCCGTGTCGCCCTTCCAGGCTTTCACCAGGGCATAATCGGCGTGCAGGGCGGTTTCCAGCAGGTACATCTTGCCGTTGAACTCGCGGCTTTCCTTGCCTTCGCCTACCTCGGTGCCGTAGCCCGCGGGGGTATAGAAGGCCGGGATGCCCGCGCCCCCGGCCCGGCACCGCTCGGCCAGGGTGCCCTGCGGAATCAGTTCTACTTCCAGCTCCCCGCTCAGCAATTGGCGCTCAAACTCGGCGTTTTCGCCCACGTAGCTGGAAATCATCTTGCGCACCTGCTTGGTCTGGAGCAGGCGCCCGATGCCGAAGTCGTCGACGCCGGCGTTGTTGCTGATGCAGGTGAGGTTCCGCACGCCGCGGCGCAGAATTTCCTCAATGGCATTTTCGGGAATGCCGCACAGGCCGAAGCCGCCCAGCATGAGCGTCATGCCGTCGGTGAGGCCGTCCAGGGCCGCCTGGGGGCCGGCCACTACTTTGTTTATCATACGTCAGAGTTGGGTGGGTTTGGGAGCGGGAAGGTAATAAAGGAATGAGGAATGGCGAGTTGTCATGGCGAGCAGCGCGGAGCCATCCGTCCTATGCAATATGATAAGTCCCAAAATGTGAAAAGCCCTTAACCGTGCGCGACGAGTAAGGGCTTTCTGGTGAAAGAGTGCGTCTGGTTCTGAAAAGCACTGTCATGGCGAGCGAAGCGCGGCCATAACAGTGCTTTGTTCTTACCCGCCTACCAGATGCCGCCGCGCATTGTCCGCGTCGAGGGCCAGCTGGGCTTTCAGGGCGTCGAGGCCACTGAACTTCTGCTCGTCGCGCAGGCGGGCCACAAACTGCACCGACAGCAGCTGGTCGTACAGGTCGTCGTCGAAATCGAGCAGATGGACTTCGGTGGTCTGGCTGAGCTGCCCGCCCACGGTGGGGCGCACCCCGATGTTGAGCATGCCCTGGTGTACGGTGCCGGCCGCCGTCGTCACCATCACCGCGTACACGCCCCGGGCCGGAATCAGCTTTAAGGGTTCGTCGCACACGATGTTGGCCGTGGGGAAGCCGATGGTGCGGCCCAGCTGCTGCCCGCGTACCACCGTGCCCGTGAGCGGGTAGGGGTAGCCCAGGTAACGGTTGGCCGTGAGAATGTCGCCACTTTCCAGGGCGCGGCGGATGCGGGTGCTGCTCACGCCCACGGCGTCCACGTCCTCGCGCGGAATTTCCTCCACGGTCAGCCCGTAGCGGTCGGCGTGCTGGCTGAGGTAGTCGAAGCCGCCTTCGCGGTTGCGGCCAAAGCGGTGGTCGTAGCCGATGACGAGCTTGCCGGTGCCCACCGTTTGGAGCAGGACCTGCTGGATAAACTCCTCGGAGGTAAGAGCCGCAAATTCCTTGGTGAAGGGTACGATGAGCAGGTAGTCGACGCCAAAATCTTCCAGCTTCTGGGCCCGCTCTTCCAGGGTGTTCAGCAGGTGCAGATCCTGGGGCTGGGGGTGCGTGGGTGGTGGGGCCAGCACCAGGCGCGGGTGGGGCCAGAAGGTGATGACCACAGCCGGGCCGCCGCTTTGCCGGGCCACTTCCAGCAGGCGCTGCAGAATCTTCTGGTGCCCCAGGTGCACCCCATCGAAGGTACCACTGGTCACCACGGCCTGACCGAGAAAAGGAAACTGCGCGGGGTCCCGAACGACGAGCATCAGCAGGGAAAAGGTGAAAAGGTACGGTGGAAAGTCAGCCCGGTTCTACGAAGAAGCGGCCGCGTCGGGCGCCTGCGGGGTGCTGGTTGCCTGAAAATACTCCAGCCCGGCCCGGCGCTCCGGCTGACGCTGCCGCTGGGGCCGCTCCGGCCTGTCGGCGGCGCCCTCGGGGCGGGGCGGGCGCAGGGCTTCCAGCTGCGTCATGCTCAGCGCATCGGCCACCGCGTACTCCCCGATGCGGGTGCGCACGAGCTTGGTGAGGTGGGCGCCGCAGCCCAGGGCCAGCCCAAAGTCGCGGGCCAGGCTGCGGATGTAGGTGCCCTTGGAGCAGGTCACGCGGAAATCCACCTCGGGCAGCTCGATGCGGGTAAGCTCAAACGCCCGGATGGTGACCTGCTTGCTCTTGATTTCGGCCTCACCGCCGCGCCGGGCCACTTCGTAGGCTCGCTCTCCGTTCACCTTCACCGCCGAAAACAGCGGGGGCGTCTGCTCAATCAGCCCTACAAACTGCGCGGTAGCGGCGCGCACCTGCTCCTCGGTGAGGTGCTCGTAGGGCAGCTCACCGTCTACGGGCGTTTCCAGGTCAAAGGAAGGTGTGGTCTGACCCAGGCGGAAGGTGCCAGTATACTCTTTTTCCTGGGCCTGAATGAGGTCAATCTGCTTGGTTTTCTTGCCGGTGCAGAGAATGAGCAAGCCGGTAGCCAGCGGGTCGAGGGTGCCGGCGTGGCCGATTTTCTTGATGCGCAGCGTATTCTTGACTTTGCGCACCACGTCGAACGAAGTCCAGGTCAGGGGCTTGTCGACGAGCAGCACTTCGCCGGCTTCAAAATCAAACGCGGCAGCAGAAGGAGTTTCCATAAGCAAAGGCCCGCACCGGGGCGCGGGCCGAAAAAACGGTAGCGGCTTAAAGCACGTGCAGGTCGATGCCCAGCGCCATCATCACCAGGATAACCACGCCCACCACAATGCGGTAAAGCCCAAACGCCCGGAACCCGAAGCGCGATACAAAATCGACGAAGGTCTTGACGGCCAGCAGGGCCACGATAAAGGCCACCACGTTGCCGAACAGCAGCAGCTTGAGGTCTTCGGCGCCAGGCGGGGCTATTTTATAGGTTTTGTAAAGCTGGTAGGCCGTGATGACGAACATGGTAGGCACGGCCAGCAGAAAGGAGAAGTCGGCGGCGGAGCGCCGGTCGAAGCCCTGGGCCAGCCCGCCCACAATGGTAGCCGCCGAGCGGCTCACGCCCGGCACCAGCGCCAGGCACTGAAACAGCCCGATTTTGAGCGCCTGCCGGAAGTTTGGCGTGGTCACTTCCTTGCGCGGACCGCTGAATACTTTGTCGATGAACACCAGCACCACGCCGCCTACCAGCAGCGCCCAGGCCACCACCGCCACGTTCTTGAGCAGACTTTCGATAACATCCTTCAGCAGAAAGCCCAGGATGCCGAAGGGCACGAAGGCCACGGCCAGCTTCAGGTAGAAGTCGAAGCTCTGCACAAACCGCCGCCAGTACAGCACAACCACCGAGAGGATGGCCCCCAATTGAATGGAGGTGATATAGGTATCGGTAAACGTCAGCTGCCCGATGCCGAGCAGGTTGGCTACGATAATCATGTGTCCCGTGCTGGAAACGGGCAAAAACTCCGTCAGACCCTCAATGATGGCCAGGAGCAGGGCATGCCAGTAGCTCATCTAGGGGCGCTTGTAGGTAGGACGAGTCGGCTCTGCCGGAGCTGCCGGGGTGGCTGGAGCCGCCGGCGTAAACGTGTTAGGAGCAGCTACGGTGGTAGGGGCGGCCTCGGTTACGTTGCCCGACTTGGCCATAATGGCAAAAAACTCCACTACGAACCCGGCAAATAAGAGCAGCGGCCCCAGCGTAATTCCCAGAAACCCTTCGCCGTACTCGGTCGTGTCAAGCGTCATGGTAATGAAGCCGGCGGCCAGCAGGGCCAGGCCTATGAACATCAGCCGGTAGTTGCGCGGCCCGAAAGCGAAACGTTGATTTGCCATAAAGTCGGTGTTCGTTATTAGGTTTTCGTTTTTGGTCAGCAGCCTGCGCAAGCTTGCTTCTCACGTTTAATACAGCTCATCCAGGGAAAGGCGAAGGTACTTACGCACGGCGCGGAAAGAGCTGATAAAGCCGATAAAAGAGCCCAGCGCCACCAGGAACACCAGCAGCACGGCCAGCAGCCGCTCGTCGCGGAGCAGGCGTAGCTCCTCCACGCGCAGGTAGGCGTACTGCAGCAAGGCCAGCAGCAGCAGCGCCGCCAGCAGCCCGCTCACGAAGCCCTGCCAGGTAGCGCGCCGCAGAAACGGCCGCTGAATGAACATGGACGTAGCGCCCACCAGCTGCATACTCCGGATAAGGAAACGCTGCGAGAATAAGGCCAGCTTGATGGTATTGTTGATGAGCACCACTACCACAATAGTCAGCACGGCCGCAAAGCCCAGCAGCACCAGACTGATGTTGCGCAGGTTGTGGTTGATGGATTCAATAAGGCTTTGCACGTACTGCACCTCGAACACGCCGGTTTCGGCGCGCAGCTCTTTTTCCACGCGGGCCAGGCCAGCCTTATCCGTAAACTCAGGGTTAATTTTGAGGATGTAGGCGTCGCGCAGGGGGTTGTCGCCCAGAAACTGCTGGAAGTCCTCACCGGTCTGCTCCACGAACTGCCGGGCACCTTCTTCCTTCGACAGGAACCGCACCTGGGGCTGGTTGTCGCGGAAGGCAATGAAGGGCTTGGCCGCAAAGGTCTGCTGCAGGCGCAGCAGCTGAGCTTCGGGCAGGTCGCGCTCCAGGTATACCTGCATTTCCAGGTTTTCCTTCACCACCTCCGACAGCCGGTGCGCGTGCAGCAGCAGCAGGCCAAACAACCCAATGACCAGCAAGGCCAGCGTAATGCTGAACACCACCATCGTGTGCGGATAGGAGCCAAGCTTTTTCTTGCGGGTCGGGCGCGTTGGAGGCATAGAGGGCAAAACTACCGATTTAAGACCGAAGAAGTGTCATTGCGAGCGAAGCGAAGCAATCCGTCTCGGGCAACGTACCAAGCCCTGAAATGTGAAAAGCTCCTTTTCGTTACGCACGGAAAGGGGCCTTCTGGTAGAATGGAGTGTCAGGCATTTACAGGACGGATTGCTTCGGCTCCGCCTCGCAATGACACTTCTTCACCCTCAATTTACCACCGTTCTGGGGTCGTCGTCGATGTTCAGCTCGCGGGCTTTGCGGGAGGCTTCGTCGCGGCGGCGCAGGCGCTTGCGGGCCAGCAGCTCGCGCAGAGAGTTGAACTGCTCGGTGTGCAGCACGCTCATGCCGGCCCGGGCCTGGTTCTGGTTGCTGGCGGCTATGGCCTGGCTGAAGTCGCGCGGGGTGGTTTCGTAGCGCAGGCGCAGGCGCAGCTTGCCGTCCTCGCGCAGGAAATATTCCAGGCTCAAATCCCCTACAAGCGAGTTTTGCGCCCCCGGAATCACGGTACCGTCGGAGGTAGTTACGGGGGCATTGCTGAAGCCGCCTTCCCGCGTCACGCGCAGGCGGCCGCCCAGCAGGTTGTAGCTCAGGCGCACCTGCAAGGCCTGTAGCTCCTCAGGCGTTACTCCGTTAATGTTGAAGGCAATTTCCAGGTTGGGGTCAATCTGGGCCGTGAGCAGCCCCAGTTGGGTGGATATAATCTGTCCTACACTATTGCCCACGCCCAAATCGGAGCCCGCAAACTTGCCTACGCCCGACAACGACCCCGGCGAGGTGAGCTGCCGGAACACAATCAAGCTGAATACCTGCCGGTTGAGCTCCTGCTCATCGTTGCGCAGAGAGGTAATGAATGAGGTCAGCTCCCCCTCCGCCGATGAAGGTATGTCGTTGAACTCCAAGCTTAGCTGAATGACCGGCAGCAGCAGCGGCCCGGTCAGGTTCATCACGGCCGTCACAGGAATGGTAGCGGTGCTGTTGGCAATGATGGGAGCCAGGGAGGTGCGCTGCGTGTAGGTGGCTGTCACGTTCATCTGCCCGTCCAGCGGGTTGCCGTTCCAGCTGATGGTGCCGCCCGGCCGCACCTGAAACTCTTTGTTCACGAGTCCCTGCAGGGTAAAGTTGTAGAGCCCGCGCACGATTTCCACCTGCCCGTACATGTTGAATTCGCCCCGGGTGTCGATGTTCAGGCGCAGCTGCCCGCTGGCCGTGCCCCGGATAACGTCGCCGGTGCTTTCGTTGAGCAAGACTTCAATGTAGGCGTCGGGCGTGATTTCGAGGTTGAAGTTAAGGCGGATGCCCGATAGGTCAATCCGGCCCTCGGCCTCGGCGGGCACGCGCACGGTGCGGGCCGTATCGGAGAGGTTCCGGTTTACAAATTTGATGTAGCTGGCCTGCTCCACCTTGGCGGCGTTGTCAAGCGGCAAGGAAAACCGGGTGCCATCCTCGCTGCGGGCCGTCACAAATACTACCAGGTTATCGGAGGGGCCGGTTATGCGGGCGTCGCCGGTGGCATAGGCCGTCCCGAAGTACAGGTCGTTGTCCTTGCGGGTGGTGTTGAGCACCTGCAGCTTGCGGAACGACGCCGTCAGCGCCATCGACATATTCTGGAAGCCCTGGTGGAAGATGTTACCGTTCAGGGTGCCATAGTTGCCCAGCGGGTCCCGCAGCCGGATGTTGCGAAACCCGATCCGGTCTTCCTGAAAGCGAATCCGGTCGGCAAAGGTGTAGGTGGTACCTAGGTAATCGAAAGTGAGTCGCCCATCAGTCACGTCGATGGTGCCGATGAGGTTGGGCGCGGCCAGGCGGCCGGTGAGACGTAGCGTGCCATTGGCCAGGCCGCCCATATTGCTGAACAGGGTGTTGAGCAGGGGCTCGGCCAGCTTCACGGGCGCGTCGTTCAGCACGGCCGTCACGTTCAGCTGGTCCACGGCTTCGCTGGGCTTGTAGGTACCGCTGAGGGCCACTAGGCGCTGCTGGTCACGGAGCACATTGGCCGAAAGGCGCAGCAGCTGAGCCGGGTTGTCCCAGTCGGCTACGCCCGCCACGTCCCCAATCAGCACGTTGTCAAATACCAGCGAATCCACATCAAGGCGGGCGCTGGCCACCAGCTGGCCGTAGACACCGCGCAGGTCGCCCACCGCATTTACGCGGCCGGTAATATTCTGGTGGGTGAGCGGGTTTAGGGTGCCCAGCTCAAAGTTCTGCACCGCCAGCCGTAGCAGCTTGCTAGGGTCCTGGGAAAGCTGGCCCTGGGCGCTGATGCTCTGCGAGCCGTTGGAAAGGTTGAGGTTCTGCACGTCGATTTCGCGCCCGCCCCCGCTGATGAGCACGGAGTTTTCGGCCGCAATGGCCCATTCGCGTCCCAGCAGGTTCACCCCCGACTGCCGGAACACGATTTGTACGGCCTGGGGCAGGAACGATAAGGCCCCGTTGATCTGAGCACGGTTGGTGGTGCCCGTCTGGGCCAGGGACGTCGAGAAGTTGATACGCTCCTGGTCCCACACGCCTTCCACGTAGAAATCCTGGGTGTTGCCCAGCCCCGGCACGCGCTGCCGCTGCGAGGTCACGCTGGCCTGGGCCAGCACCTCAGGCTGGTATGGCAGCTTGGAGGTAGTGAAGTCGAAATCTGTGTTCAGCGTCCGTACGCTGTCGTACTGCAAGGCATCAAAATGCCCGCCCAGCGAGAAAATGGACGTGTTGCCGTTGCGGAAAGAGCCATCAATGCGCGAGTAATCGGAGAGCGTGAGAGCGGGCACAAACAGGTGCAGCACCGGATTTGGCCGCTTCAGGTACACATTCAGGTTAATGGCGTAGTCGGGGGTGGGCAGGCGGCGCTTGCGGCGGTAGTAGGCGGCGGTAGCGGCTTCGTCGCTTTCAAAGTTGAGCTGGTACTCCGTCAGCAGCGTCTGCACGTCGCGCATCACGCGGGAAAAGTCGAAGTTGCCTACGGCCGTGAGGTCGGCCACTTCGGAGCGCACCAGCAGACGGCGCTGCCCGTCCGGGTCGCGGCGCGAAAACACGTCGAAGGTATCAATGGGCACCGTGCGGCCGTCGAAGCCCAGGCGGGAGTTGCGCAGCACAATGCTGCCCAGCAGCTTGTCAAGCTGCAAACCCTGAAAGCGGACGTCGGCGGTGGTGGCCAGCGTAAGATTCTGCCTGGTGAGGCCGAGGGCACGCAGGTTGGCCCGGCGCACGGTAGCCCGCAGGTCGAAGGCCTGACGGTTGGGGTTCAGGTCCACGCTGCCATCGGCGGTGGCGCGCAGGTTGGGGTCGTCGATGCTGAGCTTGCCCGCAAACGACTGGCGGCTGAACTGCCCGTTGGTGGTGATGTTGCGGTAGCGGTAGCCCTGCAGCCAGATGCTTTGCACGGTGGCATTGGCTCGTACCCGCGCCCCGGCGGGCGTGAAGCCCACGCCCGCCACGCGCCCGTTCATGGTCACGTCGCGCACCAGGCTTTCGTCGCCCAGGAGCTTGCCCAGCTGGAAGGCGGTGGTTTTCACGTTGCCCTCGTAGCTGGAGTTGCTGGGGTCGGTCTTGAACTTGAGGTTTACGTCGCTCACCACCGAGCCCAGCGCCGTCTGGAACGAGCCATTAGCCACAAAGTCATTGTAGAAGCCCAGGAACTGCCCTTTTAGCTTCACGGTGCCCAGCCGCTGCACATAGGGCCAGCCCGAAGCCGGGATGTAGCGCCGGATGTCGCGCCCGTCTACGACGGAGGGCTGCAGGCGCATTTCCACGAAGCTTTCCTTGAAATTGGGCAGACCCTGCACGCTGATGTTGCCCAGCACGTGGGTGTTGCGGCCGTAGCGCACGTCCAGGTTTTTGGTGGCGAAGTCGCGCACGTAACCCTTGGCCTCGCCCGAGAGCAGCACGGTTTCGTGCAGCGTCTGCAAGTCTGCCTGGGGCGCGAACTTGGCAATATCATCCGAGTACACCCTGGACGGGCTCAGGCGGGCAATGACCTTTACCGAGTCGTTGAAGTCAGTGAAGTTGAGAAAATGGTTGTACTCAAAGCGCAGGTAGTGCCGAAGCTGGCTGTTCTGCACCCGCAGGTTCAGCTTGTCGAACTCCCAGAACTTGCCGGCGTACGTCATGTCGGCCGTGAGCTCGCGCAGGCGCGTGCCGGAGGGCGCGTCCACGGTGCGCAGGCTTTGCACCCGGGTATAGATGGTGTCACCGCGCAGCTGAATCCCCGACAGGTCGCCGTAGATGCTGTCGAGGTACATGTGGGCGTAGTCCATCGTACGACCGTAATACGGCTCCCGGGGCTTATTCCGGTCGTCGAGCACGAAGCGGCCGTTGCGCAGCCCGATGGCGTCAATCTTGAAGTCGAACGGCTTGCTGACCTTGGTAGTGTCAGTGGGGCCGATAAGGCGCCGCACCGCCGACAGGAACTCGGTGAGGTTGGTGCTATCGGGCTGGCCGGGGTAGGTGATAAGCGAAAAGCGCGGCTCTTCCAGCGTGAGCTTGCCCACGTGCAGGTGGCTGGGGTCGAACACCGAGAAGAGCGTAATATCGGCATCGGCCCGCCCGATGTTGAACAGCTCGTTGCCGCGCCGGTCGAGCACCCGCACCTGCTCCAGCAGCACCCGCGAAAACGGGCGCACATCCACCCGGCCCACCATCACGCGGTGGCCCAGGCGCTTGGTGAGCATGGTGGCCGCCTCGTGGGCCAGCCGCGTTTGCACCCCCGGCAGCCGCAATGCCACCAGCGTGCCCACCAGCACGAGAGCCAGCAGCAGCACCAGCCCGAGCAGGGCTTTCAGCAGAATGGAGAGGAAACGGGGCACGAAGGCAGGAAAAGAAAAACGCGGCAGCTAATCGGAACAAAGATAAAGGGTTGCCCAAGACCGTTGCCTGGCGGGTATTTTTCGCTCAAAACGGCGGAAGTACGGCGCAGGTTGGCCCTGGTAAACGCCCGACGCGGCAGTTTAGCGTTTTGCCCCGACCTTTGTCGGAGAAATTCTGAATTCTGAATGATGAATTCTGAATTTTACTTGAGAGGTTGTCTGGTAATAAGCCATGTGGCTCCAAACCGCCGTCAATTCATAATTCAAGATTCATAATTCAGAATTTAAAGAAGATGCCAACCATTCTGGCCATTGAGAGTTCCTGCGACGATACCTCAGCCGCCGTTATGGTCGATGGGGAAATCCGCTCCAACGTGGTGGCTACCCAGCAGGTGCACGAGCAGTATGGCGGCGTGGTGCCCGAGCTGGCCTCGCGCGCCCACCAGCAGCACCTTGTTCCGGTGGTAGAAGCGGCCCTGCACAAGGCGGGCATCAGTAAAAAAGACCTCGACGCGGTAGCCTTCACCCAGGGGCCGGGGTTGCTGGGCTCCTTGCTGGTGGGCGGTATGTTTGCCAAAACCCTGGCCCTTGCTTTGGGCAAGCCACTTATTGCCGTGAACCACATGCGGGCCCACATTCTGGCCCACTTCATAGAGGAGCCGCGCCCCGTGTTTCCGTTTTTGTGCCTTACTGTGAGCGGCGGCCACACCCAGCTGGTTGTTGTGCGCAGCGCCCTCGACATGGAAATCATCGGCCAGACCATCGACGACGCAGCCGGCGAAGCCTTCGACAAAACCGCTAAGCTGCTGGGCTTGCCCTATCCCGGCGGCCCCCACCTCGATAAGCTGGCCCGCCAGGGCAACCCCACGCGCTTCCCGTTTCCGGTGGGCGCCATGCCGGGCTACGACTTCTCCTTTAGCGGACTGAAAACGGCGGTGCTTTACTTTCTGAAAAAGGAAACCGCCCAGAACCCCGACTTCGTGCAGGAAAATTTGGCCGACCTCTGCGCCAGTATCCAGCACACCATCATCCAGACCCTGCTCCGCCAGTTGCGCCGTGCCGCCGCCGATAATGGGCTGACGCAGGTGGCGCTGGCCGGCGGGGTGGCTGCCAACAGCGGTTTGCGCCAGGCTTTGCAGGACGAAGCCACCGCCCAGGGCTGGCAGGTATTTATTCCCGCTTTCCAGTTTTGCACCGACAATGCCGGTATGGTGGCCATGACGGCCCACTTCCAGTACCAGGCCGGTGATTTTGCTTCCCAACTCGTCAGTTCCGATCCGCGCCTGAAACTCTCGTAGCCGGAAATTGCCGGTGGGTTTCGGCCTGGGGTATACTCCGTTGCCCGCCCTGCGTATAGCCGGCCAGGAAGCCGCTGCTGACTTCTTTCGACCTTTGTTGGCCAACTTTGGCGCTGCCGCCCCGGCCAACTTCCTTTCTTCCCATGGCCAAGCAAAAAGACGACAAGCCCAAGCACATCAACATCCAGAACCGCCGCGCCCGCCACGAGTACAGCTTCCTGGCGCAGTACGACGCGGGCTTGATGCTGCAGGGCACCGAAATCAAGAGTATCCGCGACGGCAGCGTACAGCTCCAGGACGGCTTCTGCTCCTTCCACCCCGATGGCAGCCTGTGGGTGCACAACGTGACCATTGCCAAGTACACCGAGGGCACCTACAATAACCACGAGCCCACTCGCCCGCGCAAGCTGCTGCTCAACAAGCGCGAGCTGCGCCAGCTGGCCGATAAAGCCACCGAGCAGGGACTCACCATCATTCCGGTGCGTATGTTCGTGAGCGACCGGGGTTTTGCCAAGCTGGAAATTGCCCTGGCCAAAGGCAAAAAGCTCTACGACAAGCGCGAAGACCTCAAAGCCAAAGATCAGAAGCGCGAAATGGACCGCGCCCGGGATTATTAAGCGAAGTTGTGAAAGGTGAATTTGCGAAGCGCTGCTTGGCAAGTTCAGTTTAAAGGCAGAGTTTCGCATTATGGATGCGTAAGCCTGTCACAATAAAGGCTATTCGCATTTCACAACTTCACCTTTCACAACTTCACCATTTGGACCACGGAATTTGCGCGTTGAGCGCCGTGCCGGTGCGGGCCGAGCCTGCGGACAAGGCCGAGCTGGTAACCGAATTGATTTTTGGTGAATGCTATTCCATTCTGCTAACCCAGGGCAACTGGCACCAGGTGCGCCTGGCCGCCGATCAGTACGTGGGCTGGATTGACTTCAAGCAGCACACGCCCGTCACGGGCGAGTACTTCCAGGCCTGGCAGCAGCAGGACCACCCGCGCTGCCTCGATGTGGTACAGGTAGTAAGCGAGGCCAAAACCCGCATTCCCGTGACGCTGGGCTGCCGCCTGCCGTTTTTTGATGGGATGACGCTGCGTCTGGGCAGTCAGCAGCTGTTCTACAACGGCGCCGCCACCAACCCCCAGAATGGACACGGCCCCCACGGCGCCGTGGAGCCGCGCCTGCGCCTGCTGCTGAAAGTAGCTCAGCTGTACCTGAAGGCGCCCTACGTGTGGGGCGGCAAAAGCGTGTTCGGCCTCGACTGCTCGGGCCTGGTGCAGCAGCTCTACGGCTTCATTGGAGTGCAGCTTCCCCGCGACGCCCGCCAGCAGATTGACTTTGGCGACCCGGTGCACTTCGTGACGCAGACCCGCGCCGGCGACCTGGCTTTCTTCGACAACGCTGACGGCCACATTATTCACGTCGGCCTAGTGCTCGACGACCAGACCATTCTGCACGCCCACGGCGAAGTGCGCATCGACCCGCTCGACCACAACGGCATCTTCAACCGCGACCGGCAGAAGTACTCCCACAAGCTCCGCCTCATCAAGCGCATATTGGCGGAATAAAGGAGAACTGACAACTTCGCAACTTCGCTCTGCCACTTGTTGTTAATACGCTTAGAATCATCTAGCTTTCGCTGTACCCGATGATTCTGTATTCTAGCGTATGGACCACAAAGTGCTTGTTTTGAATGGCGACTATACGGCCATTACTCTGTGCAGCGTGCAAAAGGCCTTTGTGCTGCTTTTTTTGGATAAGGCGGAAATGATTGCCAAGTCGGAGCAGGGTGTGCTGCGCACTATCTCGCAGGCGTTTCCCAAGCCCAGCATCATCCGGCTGCAGCGCTACGTGCGCGTGCCCTACAAAGGCATTGCCTTGAGCCGCCATAACATCATGAAGCGTGACCATTTCGAGTGCCAGTACTGCGGGGCCACCAAAAACCTGACCCTGGACCACGTGCTGCCCAGGAGTAGGGGCGGGGACTCCAGCTGGAGCAACCTGCTCACGGCCTGCGCCCGCTGCAACCACGCCAAGGGCCACCGCACCCCCCAGGAAGCCGGCCTCACCATCAGGCAGCAACCCAAGAAACCCACGCTTTCCGGCTTCCTCAAGCTCAGTGCCGGCTCCATCGACGAAAACTGGCACGCGTACCTCAACTAACGGCAGCAGGCATTGGCCTCGCTGCCGTTTTTTGTTTTGCTCGATACTGAGCCGAAAATGCACCCACAAAAACGCCGCCGACTCCCGAAAAAATCAGGAACCGGCGGCGCAACAAACCCGAAGCGGGCGGGAGTACTACCAGGCGAAGGCGTTGGAGTTCGTGACCTTGGTGCCGCCCACGAACTGCAGCAGATCGTGGTTGAGGCGGTCCTTTTCGGTGATGAACAGGCCGTGCGGGGCGCCACTGTACTCCACAAACTGGGCGTGCGGCACAAACTGTGTCATCCGCTCCCCGCTTACTTTGGCGGGTACCGTGGCGTCGTCGCTGCCGTGGATAACGAGCGTGGGCACTTTGATGGTTTTCAGATCCTGGCGGAAGTCCGTGGCGGCAAAGGCGTACACGCACTGCTCGGTGGCGCGGGGCGAAGCCAGCTGGCACATGGCCTGCATCCAGTTCAGCGTAGCATTGCTGACGGGGTGGCTGATGGTGCCTACGCCAAAGAACTGCTTGCCGAACGTAGCCAGAAAGTCGAACCGGTCTTTGCGGATGCCTTCCACCATCTTGTCGAAGTTGGCTTTGGGGGCGCCATCGGGGTTGTCATCGGTTTGCAGCAGGAAGGGCGTCACGGCCGAAACGAAAGCCACCCGCGAAACGCGGGCGCCGCCGTATTTTGCCATGTAGCGGGCCACTTCGCCCCCACCCATCGAGAAACCCACCAACGTTACGTTCTGTAGATTCAGCTCGTCGAGCACGGCTTTCAGGTCGTCGGCAAAGGTGTCGTAGTCGTTGCCCTCCCAGGTTTTGGAGGAGTTGCCGAAGCCCCGACGAGTGTAGGCTACCACGCGGTGACCGTGCTTGGGCAGCTCGGCCAGCTGGTATTCCCACATTTCGTAGGTGGCGGGCCAGCCGTGTATCAGCACAATCGGGTCGCCTTCGCCCTGGTCAATGTAATGCAGCTTTATGTCGTGGCCGTTTACGTCGCGGCCGGCGGTGATGTAGCTCATGAAGCGTGGTATGGGGAGTTGTGTAAATCAGTGTTGGTACATACGCGGCCAGCTAAGCCGTAGATCAGCCAAGGCCCGTATTATATACACGGTAGAGCTTACGCGTGCTAAACGGAGGCTGCGTACGTTTGCCGGGCTATGTCAACTACCCGTTTCCTTTTCATTGGTGCCCTGAGCCTGGCGGCCCTATCCTGCCGCTCCCGCTCCGCCGACGCCGACCAGAACACAACAACCAGCCCTCCAGCCACTGCGCCTGCGACTACTGCTATGCCCGACTCACGGGGAGCCACCTACGCGCAGTACCGGGGCGTGCTGCCCGGCTCCGCCGACTCCATTACGCTGCACCTGCAAACCTGGCCGAGCCGCCCCGGCGACACCGAAACCGAAGGCCTACTGGGTACCTACGCCGGCTCCGACGGGCAGCCCTACCAGCTGGGCGGCCGGGGCAGTGCCTCTCCGGATAGCGTGGTGCTGATTGACTTCAGCCCTGAGCACGCGCCGAAGCCGGGCGCCAATGGTCCCGCTTGGCGGCTGCGGCGCCAGGGCCGGGCGCTGGTGGGCACCTGGGATGGAAAACCAGTGCAGCTACGCCTGGCCCATCCGGCCGGCAGTCTCGCGTTTCGCAGCGTCTTTCTGCAGGATTCCGTGGTGGCGTTTCCCAAGCTGTCCAACTCGCCCCGCGCCTGCCTGAGTGTGCTGGCCCTGGAGCCCGCAGCAGCCGGCGCGGCCTCGGCTGCCCTTGTGGCCCACGTGGTGCGCTGCCTGCGCGGCGACACGCTGCCCGATGCGCCGGTACCTGCTCTGGCTTCCTTCTGGCAGCAGCGTCGCCGCACCCACGCCCAGGACTACCGTCAGGACATGGCCCCCATGCACCCCGCCGCCGGCGACTCCACCGATTATCCGGAATTCGGCATTGGCCTGAACTATGAGGAGCAGCATTTTGCGCATGTTCTCTGGAACCAGGCGCCGCTGCTGAGCCTGGGCTTTTACCACTACAGCTTCACGGGCGGCGCCCACGGCAACTACGGCACCACCGTCGCCAGCTTCGACACGCGCACCGGCCGCCGACTCACCTACGAGGCTATTTTCCGGCCTGGCTCCGATGAAAAGTTGCGGCCTCTGCTGGCAGCCGCGCTGCGGCGGGCCTATCAGCTGGCGCCCGGTGCTTCGCTTTCCGAGGTCATCTTCGAAGAGCCACTGTCCGTTACGCACAACGTGTACCTCACCAGCGGAGGCGCGGTATTCATCTATGTGCCCTACGAAGTGGCTGCGTATGCCTTCGGCGAAATCCGGCTGTTTGTGCCCCTCCGGGACCTGCGGGGCCTGCTGAAACCCGGGCTGCCACTGCCGGGTGGGGGAGAGGTTGCTGCGAAGTAGCTTCAGCTTATTGCTGCTTACTGCTAACTTGCCGGGTTGACAACCGCTACGCTTCACCTGGCACCGGCTGCGGGCTGAACGATTCCCGGGTGGTTCCTGTCATAGGGCTACTTGGCCGTGTGCCCTCTGCTGTAGCCAGCGGGAGCAGCGGCTTACAAAATCCGGCTTTTTCAGTCCAGCGGCGGGCCGGCGTCGTAGATGACGGTACCTTTACGGCCGTTTCTTTTCCATTTCCTTCATGCAGCCACCCAAATTTGCCGCGTCCCGCTCCTTCCATCAGGAGTTGAAGCGCCGCACCAACGCGTATTTTCAGGAAGCCGGCAAATCCACCACCGGCGGCAAAAGCCTGTTCTTCAAAGCTGTTCTGCTGACGTCAGCTTTTGTAGCCGTGTATTTGCACATCGTGTTCTGGACGCCGCCCGCCCTGGTGGCGGTGCTGGAGTGCACCATGTTGGGCCTTATCGGCGCGGCCATTGGCTTCAACGTCATGCACGACGGCGCCCACGGCTCCTTCAGCAAGTCGAAGTTCGTGAACCAGTTTGCGGCCTTCACGCTCAACGTAATGGGCGGCAACTCCTTCATGTGGAACATGAAGCACAACCTCATCCACCACATGTACACCAACGTGGAAGGCGTGGACGACGACCTCGACGCTCAGCCTTGGCTGCGCCTCAGCCCCGAGCAGCCCCGCCGCTTTCTTCACCGCTTTCAGCACCTGTACTTCTGGTTTTTCTACGCCCTGCTGTTCATTGCCTGGATATTCTACATGGACTACCAGAAGTATTTCCAGGGCAAAATAGGGGAGACGCCCATCAAGAAGATGACAGCCACCGACCAAGGCGTGTTCTGGGGTTTCAAGGTGCTGCACCTGGGCTTGTTCGTGGCGCTGCCTATCTACACGGTGGGCTTCTGGAGCTGGCTGATTGGGTTTGTAGCTTTTGCCTGCGTGGCGGGCTTCACGCTCAGCATCGTGTTCCAGCTGGCTCACACCGTGGAGCACACCAGCTTTGTAGTACCCCACGAAACCACCCGCAAGATTGAGGACGAGTGGGCCATCCACCAGATCAAAACCACCGCCAACTTCGCCACCGACAGCAAGCTTATCAGCTGGCTCGTAGGTGGCCTTAACTTCCAGGTTGAGCATCACCTGTTCCCTACCATCTCCCACGTCCACTATCCGGCCCTGAATAAAATCATCCGCCAGATGTGCGAGGAGTTTAACATCGAGTACCACGAGTACCCCAAGATGCGCTACGCCGTGGCATCGCACGTAGCCCATTTGCGGGAGCTGGGGCGGCGGTAGGCTAGTTACAGTTTAGTACAAGAACAATAAGGGCCCGCTTCAAACGAAGCGGGCCCTTATTGTTCTCTTTGGCTTTGCATAACTTGAAGAATGAAGAAAACTGTCCTATGTATTTGCGTGCTGGTATCAGCCGCCTGTTCTACTGAAAACAAAAACGAACAAGCATTACCTGTACAAACGACGTTAACGAAGCCGAAAAACGAGACGGATAAGCTAACATATATCAGCCACCTGGATTCAGTGGAAACTGAGCAGCTGTCGGCAGTAGTCAAGCCAGAGCATCAGTTAAATACGCTCATGGCCCGTAACGATACTGTTACCCTCGTGCTGGAGAATCGGGCGCTATTCTTTCCTCTCGGAAAGTATCATACCATTTCCGCACTTCAGAGTGCTTACGCAGTTGGCTATACTCATAAGATAAGCAGCTACCGAAAGGACGCCAATATCATTGTTGATGACATGCAGAACGGCCCTAATGCCATAAATTTTATAAGAATGGAAGACGACGAAGAATCTTATGAGGACAAGGTCTTTTACATCGTGTCGGGAAGAGTAATTGATGGCTCATTGCCCCTGGCGGATGCAACTACTGTCGGAATGCACAAACAAGCTTTCCTCAACACATACTTCTCATCAACACCCCGGCTGCTGATGCAGGGAGGAAAAGTCATTGTGCTAGAATCAGCACTGAACGGCATCAAGCACTACTACACCTTTGACAAGCAGAAGCTCTCTTCAATTGAGTTTGCTTCTGACTATGCCCTTGACTAGCTGGTAAAAACTAGAAGCAAATCGCCAAATTTTTGCTTTGAAAACAGTATCTTTGCGCCCCCGCCAGGGTGGCGGGCCGGCGTAAGTGCGCTGTGTATCAAACAAAAACGCGTTCCGGAGGCGGGCCCTGCGCCGGACGTGTATACGAGGGCCACTGCATAATATCATGGCAGAAGTAGTAGACAACTTCGACTGGGACAACGTCGGAGCGAACAGCTTCGGAGGTAACTATACCGCCGAGCAGCGCGCCGAAATGGAGCAGATGTACGGTGAGACCCTCACGACGGTACAGGAAGAAGAAGTAGTAAAAGGCATCGTGGTAGGCATCACCGACCGCGACGTTATCCTCAACATCGGCTTCAAATCCGATGGCCTGGTGCCTCTCTCCGAATTCCGCGACCTGACCGACCTCAAAATCGGTGACGAGGTAGAGGTGTTCATCGAAGACCAGGAAGACCAGAACGGTCAGCTGATCCTCTCGCGCAAGAAGGCGAAGATCAAGCAGGCCTGGAAAGCCATTTACGACGCCCTGGAAAACGACACCGTGCTGGAAGGCGTGGTAAAGCGTCGTACCAAAGGTGGTTTGATCATGGATCTGGACGGCGTAGAAGCCTTCCTGCCCGGCTCGCAGATTGACGTGAAGCCTATCCGTGACTTCGACATCTACGTGGGTCGCCGCATGGAAGTGAAAGTGGTGAAAATCAACGCCGCTTTCGACAACGTGGTTGTATCGCACAAAGTCCTGATCGAGAAAGACCTCGAGAAGCAGCGCGAAGCCATCCTCAACAACCTGGAAAAAGGCCAGATCCTGGAGGGCGTTATCAAGAACATGACCAACTTCGGTGTGTTCATCGACCTCGGCGGCGTCGACGGCCTGCTGCACATCACCGACATCTCGTGGGGCCGCATTGCGCACCCCTCGGAGGTTCTGCAGCTCGACCAGAAACTGAACATCGTAGTTCTGGACTTCGACGAAGCCAAGAAGCGTATTTCGCTGGGCCTGAAGCAGCTGACGCCCCACCCATGGGATTCGCTGCCCCAGGACCTGCAGCCCGGCTCGAAAGTGCAGGGTCGCATCGTGAACGTGGCCGACTACGGCGCGTTCATGGAAATCGTGCCCGGCGTAGAAGGCCTGATCCACGTATCGGAAATGTCTTGGAGCCAGCACCTGCGCAACCCGCAGGACTTCATCAAGCAGGGCGACGTAGTAGAGGCGCAGATTCTGACCCTCGACCGCGACGACCGCAAGATGAGCCTGGGTATCAAGCAGCTGAGCGAAGACCCCTGGACGCGTGGCGACTTCGGCTCGAAGTACGCCGTGGGTACCAAGCACAACGGCCTCGTGCGTAACCTCACCAACTTCGGCCTGTTCGTAGAGCTGGAAGAAGGCGTTGACGGCCTCGTGCACGTTTCCGACCTGTCGTGGACCAAGAAGGTGAAACACCCTTCGGAAGTGGTAAAAGTTGGCGACCGTCTGGACGTAGTAGTTCTGGAGCTGGACGTGAACAACCGCCGCCTGGCCCTGGGTCATAAGCAGCTGGAAGAAAACCCATGGGATACGTTCCAGACGGTATTCACCCCCGGCTCGGTTCACAAGGCTACCATCACGGAGAAAACCGACCGTGGTGCCGTGCTCGAGCTGCCCTACGGCATCGAAGGCTTCGCCTATCCCAAGTCGTTGGCCAAAGAAGATGGCTCGCAGGCTGAAAACGGCGAAACCCTCGATTTCCGCGTGATTGAGTTCTCGAAGGACGACCGCCGCATCGTGCTGTCGCACTCCGCTGCCTACAACCAGCAGGCCGATGAAGACAGCCGCAACGCCAAGTTCGCCAAGAAGAAGCCTGCCGGCGGTGCCGGTGCTGCTGCTTCGCAAGGTGAAGGCAAGCTGAGCGACCTGAAGAAGCCTGCTGTAGCTGAGAAATCTACCCTCGGTGACCTCGACGCCCTCAGCGCCCTGCGCGACAAAATGATGGGCAACGAGCGCGAAGCCGGTGAGCAGAAGCTGAAGACGCAGGCCGATAAGAAGGCCCCTGCCAAAGCTGACGAAGCTCCCGCTGCCGAAGAAGGTGGCATCTTCGCCGCTGTAGCTGGTGCCGCTTCGGCTGCCTTCGACAAGGTGACGGAAGTAGCTGGCGACGTAGTAGAGGCCGCTTCGCACTCCGGTATCGTGGAGAAAGCCAAGGAAGTAGCCGGTGACGTAGTAGACACGGTGAAAAACGCCCTGTCGAGCGACGAGAAAGCCGACGACAACGCCGAAGAGAAGAAGAACGCCTAAGCAGCCCTGCTTCTGAAGTGTAAGAAAGCCCCGGCGCGAGTCGGGGCTTTTTTTATGACACATGGCCAACTACTTACCGTCCATTGCCGGAAAAACCGTTGCGGGGTTTGGTAGAAGCCGTATTAAGGTTGTAAGTTTGCAACCTCAAAAGCCCGGTGACGTGACCGAGTGGCTAGGTAGAGGTCTGCAAAACCTCCTACAGCGGTTCGAATCCGCTCGTCACCTCTTCTTACCTGCCGTTTCCTGTTTTCGGGCAGGTATGGATGAGTGCCCCAGTCGATTAGCCCCGGCTGGGGCTTTTTTTGTGCCTGATGGCTCAGCGCTAAAGCAAAGGCGTTAGGAACACGAGTTGCGCGTCTACTTGCCAGGAAAGAAGAAAGAAGAGAAAAAAGCAGCTGCAGGTTTCCCGGATGGGAATCCCTACATTTCGGTAGCCCGTACAACCGCGCACGAAACCCTGTTCTCTCCTTCTTTCGCTTATATGAAGATTGTTGACCTCCGCACTATGCGCGGGCCGAGCTATTGGTCGGTGAAGCACCACAAGATTATTGTGATGAAAGTAGACCTGGAAGATTTGGCCGACAAGTGGTCGAATGCTTTTTCGGGTCTCGACAAGCGCCTGACCAAGCTGCTACCTGACCTGGGCCAGCCCCAGACCCACACCGCCTACGCCACGCCGCAGGCCCTCAAGCACCCACCGCTCACCCAGGAGTTGCTGGCCGATGGCGAGCCGCTGGGCCACGTCATCCAGCACGTGGCGCTGGAGCTGCAGCGCCTGGCCGGCATGACGGTACACTGGGGCAAGTCGTACCCGGCGCACGAAGCTGGCGTGGAGTACGTGGTGTTTGCCTACCAGGAAGAGCGGGCCGGGCGCGTAGCCGGTAAAGCCGCCGTGGAGATTGTAGAGGCCCTGTGTCGCAAGGAAAAGGTCGATATAAAGCCCATTGTAGCCGAGCTGCACGATATCCGGGAAGAAGAGTTTTTCGGCCCGAGCACCTACAGCATTGTAGCCGAGGCGGCCTCGCGCAACATTCCCTACATTCAGCTGCAGGACAGCAGCATTATCCAACTGGGTTACGGCTGCAACCAGAAGCGCATCTGGGCTACAACCACCAGCTATACCTCACACGCCGGGGTAGAAGTGGCCGGCAATAAAAACCGCACCAAGGCTCTGCTGCGCAATGCGGGCGTACCGGTGCCCAACGGCACCACCGTGTACTCCGAGGCCGGCCTGCGCGACGCCATCGACGACCTGGGCTTTCCTATCGTAACCAAGCCGCTCGACGGAAACCACGGCAAGGGGGCCACCATCAACATCACCAACTGGAAGGATGCTGTGGCCGGCCTGAAAGCCGCACAGGAATACTCCCGCGCCGTGATTGTGGAGCAGTTCATTGTGGGTGACGACTACCGCCTGCTGGTGGTGAATGGCAAGCTGGTGGCCGCTGCCAAGCGCACCCCCGCCGCTGTAAAAGGCAATGGCACCAGCACTATTCAGCAGCTCATTGAGGAAGTAAACAAAGACCCGCGCCGGGGCGTGGGCCACGAAAAAGTGCTTACCAGCATCAAGGCCGACAAACACACGCTGGACATCCTGAAAGGGCAGGGGCTGACCTTGAAATCGGTGCTGCCGGCGGGGCAGGTGCTCTACCTGAAAAGCACGGCCAACATCAGCACCGGCGGTACCGCTACCGACGTAACGGACATTGTGGACCCTTACAACGTGCTGCTGGCTGAGCGCGTGGCCGGTATTGTAGGGTTGGATATCTGCGGCATCGACCTGCTGACCAACGACATTGCCATTCCACTGAATGAAACGCGCGGTGCCGTGATTGAGGTAAACGCCGCGCCTGGCTTCCGCATGCACATTGCGCCCACCGAAGGGCTGCCGCGCAATGTGGCCGCGCCGGTGGTGGATATGTTGTTCCCACGCGGCAGTACGGCCCGCATTCCCATTATTGCCATTACGGGTACCAACGGTAAAACCACCACCACGCGCCTTATTGCGCACATGGTATCGTCAAAAGGCTACAAAGTAGGCTTCACTACCACCGACGGTATCTATATCCAGGGCAAGCAGCTGCAGAAAGGCGACTGTACCGGCGGGCAAAGCGCAGAGTTTGTGCTCAAAGACCCCACCGTGAACTTCGCGGTGCTGGAAACGGCCCGCGGCGGCATGTTGCGCTCCGGCCTTGGCTTCCATACCTGCGACATTGCCGTAGTAACCAACGTAGCCGCCGACCACCTGGGCATGCGCGACATCCATACGGTGGAGGAAATGGCCGCCGTGAAGGGCGTGCTGCCGCGCACGGTGCGCAAAAATGGCTGGGCCGTGCTCAATGCTGATGATGATTTGGTGTACGCTATGCGCGAAAAGCTGGAGTGCCGCGTGGCGCTGTTCAGCATGGACGAAAACAACCCGCGTATCCTTGACCACGTGGAAAACGGCGGCGTGGCGGCCGTGTACGAAGAAGGCTACGTGAGCATCTACAAGAACTCCTACAAGCTGCGCATCGACCACGCGGCGGAGTTTCCGGTGACGTTTGGGGGCCGTGCCCGCTTCAACATCGAAAACTCGCTGGCTACCGCTCTCACGGGCTATCTGTGCGGTTTTGAGAAAGATGAGATTAAGACTGCCCTGCGCACCTTCGTGCCCTCCAGCTCCAAAACGCCGGGCCGTATGAATGTGTACAAGTTTCCGAAGTTCGAAGTCATTGTGGACTATGCCCACAACACGCACGGCATCGGAAAATTCGAGGAATTCCTGAATCAAACGTCGGCGACGCGCAAAATCGGGATGGTATCGGGGCTGGGCGACCGGCGCGACGAGGATACGCTGGGCTTTGCACGCATTGCGGGCCGCATGTTCGATGAGGTCATTCTGCGCCAGGACCGTGACCTGCGCGGCAAAACCGCCGAACAGCTGCGCGAAATCATGACGCGTGGCCTGCAGCTCGACAAGCCGGAAGTACCCATCCGCTACATCGAAAACGAAATGGAGGCCATCGACTACGCGCTGCAAAATGCACCGGAAGGCTCCGTCGTCGTCATGTTCACCGAAAACATCAGCGGCACGCTCAAAAAGCTGGACGAGTTCGAACAGCAGTTCCGCTAGAGCGTCGGAACCACGGATTTTTCGGATTCCACGGATTTTGTAGACGGCGCAATTAGTGCCGGTAACATATAAGCAACAAAAAAGCCTCGCAGTGCGAGGCTTTTTTGTTGCTGGAAAATCGTCCACAAAATCCGTGCGAATCCGTGGTTCCGACGCTGGTTCTTACTTCAGCGTGAACTTGGAGGTGCCGATCAGGTAGCCGTCGGCATACAGCTCGATGGTGTGGGCGCCGGGCTTGTAGTCGGCTCCTTTGGCGTACACAAACTGGATGCCCTGCTTGGTGTTATCGAAAACCACTTCCTGCTTGGACGTGTAGAACGCCTCCGCGCCATCCACCATAAAGGTGCCACCGCCGGTGCTCAGGTTGTACAGCGCCGAGCCGTCGGGCTCAATCAGGCGCAGCATAATCTGCTTGGTTTCCTTGGGTGCTACATCATTGCGAGACAGGTTGAAGTTGATTTTCACTTTCTCCACGCGTTTGGCTTTGAACTCGTCGTTGTCATCGTCTTTCTCCTTGCCGCGGCCGTTGATAACGTTCACGCGGATGTTTTCGGCCTGCAGGCGCGAGGCAAGATTTACTTTGTCGGTCAGCTCCTGGTTGGTGCGGGCAATGGTGCTTATGGTGTCGGTGAGCTTGTTCTGACGCTCTTTCAGCGTGGTGGTTTCGGTGTAGAGAGCCTCGTTGTCGGCCTTCAGCTTGGCAATTTCCTCATCCTTTACCCGCAGCTGACGCTCGAAGTTAGCGGCCCGGTCGCGGAAGCGCTTCTGATCGGTGATGGTGAACGAGCCGGCGCGGAAGGAGCGCAGCTTCAGCAGGTCGGCATTGATGGAGGCAATGCGGTTTTTCAGCGAGTCGTTGGCCAGGCCCATGCCCTGCATTTCCTGGCTCTGGCGCTCAAAATCAGCCTTCAGGGCCTCATACTGCTTGATTTGCTCTTCCAGCTTTACATCTTTGGCTTTTACATCGGCCGTGAGCTGCTCGTTCTGCTTGCCTTTCTGCTGGTTCATGTAGAAAAGGACACCGTTGATGCCCAACAGTACCAGAATCAGGGCGACAATCAGCAGCACGCGGCTGTTGTTCTTGGGCTCCGGGGTTTGATTTTGTTCCATTACAAAGAGGTTAGGTGAGAGACCGGACAATCCGGGATGGGCAGTACCTTCAGGCAAAAATAACGGAGTTCCGTACCTGGGCAAGCCCCAAGGTACAATCCTGCCCGAATATGTCGCCTGAATCTGCCCTCGATGCCGCCTACTGGCAGCAGCGCTACGACCTCGGCCAGACCGGCTGGGACGCCGGCGCCATAACGCCACCCCTGCGTGAATATTTCGCGCAGCTGGGCCCGCCCGATGCCCGCCGTATCCTTATTCCCGGGGCCGGACGGGCCTACGAAGCCGAGTACCTGCACCGCCAGGGCTGGTCCCAGGTATTCGTGGCCGACGTGGCCCCGCAGCCGCTGCACGACTTGCAGCAGCGCGTGCCCGATTTTCCGGCCACGCACCTGTTGCTGCAGGATTTCTTTGCGCTGGAACCTCAGCCGCCCTACGACCTCATCGTGGAGCAGACCTTCTTTTGTGCCCTCGACCCCGCTCTGCGGCCCGACTACGCCCGCCAGTGCGCGCACCTACTCCGGCCGGGCGGTATGCTCATGGGCCTGCTCTTCGATACCGAGTTCAGCCAGCCCGGCCCGCCGTTTGGCGGTACGCGGGAAGAGTATCGGTCGTACTTTGCACCGTACTTCGAGTTCAAGCACTTCGACACGGCCATCAACTCGCTCAAGCCCCGGCAGGGTAGGGAACTGTTCGTTTGTTTAAAAAGGAAGTGACACGTAACAGGTAACAGGTGACACGTGACAAGCTCAAAACAGTTGGTGTTTCTTCTTCCTGTCACGTGTCACCTTTTACCTGTTACGTGTCACCTCTTACCATTCTCACCCATGATTGAAACTCTCGCCAACGCGCTGCCGCACTTTCGCAATACCAACTCTGGTCAGTTTTTTCTGATGGCCGGGCCCTGCGTGATTGAGGGCGAAGACATGGCCCTGCGCATTGCGGAGCAGGTGCGCACGCTCTGCGACAAGCTGCAGATTCCGTACATCTTCAAGGGCTCTTACCGTAAGGCCAACCGCTCCCGCCTGGATTCCTACACCGGAATCGGCGACGAAAAAGCGCTGAAAATTCTGCAGAAGGTAGGCCGCGAAATCGGAGTGCCCACCGTTACGGATATTCACGAATCGGATGAGGCCGCGCTGGCCGCTGAGTACGTGGACGTGCTGCAGATCCCGGCGTTCCTGTGCCGGCAGACCGACCTGCTGATTGCGGCGGCCCAGACGGGAAAAGTAGTTAACATCAAAAAAGGCCAGTTCCTGAGCGGGGAGGCCATGCAGTTTGCGGTGGATAAAGTGCGCCAGTCAGGCAATGAGCACGTGATTCTGACGGACCGCGGCAACTCCTTCGGCTACTCCGATCTGGTGGTGGATTTCCGCAACCTGCCCGCCATGCGCAGCTTCGGGGTGCCTGTGGTGATGGACGTGACGCACTCCCTGCAGAAGCCCAACCAAAGCAGCGGCGTAACGGGCGGCATGCCCCAACTCATCGAAACCATTGCTAAGGCTGCCATTGCCGTAGGCGCCGACGGACTGTTCATCGAAACGCACCCTACGCCCGCCACCGCCAAATCCGACGGCGCTAACATGCTGCCGCTGCAGCAGCTGGAAGATTTGCTGGTGAAGCTCACGCGGGTACGCGACGCCGTGCGGTAAAAACCGGTGGTATTGCGGGCAGGCGGCGAAGCCATTCGTCCTAAACAACGCTCTGAAATGCAGAAAGCCCTTACTCGTGCGCAACGAGTAAGGGCTTTCTGGTATAAAAACGGGGCTGATTTTGTCCAGAACTATTGCTTCAAACCCTGGCTTGATGTGCCGCATGCCTCGCAATGCCACGAAACTCAAGCCGAAAGCCAACGAGTACGCTCAAGCAGCTTATCCACGGCGTGATTGAAGCGGAGGATGAAATGCTGCTTCGGTTGATTTTTCCGGAAGAATACCAGGCCCACGAAAAATAGGTCGATGGTGAGCGTCACCTCGGGGTGCTGCTTGATGGCGGCCCAGGCTCGTCCCATTTCCGGTGACCAGTGAATATCGTCCAGGATGAACAGGCTGTCGTCGGTGCGGTAACGGAGGCACTGCTCGAAGTAGCGCATGGTGGGCTCGTAGCGGTGGTTGCCGTCGAAAAAGGCGAAATCCAGTGACTGCGGCAGTTGGGTTAGGGCCGGCCCCAGGGTTTCATCGAGGTTGCCTTCTATGAGCTGAATGTTATTCAGTTTAAGCTCCTGGAAAGTCTGCCGGGCCACAGCCGCCGTAGCGGGACAGCCCTCGAACGTGAGTACTTGCGTACGTGAGTTGGCAGCGGCCAGGTAGGTAGTAGTGAGGCCCAGGGACGTGCCCAGCTCCACCACAGTGTGCGGCTGCCGCCAGTTCACCAGCCGGAATAACAGCTGAGCCAACGGCCGCGGCTTAGCAGCCGTGCGGGCAATGTCGCGCACGCGGCGCTGGCGACCAGCGCCCGTGTGCGAGCCCGCCCCAAAGTCGCGGACCGTGAGTTGCTCCGAGCTGGCCAAGAGCTTCCGGCGACGCTTTTCGATGGCCGCAAAGGCCGCGAATTCCCCGTCGTGGTTGATGACGTGCGCGTAGAGCCCAAAAACGAACGGGGAATGCAGCCCATGCGCATTCCCCGAGCGGAGCAAAAACCGGAAATAGCTAAGAATCTGGTGCAGCAAGAGAATTAGGGACTTGGGGTCTTGGGGACTTAGGGTCTTGGTTAATGTTCTGGAAGACAACGCTTCGTTGCGCGTCAACCAAGCCCCAAGTCCTCAAGTCCCACTAAACTAATTCAACCGGAACGGGACGATGAGCGTGAACTCGGGAATGTCCACATCAAAGTGGCTGCCATCTACGAGGCGCTCCATCTGGTAAGTGCCGCGCATCTTGCCTACGCCCGTCTTCAGGTTGCAGCCCGACACGTACTGGTGCGACTCGCCGGGCTCCAGCACGGGCTGCTGGCCTACCACACCTTCGCCTTCCACCTCACGCACCACGCCGTTGGCGTCGTAGATGTACCAATGGCGGCGCAAGAGCTTTACGGTATATTCACTGTCGTTGCGGATAGCAATCTTATACGCAAAGACGTAGTGCTCCTGGCTGGGGCTGGAATAGTCGGGCAGATAGTTGGTCGTAACACTCACGGTTACTCCCTGCGTACTGATAGTATTCATGTCGGCAAGGCAAAGCGGTGGAATGAAAGTAACACCCGGTTGCGGAATTTGGTTTATTTACGCAAGCCCGAATGCCTCGGCCCACTCCAACCGCCCAGAAATGTTATTCCAATGACGGTAAAGATAGAAGAAAGCTGGCGCAAGGCCCTGCAGCCCGAGTTTGAAAAGCCCTATTTTCAGCACCTCACCACGTTTCTGCGTGGGGAGTACGCTACGGCCACGGTATACCCGCCCGGCCCCCAGATTTTTCACGCCTTCGAAGCCTGCCCGTTCAATGCCGTGAAGGTGGTTATTCTGGGCCAGGACCCCTATCACGGCCGCGGCCAGGCGCACGGCCTGTCGTTTTCGGTGGCGGAGGGAGTGCGCACGCCGCCATCCCTGCAAAATATCTTCAAGGAGCTACAGGAGGATATTCCGGCCACGCTTCCGCCGCCCAACGGCAACCTGGACCGGTGGGCCCGTCAGGGCGTGCTGCTGCTGAATGCCACGCTCACGGTGCGTGCCGGGGAGCCGGGCTCCCACCAGAAAAAAGGCTGGGAGCAGTTCACCGACGCCGCCATTCAGCAAGTATCGGAGCAGAAGGAGAATGTGGTTTTTATTCTCTGGGGCGCCTACGCCCAGAAGAAGGGCGAAATCATCGACACCAAGAAGCACCTGGTGCTCAAGGCCGCGCACCCTTCGCCCTACGCCGCCGACCGGGGCTTTTTCGGCTCCCGACCCTTCAGTCAAACCAACGCCTACCTCGCCCAGCACGGCCAGGAGCCCATCGTGTGGTAGCCGGAACCACGGATTCATCGGATTCATCGGATTACGCGGATTCTGTAGTTGGCGCAGTCGGCAGCTGTTTCATGAGGAGTAGCAATAAAAAAAGCCTCGCACAGTGCGAGGCTTTTTTTGTTGCTGGACAATCGTCCACAAAATCCGTGTAATCCGATGAATCCGTGCGAATCTGGGGTTTAGTCGATGATGTGGAACAGGCGGCTCCAGCGGATTTTGCTGAAGAAGCTTGGGGCGTTGGGGTCAACTGAAAGCCAGATGAGCACCGCTTTGCCCACAATGTGGTCGGCGGGCACAAAGCCCCAGTAGCGCGAGTCCTGGGAGTTGTGGCGGTTGTCGCCCATCATGAAGTAGTAATCCTGCTTGAAGGTGTAGCTAGTCAGTGCCTGGCCGTTCTGGTATATGGTGCCGTTCTGCCAGCTGATGCCGGGTACATGCTCATACTGACCGATAATCTTGAAATAGATACCCGCGTTTTCGGGTGAAATCTGCACGGTCTGGCCTTCCTTCGGTATTTGCAGCGGACCATAGTTGTCAGGGTTCCAGGGGCGCGTAGTGGCACTCAAGGGCGCGGGAGCTGGGAAATCTACCGAGTTGGGGAACACGGCCGCATCGGGTTTTCCAGCGGGCAGGCGATGCTCCACAAGAAGTTTTACGAAAGACTGCTTCCGCAGAAAATCGGCTGCATCTTTAGTCATATGTAGCGCAGGATACTGCACGGTGTCGCTGGCGTTAGTATACCCCGGGCTAGGCACGCCGTTGGCCGCATCATAGTCCACAATGCCCTGCTCGCGGAAGATTTCCGGGCGAACGGGCGCGTCGGTATAGAGCGAGTAGCTGGTTTGCAGGTGAGGCGGGTTGGTGGCCGGCTTGCCGTTGATATACGCCTGAGCCTGGCGCACCTCTATCTGGTCGCCGGGAATACCAATACACCGCTTAATGTAGTTGGTGCGCAAATCGGCGGGGTGCTGCTTCTCGAAAGGCACGTTGAATACCACCACATCGTTGCGCTTCACTTCCGAAAAGCCGGGCAGACGGCGGGAGGTCAACTGAATGGCCTCGGAGTAGCTCGGAATGTTGGTGCCCCAGATGGTCTGGTGCGTGAGGGGCACCTGCAGGGGCGTCTGGGGCGTGCGCGGACCGTAGTGCAGCTTGCTCACAAACAGGTAGTCGCCCACCAGCAGTGAGTTTTCCATAGAGGGCGTAGGGATGGTGTACGCCTCGAAGGTGGCCCAGCGGATGAGCGTGGCGGCTACTACGGCAAACAGAATGGCATCACCCCACTCGCGGGCTGCGCTTTTGGGCTTTTTAGGAGCGGTTTCCGTTTCGGGACGTTTGTCCCAGAATTTTACGGCCATGAGGTGAATGGCTAAATGGTTATATGGTTAAGCGGCTGCATGGTTAGGATAGGTAAGAGTTGAGGGCGGCCAGCCGCTGCGCCTGGAACAAAAGCACAGCGGGCAGGCCGGGAAAGCAATAAGTCAACAATCAGCCATTCAACCACAAACCCATTTAAAGTCCCAACAAATCTTTCATTCCAAAAATGCCGGCCTTGCCCGGCAGCCACTCAGCAGCCAGCATGGCGCCCTGGGCAAAGGCGTCGCGGCTGTGGGCTTCGTGGCGCAGCTCAATGGTATCGAGGGCGGAGGTGTACGTTACCTCGTGCGTGCCCACCACTTCTCCTTCGCGCTCTGACAGCACCGCCAGCTCATGCGCGGCCGTGGTGGGCTCGTTGCGCCAGGTGGTTTTAGTAGGGAAATGCTGCATGATGCCTTGGGCGGTGGTGAGGGCCGTGCCGCTGGGCTGGTCTACCTTGTGAACGTGGTGAATTTCGCGCACCCGCACGTCGTAGCCGCCAAACTGATGCATTTTGGCCGCCAGGTACTCGTTGAAATGAAAGAATAGGTTCACGCCCACGCTGTAGTTGGAAGCGTAAAACAAGCCCGTGCCCGTTTGCTGGGCCACAGCGCGGGCCTCCTCGAAGTGATGCAGCCAGCCCGTGGAGCCGCATACCACCGGAATACCCTGGCGCAGCGTCGTCGCCACGTTCTGGAAGGCGGCATCGGGGTGGGTGAACTCAATGGCCACGTCGGCCTGGGCCGGGGTGAAATCGGTGATGCGCACGTCGGGCCGGGCCGGGTCCACGATGCCCACAATCTGGTGGCCTCGAACCTGGGCCTGGGCTTCCAGCGCCCGACCCATTTTGCCGTAGCCAATCAGCAGAATCTTCATTTACTTCTTGTTGGATTTCAACGTAAGAGAAACCGCCACGCCGGGCGTAAGGCGGGCTGTGGGCACGCGTAGCACATCCGGCTGCCACTGCAAACTCAGGTCGTCACTGATGTCGAAGTCGCGCAGGTGGGCATCCACCAAGGCGTCCACGATGTTGAGGGTGTAGGCCACGGCCGAGTAAGCAATCCAAATGTCGCGGCCCCGCCGGAAAGCATCAAGCTTGGTTCGTACGTTGGCTGCCGATGCTTCCTTGCTAGAGCGCGGTCCAGTATCTACCGTGGCCACAATGCCATCGGTGCGGGCCTTATAGCCAAGGGTATATTCTTTGTAGCGCTTCTGAAAGAGGACTTCTGTGCCCACCGTAAAGCCGAGCGCGCCATATACCAGCGGCAGCTTCCAATATTTACGGTTGTAGATCTGGCCCGCACCGGGTGCAATGGCCGACAGCAGCGCCGCCTTTTTAGGCCGCGTCACACGCCAACCCAGAAACTTCTCGGTGCGGCGGCTGGAGTCCTTTACCGCTTTGGGCGCCGGCAGCCGCGTCGAATCGGGGCCGGCCGTCACGGTTTGCGCCTGGCCCGCGTGGGTTAGCAGCCCGGCGGCCAGCAACACAACCAAAAAAACACGCGGGTTTGGGGCCATAAGGAAGTTATGCTGGTTGCAGAATGTGCAGAATACGCTGCATGTCTTCTACCGAGTCGAAAGCAATTTTGATTTCACCCCGCCCCTGTGGCCCCGGCTTCACCATCACGCGGGAGCCAAACCGCTCCGACAAGTGCCGCTCCGTGCGGCGTAACTCGGCCACCGGTATGTGCAGGCTTTGCTCCTCCGTAGGCTGGGCCTCGGGCGTGCCTGGCTTGGCCGTGCTGCCCCCGTTGCGCACTAGTTGCTCTACCCGGCGCACCGACAACTCCTCGGCTACGATGCGGCGGAACAAGGCCAATTGTTGCTCGGTGTCATCAATACTGATAAGCGCCCGGGCATGGCCCATGGATATAACCGCGTCGCGCAGGCCAATCTGAATATCGGGCGGGAGCTTGAGCAGGCGCAGGTAGTTGGTCACCGTCGAGCGGTTTTTGCCTACCCGGTCGCCCAGCTCTTCCTGCTTGAGGTTGCACTCGCTCACTAGGCGCTGGTAGCTGAGGGCAATTTCAATGGCGTTGAGGTTTTCGCGCTGAATGTTCTCAATCAGGGCCATTTCCAGCATCTGCTGGTCGTCGGCCTTGCGGATGTAAGCCGGAATGGCATCCAGACCGGCCAGCTTGGAGGCCTGCAGGCGCCGCTCCCCACTGATGAGCTGATAGGCGTTGGTGCCCGTCTGGCGCACCGTTACGGGCTGAATGATGCCTTGCACCTTGATGCTTTCGGCCAGCTCCTGCAGGGCATCCTGGTCGAAGTGAGTGCGCGGCTGATAGGGGTTGGCCTGGATCTGGCCCACCGGAATCAGCCCCACCGAGTTGACGGGGTGCGACACCAGCCGCTCGCTCTTTTTCTCGTAGCTGCCTTCAATCAGGGCATTCAGGCCCCGGCCCAGCCCACCAATTTTACGCTTCGGGGCCGCTGCCGGCGTCGACTTCTCTTCGGGTTTCTCTGACATACCTGCAATGCGCTTTCGCCCAACTTCGGGCAAAAGCAGGATTCAAAAATACATAAACGCCGGGGAAGGTCAGGAAATTTTGTTGACGTCGGCTGAAAGCACCCTGCCTAAGAGGGTGTTTGGGAATTGGGTAGGGAGTAAATAAAAGCGAGTCAGTAAGTTGCCGGGGGAGTTCCTAGGCTCCTTCCGGCTTATGGTTGACGGCTATCAACCCCTTACTGACTCGCAATGGCAAGTTATCGAGTTGCTGCTGCCTGTGCAACGGCGCCGACGCCTGTGTTTGCGTCACGTCTTCGATGCGTTGCTTTACGTGTGTCGCACCGGCTGTCAGTGGCGGGCGCTACCCCCGCAGTTCCCACCCTGGACGGCGGTGTACTACTATTTCTACCGCTGGCAGCGTCTGGGCCTGTGGCAGCAACTCAACACGGTCGTCAACGCCCTGGACCGGGTGGCACACGGCCGCGAACCTACCCCGGCGCTGGCTTGCATCGACAGCCAAAGCGTCAAGCTGGCTCCGCGTATCTACGAACACCGCGGCCTGGACGCGCATAAACTCGTCAATGGCCGCAAACGTCAGCTACTGGTTGATTCGGGCGGGCGCATCTGGGCCGCGCACGTGCACGCGGCCCACCGCCATGACAGCACCAGCGCGCTGGCTTTGCTGCCCCACCGCCCCTGGTGGGCGCGGCGCCTTCAGCTGGTGCTCACCGATGCGGCCTACCGTGGGCGCTTCACCCGCCACCTGCTGAGCTTGGGGGTGGCTCAGCAAATCAGCAGCCGCCCGCCCACGCAGCGCGGTTTCGTGCCGCTGGCCCGGCGTTGGGTCGTGGAGCGTACCTTCGCCTGGCTGGCCTGTTTTCGCCGCGTAGTCGTTGATTACGAATTCACCCCTGCTAGCCACGCCGCCTGGCTCTTGCTGGCCAACATCACCATGGCCCTTAATCGAGCCTGAATTCCCAAACACCCTCTAAGGCAGCTAGGGAGGCGCTGGCGCAAAAAAGCCGGGCCGCACTATCACCCGATAATGCGGCCCGGCAGGAACGTAAACCTAAAGCTGAATTGAGCCTATTCGGTGGCGCTGGCCCCGGTGGCGGTAGTGCTGGGCTGCCGGATCGACAGCTGATGGCGCGTGGTGGAGGTGCCTACGGTGAGGTGCAAGGAATAGTCGCCGGGGGGCAGATCAGTAAACTCCAGCGTCTGAAGCTGGGGCCCGACTGGCCGGCGCCGGTAGTCCGACACGCGCACTACGGCGCCCTGCTGGCTGTAAAGCACCCAGCCTACGGGCGTTTCTTCCTTGAGCGTGTAAGTGAGCTGAGCCACCCCATTGCTGGGGTTGGGGTAGATGCTCATGTTGTTGGTGCCGATACCCGGTCGGTTTACTGCTAAGCGCGAAAAGTCCGTCTTAGGCGGCGTTACTTTCTGCAGCTTCCAGTGCTGGTTTTCATTTTCGCGGTAGCGCCACTGCTGCACGCCGCTGTCGGTAGAGTCGCGGGCAGTGAGGGCCTTGTTGCTGTGCTTGGCAATGATTTTATAATAGCCGCTGTCCACAGGCTCGATGCGCCAGATCTGGTTGTTGCCGCTATAGTAAGGCCACAGATTCATGGGCGTACCGTTGGACGTAGAGCTGCCCAGCACTTCCAGCACGCGGCTGTTGCCGGGTACCATCAGGCGGTAGAAGCCATTGTTCAGACTCTCGATGCGCCACTGCGGCGTGGTGCTGGGCTCCACGGCCGTGCCCACGGGCAGCGGCTGGTAGGCGCGCATGTTAGGGCGGCTAGGGTCATCCACCTCCAGCGGTCGGCCCGTGGTGCGCGAGGTCAGAATATAGATGGCCGGCTCCAGGGGTGGCGGTGGGGGCGGGGTAACCTTAGCGGGCTTTTCGGCTTTGGCAACCGGTTTCTCCGCTTTGGCAACTGGCTTCTCGGCTTTGGCTACCGGCTTGGCAGGCTCCGGGGCAGGTTTGGCGGGGGCCGGAGCGGGTTTAGCCGCCGCTACCACGGGCGCTTTGGGCGCCGGGGGCTTGCGCTCTACCTTTTCCTTTTTCTTGACCGGGGCGGCCGGGGCCGGCGCTGGAGCTGCGGCGGCTACCGCCGGGGCCGTGCCGGGCTCCGGGTCAGGCATCAGGGTAGAGCCGTTGGGGTACAGATTGCCGGTCGGAATAACCTGGGGCGCGCGGCCGGGCGGCATCCACTGGAGCTGAAACTTAGCGTCGCCTTCGCCTGCCGCAAATTCCAGCTTGAACGTGGTCTTTTCGTTGGCTGCCAGCTGAATGAAGCCGTCCCCGCTGTCGGCTTTGCGGCCGCCCCAGGTGTCCAGCACTTTGCGACCGTTCACCCACAGGCGCACCTCATCGGTCGTCACGGCCACAAAGCGGTAAGTGCCCGTGGTGGGCGCGGCCAGCAGCCCTTCCCAGCGAATCGAAAAGTAATCGGCCGGAATGTTCGGGGCCGGCGGGTTCATGCCCCAGCGGAAATCCAGGGTTTTATCGATGCGGCGCATGGCGGGTGAGCCGGCCAGCGTGCCATTGTTGAAGTAGCTGGCCGTGAGGCCCGTGCCGGCACCCTGCGCGGGCGCTGCCGAAACCACCAGCGCACCGCCGGCCGTTGCTACCGCCGCGTCGACCACACAAAGCCCGGCTACCAGTGAACAGAGTACTAAAGAACGCACAGCAAGGAAACGTTTGAGATGATGGGCCGGAAAAGCTCCCGTCGAAGACCTGAATTTACTGCTTATCAGTTAGTCAGCCCAATTCTTACGGGTAGAAACTGGTGAGCATCCTACGGATAGGAACCGGTAAAGGGCTAATGGGAGCGGTAAATACATTTTTTGGTGAGCGGCTGCCGGAAAAATTCGGCCACAAGCTCAACCATAAAAAAGCCCCGGCCAGAGCCGGGGCGCTATATAGTATAGTTACGCCGCGCTGTCCTCGGCAGCTTCTGGCGTAGCGTCCACCGAGTTCTTTTCCACGATTTCGCGGGCCAGATTCAGGTAGCTGATGGAGCCTTTGCTCTCGGCGTCGTGCAGAATAACGGGAATACCAAAGCTGGGCGACTCCGACAGCTTCACGTTGCGCGGAATGATGGTATCGAACACCAGCTGCTGGAAGTGCAGCTTTACTTCCTCCACCACTTGGTTGGAGAGGCGCAGGCGCACATCGTACATCGTGAGCAGGATGCCCTCAATCTCCAACTCCTCGTTTAGGCGGCTCTGAATAATTTTGACGGTATTCAGCAGCTTGCCCAAGCCTTCGAGGGCAAAGTACTCGCACTGCACCGGAATAATGACGGAGTGCGCGGCTGTGAGGGCATTCACCGTGATGAGGCCCAGGGAAGGCGAGCAGTCGATGATGATGAAGTCGTACTGATCGGCCAGGGGCCGCAGCGCGTCTTTCATCTTCTCTTCCCGGTTGGGCAGGTTAATCATTTCCACCTCGGCGCCCACCAGATCGATGTGGGAGGGCATGAGGTCGAGGTGGGGCAGCACGTTGGTTTGCAGGATAATGTCCTGGGCATTGATGCCGTCCACCATGCACTCGTAGATGCTATTCTGGATATCCTTCGGGTCGAAGCCCACGCCGGAGGTGGCGTTGGCCTGCGGATCGGCATCCACGAGCAGGGTCCGATACTCCAGCGCCGCCAGGGAGGCCGCGAGGTTGATCGAAGAAGTGGTTTTGCCCACCCCGCCCTTCTGATTGGCTACCGCAATGATTTTTCCCATGTTCGTCAGTCGTGAGTTGTCAGTTGCCGGTTGTCAGTGGGTGCAGGCTGCCGTTTAGGGTACTATACGGACAACGGGCAACTGACAACGGGCAACTCATATGGTAATGGTTTCGCCAATCTTCAGCAGCAGCAGCTCCTTGCCGGCGCGCTGGGCTTTGGCCTGGGCTTCTTCGTGGTTGAGGGCTATTGGCGGGAAGGTGTCGTAGTGCATGCCCACCACGCGCGGGGCGCCAGCCCAGCGGGCAGCCGTCAGCGCGTCGTCGATGCCCATCGTGAACAGGTCACCGATGGGCAGCAGGGCCACGTCGATGGCGTGCTGCTCGGCCAGCGTCTTCATTTCGTAGCTCAGGGCCGTGTCGCCGGCAAAGTACAGGGTTTTGCCTTCCGACTCTACCACGAAGCCCACAGCCGGACCGCCGTAGGAGCCATCGGGCAGGGAGTTGGAGTGCAGGGCCGGCACCATCTTCACCGTGCCGAAGGGCAAGCGCAGCGTGCCGCCGAGGTTCATGCCGTAGCGGGCGTTTAGGCCCCGGGCTCCAAACCAGTTGGCTAGCTCAAACATGCCGATGAGGGCCGCGCCGGTGCGCTTGCCGATTTCCTCTGCGTCGGCCACATGGTCGCCGTGCCCGTGGCTGAGCAGCAGGTAGTCGGCCTCAATGGCGTCTACGTCCACGTCTTTGGCCAGCGGGTTCGGACGAATAAACGGGTCGAAGAGCAGGCGGCTGCCGCCGGTTTCCAGCAGAAAGCACGAGTGCCCGAAATAGGTAAGCTGCATACGAAGGGGAAAGAGGCAAACCGGGTGCGCAGTGCATCGGCCAGACCGGGTACCTTTGCTACAAATATACGTGATTCCGCCTTTCCCATGCTTTCGACTTTGCGCCCGGCTACCGGTTCTGTGTTCGTGCTACTTGCTGCCCTGGCTTCCTGCACCGGGCCGGCGCAGCCCACCGACAGCCGCCGCGTGTTTCGCTACAATCAGCCCGAAAGCCTGACCTCGCTGGACCCGGCCTTTGCCCGCAACCAGGCCAATACCTGGGCTGTGACACAGCTCTACAATGGCCTCGTGGAGCTCGACGACTCCCTCAAGCCCGGCCCCTCGGTGGCCCGGCGCTACACCATTTCGCCCGATGGCAAAACCTACACCTTCTGGCTGCGACCCGACGTGTATTTTCACGATTCAGAGGTGTTTGCGGGCGGCAAGGGAAGGCACGTTACGGCTCCGGATTTCGTGTACAGCTTCCAGCGGCTGCTCGACAAAACTACGGCCAGCTCCGGGGGCTGGATTTTTCGGGGCAAGGTGATTGAAGATGCCCAGGGCGAGCCGCGCGACACGGCTTTCGTAGCCGTAAACGACTCGATGCTGCGCATTCACCTCAAGGAGCCATTCATTCCGTTTCTGGGCATTCTGACGATGCCTTACGCCTACGTGGTACCGCGCGAGGCCGTGCAGAAGTGGGGCAAGGACTTTCGGGAGCATCCGGTAGGCACCGGGCCGTTTCAGTTCAGGGAGTGGGACGAGGGCAACGCCATCATCTACCACCGCAACCCTACGTACTGGAAAAAGGATGCCCAGGGCCAGCGGCTGCCGTACCTGGACGCGGTGCAGATCAGCTTTATCCAGGACCGCAAAACCGAGTTCCTCACCTTCATGCAGGGGAAGCTGGATTTCCTGAGCGGCATCCGCAGCGGCTCCCGCGACCTGATTATGTACCCCGACGGCACCATCCGGGAAGACTTCCGGGGCAAGTTCCGGCTGCAGAAAGTACCTTATCTGAACACCGAGTACATCGGCATTCAGCAGGACCCCGCCAACCTGCGCGGGGAGGCCGCCAACCCCGCCCTGCGCGACAAGCGGGTGCGTCAGGCGCTGAATTACGCCCTCAACAAGCCCGAGTTTCTGGCCTATTTTCTCAACAACGTGGGCAAGCCGGGCTCCTCGGGCTTTGTGCCAGCTTCGCTGCCTTCGTTCAGTCAGCAGCTGGTGCCGGGCTACACCTACCAGCCCCAGAAGGCGCGGCAGCTGCTGGCCGCCGCCGGCTACGGCCCTGGCAAACCCTTGCGCCTGCGCCTGAACACCGTGGCTGAAACCAAGGAGTTCTGCGAGTACTACCAGAAGAAGTGGGCCGAAGTGGGAGTGGAAGTCGACATTGATGTAAACCAGGGCGCGGCCCACGGCGAGCTGGTAGACAACGGCCGCGCCGCCTTCTTCACCCGTAGCTGGCTGGGCGACTACCCCGACGCCGAAAACTACCTGGCTTTGTTTTACAGCAAGAACTTCGCCCCGGCCGGCCCCAATAAAACCCAGCTTCCGCAACGCCCGCTACGACCAGCTCTACGAGCAGGCCAACCGCGAGCAGAACGTGCAAAAGCGCTACGCGCTTTACCAGCAGATGGACCGCATTATCGTGGAGGAAAGCCCCGTTATTGCCCTGTACTACGACGAAGTGGTGCGCCTTACCCAGAACAACGTCCAGGGCCTCACGCCCAACCCCATGAACCAACTGGTGCTGGAGCGCGTGCGCAAGGAGTAAAGAGCAGATTAAGTTAGCCTCAACTGAAAAAGCCCCGCTGCCAACCTGGCAGCGGGGCTTCCTTGCTGAAGGCCGAAGACTTACTTCTTGGCTACCGCAACGCTTTTTATCTGCTGGTGAATGTATTCCAGCAGCTTCGTCAGCTCGGCGGGGGCATCCACGTCCACCCGCACTTCCTTCATCGTGCCATCGGGCTGGGGCATGGTCAGGTAGGTAGAGGGTACGTCACTGATGTTGGCCGTGTATACGGGCCGCAGCTTGGCAAACCCGATACGGTCGGCCTCGCGGCGGATGTAGTCCACAGTATCGGCCGGGAGACGCAACTGGTGCGTGCCGGTGAGCGGCACATTGCTTTGGCCCTCGTACTCCACGCGGCCATCGGCATAGATGGTGGCCGTATAGGCCGGGCAGGTGCCGAAGCAGGGCGTTTTGCGGAAGATAAGCGCCGGCCCCTTGGCTTGCGGCGCGGCGGTAGCCTCAGCCGCCGTACCCTGCGCCGTAAGGTTCGATTGGGCGGCAGTGGTGCTGCGCTGGGCGCAGGCGCCGCTTAGCAGGAAAGTCAGCAGGGAGAAAGCAAGAAGGCGCATAGAGAAGCGGAAGGAAGATACGTCGGCGCAGTTGCCAAAAACCAGACCGGAGTTTTGACCTGCCGGTAAAAGTAGCGCAGGCAACGGTTTGAGTCGGAAAAAAACGACCTTTTGCTACAAGCCGAGCCGAAGCATGACTGTATTGTACCCGTCATCAAGTAGGGTGCGGGGCTTGTCCCCGCCCGTCGGCCTCGCCGTTCGAGCGTACTCGTGCAACGACGGGCGGGGACAAGTCCCGCACCCTACCGCATTTTCGCAAACCACTTCATGATGAGTGTAAAAAGCGAAACGCCTTTCTGCGCGGGCAAAAAGGCGTTTCGGGTAAAGGGTCAGCCGGTTATTTGCGGCGGGTGGGCTTGCGGGCCTCCGAATCCTTTTCCTGCGCCGACTTCATGGCCTCGGCCAGGCGGGCCTGGAAGCCGCCGGGCTTCTTGTCCTTGTTCTTGACTTTGTTGGCGTCGAGCTGGGCGCGGATTTTTTTGTCGTCCACGAAGCGGCGGGTAATGGCCTGCTGGGCCAGCGTCACCACGTTCGATACCAGGTAGTACCACGTGAGACCGGCCGAGAAGCTGTTCAGCACAAACAGGAAGATGACCGGCATCAGGTAGCTATAGAACTTCATAGGCCCCTGCATGGCCGTGTTCGTCTGGTTGCTCTGGTAGGTCATGGCCAGGGTCGAAACCGTCATCAGCAAGGTGAACAGGCTGAGATGGCGGCCCAGGAAGGGTACTTCGAACGGCAGCTTGATCAGGTCGTCGTAGGTGCTCAGGTCCCGTGCCCACAGGAAAGGCTGCTGGCGCAGCTCAATGGCGTTGGGGAAGAACTGAAACATGGCAAACAGAATCGGAATCGTGAGCAGCATGGGCACGCACCCGCTCAGCGGCGACACGCCCACCGACTGGTACACCTTCATCGTCTCCGACTGCTGCTTCATCTGGTCGTCGGGGTACTTCTCCTTGATTTCGTCGATTTCCGGCTTGAGCACTTTCATGCGGGCCTGGCTTTCGTAGGTTTTGTACGTCAGCGGCCAGGTCACGAGCTTGATGAGCACCACCAGAATGGCAATGATGACGCCGTAGGAAGAAATGAACTGCTCCAGCAGATGAAACACCGGCAGCACCACAAAGCGGTTTACCCAGCGGAACAAGCCCCAGCCCAGGTACACGTTGCGGTCGAAATCAGGGGTCACTTCCTTCAGCAGGCTAAAGGAGTTGGGGCCGAAGAAGTAGCGGAAGTGCGCCTTGCCGTTCTGCACATCGGCAATGGGCAGGGTGAGCGTGGAGGTCAGGGTTTTGAGGTAGGTTGAGTCGGCCAGGTTCACCGTAGAGGCAAACTTGCCGGTCGAGAATGGCGTGCCGTCGGCAATGAGGCCGGCCACGAAGAAGTCGTGCTTGTGGGCAGCCCACTTCACGGGCTCGTTTACTACCAGCTCCTCCGGGCTTTCGGAGGCTTCGCTTAGCGCGCCGTGGTCGTCGGAGGCCAGGTAGTGGTTGATGGTGGCGTGGTTGCGGTTCTGCTTGGCATCCTGCTCGGTCTGGCGCACATTGTCCAGGAAAGTGAACGTGAGCGGCTGCTGGGCCACGGCGTTCTGCAGGTTTACAAAGCGCAGATCATAGCCTACCTCGTACGAATCCTGGGGCAGGGAATACACCTGCTCAATCTGGCCGCCGGCCACCTGGGCCGTGAAGGTGAGGCGCTGGCCCTGCTTTTTGCCCTCCGTGAAAGCCTGTGCGGCCGAGGGCTGGAAGTTCAGGTCCGAAAGCTTTACGGTTTTGCCGTCGAGGGTGCGGAAGCTGGCGTCGAGCGAGGAACTGCGGGCATCCAGCAGATCGAGCGGCTGTCCGAAGAAGGTTTTATACTTGTTCAGCCGCACGGCCTGCACGCGTCCGCCTTTCGAGCTGAAGGTGACGGTGAGGTTGTCGTTTTGCAGCTGCGTCTGGCTGGCGGCGGTATCCGTGGCCGCAGCGGCGGCAAAGGCGCCCAGCTTGCGGGCGGCAGCGGCCGAGTCGAGCGGAGCGGGGGCAGGCGCAGCGGCCGCTTTGGCCGTGGCAGCAGGAGTGGCAGCGGGTTTTTCGTCGGGCGGCGTCGGCTTAAAGAAAAACAGGTACACGATGAACACGGCCGCAATCAAAAAGGCGCCGGTTGCTGAATTTCTATCCATCAGGAAGAGGGTAAGGCAAAAAAGTAGCTGGGCCCGCCCGACCAAAGCCCGGCGAATCTTCCGCAAAGGTCGTAGTTGTCGGCCGAATATTTTAGGGAATGTGCTAATGTGTTGAAATGTGGGTAATGTGCTAAAGGGGATATGTGTCATTGCGAGCGTAGCGAAGCAATCCGTCCTGGGCAATGTAACAAGCCCTGAAAGGTGAAAAGCCCGCCGCCTGTCATTGCGAGGACGAAGGACATTCCGCGTATAAAGCGGCGTCAATCCGTCCTGAACACCGTGCTGAACCCTGAGACGTGAAAAGCCCTTACTCGTTACACACGAATAAGGGCTTTCTGGTAGAAGAGTGTTCGGTAAGTTGCTCAGGACGGATTGCTTCGCTTCGCTCGCAATGACCCGTTTTTCACATCATTCATTAGCACATCAGCACATTCCAACACATTAGCACATTAACTCAGACTTTCCGGTGCTGGATGGCGGCTTTCACGAAGCGCACGAACAGCGGGTGGGGGTTCTGCACAGTGCTTTTCAGTTCGGGGTGAAACTGGCCGGCCACAAACCAGGGGTGGTTCGTTAGCTCAATTACCTCTACCAGGCCGGTTTCGGGGTTGCGGCCCGAGGCCACCATGCCGGCGGCTTCGTACTGCTCCAGGTAGGCGTTGTTGAACTCGTAGCGGTGGCGGTGCCGCTCGCTGATGTGGTTGCGGGCGTAGGCTTTGGCCGCCTTTGAGCCCTTGCGCAGCTCGCAGTCGTAGGCGCCCAGGCGCATGGTTCCGCCTTTCTGGGTTACGTTTTTCTGCTCCTCCATCATGGCAATGACGGGGTTGGGCGTCTGCGCGTCCATTTCAGTGGAGTTGGCGCCGGGCAGGTTCAGCACGTGGCGGCCGTACTCCACCACCGCTACCTGCATGCCCAGGCAAATGCCGAAGAAGGGAATCTGGTTTTCGCGCACGTAGCGCACCGCCTCAATCTTGCCCTCGAAGCCCCGCTCCCCAAAGCCGGGGGCCACCAGTACCCCGTCCACACCGTGCAGCAGCTGGGCAATGTTGTCGGGGTTGATATGGTCGCTCTGGATGCTGCGCACCGTCACTTTGCACTCGTTGTGGGCGCCGGCGTGCACAAAGGCCTCGTTGATGCTCTTGTAAGCATCGGGCAGCTCCACGTACTTGCCTACCAGAGCAATGGTGACTTCCTCAGTAGGGTTTTTCAGGCGGCCCAGGAAGTCCTTCCACGCTTCGAGGTCGGGATGCACGGCCCCACCGGTCAGCTTCAGTTTCTTGATAACCCGCTCATCGAGCTGCTCCTTCAGCATCAGGAGCGGCACCGAGTAGATGGAGTCGGCATCGAGGCTTTCGATGACGGAGTTGATTTTGACGTTGCAGAACAGCGCAATCTTGCGGCGCATGTCGGGCGGAATGGGGTACTCGGAGCGGCACACCAGGATGTCGGGCTGGAGGCCGGCCTCGCGCAGGTCACGCACCGAGTGCTGGGTGGGCTTGGTTTTCAGCTCCCCGGCCGCCTTCAGGTAAGGCAGCAAGGTGAGGTGAATTACGAGCGAATCGTTGGGCGGCAGCTCCCAGCGCAGCTGGCGCACGGCCTCCACGAAGGGCAGGCTCTCGATGTCGCCGATGCAGCCCCCGATTTCGGTAATCACCACGTCGAACCGGTTATCCTGGCCCAGAAGCAGCATCCGGCGCTTGATTTCGTCGGTGATGTGGGGCACTACCTGCACCGTTTTGCCCAGAAACGCGCCTTCCCGCTCCCGCCGAATCACAGTGTCGTAGATGCGGCCGGTGGTCACGTTGTTGGCCTGGGAGGTGGGCGTGTTCAGGAACCGCTCGTAGTGGCCCAGGTCGAGGTCGGTTTCGGCCCCGTCGTCGGTCACGTAGCATTCCCCGTGTTCGTAGGGGTTGAGCGTGCCGGGGTCGATGTTGATGTAGGGGTCGAACTTCTGGATGGTGACGCGGAAGCCGCGGGCTTGCAGCAGCTTGGCCAGGGAGGCCGAGATGATGCCTTTGCCCAGCGACGAGGTCACCCCGCCCGTTACGAAAATGAATTTGGCCGTTGCAGCCGGGAGAGTGGTATTTCGGTCTGGCATAACGGGAGCCAAAGGTACGGTAAAGAGTTGGGTGGCGGGCTATACGGGGTGGAGTTTGGTGGAGGAGAGCCTAGGCAGCGTGGTTGCGTAGGCTGGGTTTCTTTGGTAGTATTACAGTGGGGAGCAACGGTGCTGGCGATTCAACAGCCTGTCGTAAATGACTCTTTGTATGAAGCATGAAAGCATTAGAGATACTGAAAGAAGCCCTTTGCAATAATTTTATCTCATGGTTTAGTATTGGAGACAACTGGAGTTTGTGTTTTGGAGATTACTATCTTGTTACTCAAAATATTATATCAGATGATGAATTGGTGTTGAATCAATGGCTGCAAAGCAACTATGAGCCATTTCAAAAGGCTATTGACAAGGAAAACGTTAGTAAATGTGCTGTAGTATCTGCATGTATGCGGCAATATATAGCGGAATCATGAACGGTGTACGTGGTAGCCGCAGTGGTTAAACCAGGCTTTGGCGTCGCGGCTGGTAATCCAGTCGATGGCGGTTTGCAACGCTTGCTCCAGCGCCTGGCGGGTACGGGCTTGGGCCTGACGGAGCTTGGTTTTGAGCTTGCTCCAGGCCTGCTCAACGGGGGCAAAGTCGGGCGAGTAGGGCGGCAAAAACAGCACCTCGACGCCGCGCCGGGCCAGTTCCTCTTGCAAGCCGCCGAGCTTATGCACCGGCAGGTTGTCGAGCACCAGCACGTCGCCGCGGCGCAGTTGCGGACCCAGCACTTGGCTGATGTAGAAGGCGAATCTGCGCTGGTCTAACGCTCCATCCAGCACCTGCACGGCTTTGAGCCCGCGCACGCCCAGCGCCCCGATCAGCGTCAGGCTCTTACCGCGCCGCAGCGGCACGGCCCCGCCCGCGCGCCGGCCGCCCACGGCCCGCGCGTAACGCCGCGTGTAATCTAGGCGCAGACCGGTCTCGTCCAGAAAGTAAAACCGGTGCACGTCGCCGCGCGCGCTCACTGTTTCCACCTACTGGCGCCGCAGTTCGTGCACGCGTTGCGTGTCACGCTCGGTGGCGTGCAGGCTTTTTTTGCGGCGTAGCCCGTGCTCGTCCAGCACGCGCCAGATGACGCCCACACTCACCCGCTGCCCCGTGTCGGCCGCTAGCGCGTCGCGCAACTCGGCCAGCGTCGCGTCCGACTGGCGCCCGACCTGCGCCACCAGCCAGGCCTGCGCCGTCGCGTCCAGGCACCGCGGCGGCCCGCCCCGGCCGGGCAGCGCCGCCAGCGAACCGGTGTGCCGCTGCCGACGCAGCAGTTTGCCCACGAAGGCCAGGCTCACGCAAAAGCGGGCCGCCACCTGCGCCTGCCGGGCACCCGGCTCGGCCAGCGCCTGCGCCACGCGCTGGCGCAAATCCAAAGAATAGGCTTGCATACAACGCGGTACGTATCTTGTGTAAAAGCAGCTACACCGTTCACGAAACCGCTATAGTTATAGATATACAGCTGGATGATCTATATAATTTGACACTTGAATTCGGGAATGGCAAAAAGTTAGTCATGCCTTCTAATGAAGATATTGTGGATTGGCAATGGTGTTTGAATACGACAGCGGTTGATCCTTATATGGAACATATTGTCGCTTGCTTTTGGCAAGGCGAGATTGAGGTGGTAGAAGAGAAAAGTAAGAATTGATTAAGAATAAACAATAAATTGGTTTATTTTCGGTAATATTTCATTGATAATTTTAATTGAGTTATGATGAAAAATATCTTTTTTGTATTCCTTGTGTTAACTTCCTGCAATGTAGATTGCAACTCTCTTGTTGATAGTTTTAAATATACCTCGATAAATATGATTGTAGCTGAAACTCCGGAGTTCAGCCGAGACTTTAGGCTAGTTGGATATAATGTTATTTCTAAAGAAAGAGTCGTATATACTGATATCAGCGGATGGTATTTAATCTTTGGTAAACATGGGAGAAGGATTCAGGCCGGTGATACTGTAGTCAAAATTAAGGACAAAACCTATTTGGATGTTGCTAACCAAAAGGGCAGGTATAGATTCTATTACGAATGCAATGGCGAAGTATACTATAAGAGCGTGTTTGGGAATTTGAAAAGAACGTCATGCTGAGCCTGCCGAAGCATCTCTACCGCTTCGTTTGGGGCTTTTTCAACGAAGCGGTAGAGATGCTTCGGCAGGCTCAGCATGACAGAAACGACGTTTTCATAAATTCCCAAACACGCTCTAAGTAAAAAACAACAGCTATCCTCGCCGACGCGAGTTTAGCGCAGTGTAACCCGTGCTGTAGCAGTTCATCGAAGAATGTAGAGACGCGTATTTGCGTCTCCTCTTCTGCAACAGCTGTTGTTCAACAGGAAGACGCAAATATGCGTCTCTACATTCCTGATACACCGTTCAGAAATCTAGTGTAAGAGCTTGAGAGGAAAAGCGCCAGAGTCCAAACGACCATCATGCTGAGCGAAGTCCAAGCATGACGCTTTAAAGGTTTAACCGCCCCTTCGGCTACGCCTCCTTAGGCTCAGGGCCGCGGAAGGCATCCGGGCCTTTCACGGCGGTGAGCTTCACCGGCCGTCCTTCCCGCGCCGACTGGTAAATGGCTTCCATGATGCGGTGGTCCTGCAGGCCTTCCTCCCCGGGCGTGTGGGGCTGCTTGTTTTCCAGGATGCACTCCGAAAAGTGGTCCATTTCGGCCGCAAACTGGTTTTTGGTGGGTAGGGTAATCTGGTTCTGTATTTTGACCTTGCCCTCGGCGTGGGAGGTTTGCAGGCGCTGGCCCTGATAGGCGTAGGCGTTGTCGAGGTGCAGCCAGCCGCGCTCGGCATTCACGCGGTAGAACCGCGAGTCGTGGGTGTTGTAGTGGGTGATGCAGTTGACGATGACGCCGTCGGGGAAGCGCATCTGCCAGCTCATCATTTCCTCTACTTCTTTGAACAGCGGGTTGCCGGGCGTGCTGTGGCTGTAGGCAAACACCTCGGTGGGCTCGGTGCCCAGCACAAAGCGGGAGGTATTCAGGCAGTACAGCCCAATGTCGGGCAGGGCGCCGCCCCCAGCCAGGGCTTTCTTGTGGCGCCAGTGGTCGGGATTGGCTGAGCTTTGGCTGTTTTGGGTCTGGATGTATTTCACCTTCCCAAACTTGGCATCCCGAATCATCTGGCGCACCTGCCGGTTGTAGGGCTCATACTGAATGCGGTAAGCCACCATCAGCTTCACGTTGGCCTTTTTGCAGGCGTCAATCATCAATTCGCACTCCCGGGCCGAGTTGGCCATGGGCTTTTCGCAGAGGATGTGCTTGCCGGTTTTGGCGCCCCGAATCACGTACTCGGCGTGCAGGGAGTTGGGCAGCACAATGTAGATGGCGTGCACCTCGGGGTTGTCCTTCAGCTTTTCGTAGTCCTGGTAGCTGTAGCAGCTCTCGGGCTTGATACCGTACTGCGCGGCAACCTTCTTCAGCTTCTCGGGCGAGCCGCTCACCAGCGCCACCGGCTTCGACTTCTTGCACTCTCCAAAAGCCGGCAGCAACTCTTCCAGGGTAAGATGCCCCAGACCCACCAAGGCATAGCCCACTCGCTTATCCGGCGGCAGCGGCGTTGGCACGGGTCCCGATTTGGGGTCCACATCCGATTTCCACGCTTCCAGCTCAATCGGCTTGCTGGCATCGGCCGGCACCTTGGCCGGCGGCGACACGGCCTCCGACGACGGTACTTTCTGCCCGCCCGGCGCGGTATAGGTGGTAGCTTCTACTTCCGAGGCCGGTGTGCCTGTGGTCGGCGTGGCGTCGGCCGCCTTGGCATCCGGGGTGCCCGACTGGCAGCTGGCCAGCGTGGTAGCCGCCACGCCCACGGCCAGCCCGCGCCCGGCCAAGCTCAGAAACTCCTTGCGCGACACTTCCTGCCCGGCGTGGCGCAGGACGGTATTCAATAGTTCGTTGGTGAGGGCCATGGAGAAGAAGGGCGTTGGTATTGAGGTAACGTGTAGGGCCAGGGTAAGCAGACGACGGGGAATGACAGTATTACCTGCTTTCCTAGAATGTCATCTGCTGAACGTTGCTACTTGGTTTACCCGGCACGGCGGGAAAAGGTTGACCTGTCAGCCTCGACCAATACGCCCCACAGATGCTATAGCAGCAGGGTAGGGGAGTGGGGTTCTATGACAAATTCTGGAACCAGTGTATTGAGGTTGTAGAGACGCATACTTGCGTCTCCTTGTTGAACAGCAGCCGGTGCAGATAAGCAGACGCAAGTATGCGTCTCTACCCTGTTCTAGAAACGGTTACGGTAGCTACCGAGAGCAGAGTAGCTTGACTTCATATGACGCTTCTGTGACCATATCAACTGATCTTTCTGTATTTTTGAAAAATTATTTTAATACTTAACTAATTGATATACAGATATAATAACTAGTATTGCGAAATCAATACTTGACATTTTATTAAAGTAAAGCTTTAATTAGGCGTGCTGAATGCACAAACAGCCAGCGCCTAAGCTTATAAACGGGCGCACTCTGCCATGGGCCGCCTGTATCTGCTTCTCCTGTTTGCACTTGTCTTCACTTGTGGCCCGGCTAACGCTTCCGGTGACGAAAACGCCGAGGCCGAAGTGGCTTTGCGGCGCGGGCCGCACTGGCTGCATAAGCTTATCAGCCGCTCACCGGTACTACAGCAGCACCACGTGGGCATGAGCTTGGTAGACGTAGCCACGGGTGAGCGGGTGTACCAGCTCAACGAAGAAGACTACTTCGTGCCAGCCAGCACCATGAAGCTGTTCAGCTTCTATGCGGGCCTGCACCTGCTGCCCGACTCCCTGCCCAGCCTGCGCTACGTGGTGCGCCACGACTCCCTGATCTTCTGGGGCACCGGCGACCCTACCCTGCTGCACGGCGACGTGCCCTCCGGTCGGGCCTTCCGGTTTCTGCAAAGCCGCCCCGAAAAGCTGTTCTACATGCCCATTCCGTGCGTGGATACCTTCGGGCCGGGCTGGAGCTGGGACGACTACAATTACTACTACCAGCCGGAGCGCGGCCCTTTTCCGATCTACGGCAACACCGTGCGCTTCTACGCCCGCGCTGGCCAAAGTCAGCCGCGGGTGCTGCCAGCCGTGTTTACGGCCAGCGTGGAGCCGGCCCCGGCCCAGTACCACAGCACCTCCGATCATGTGCGGCGGGCCGTACTGGAAAACCGCTTTTTCGTGCTGCCCAGCCAGAAAAGCTGGATTGACGAAACACCTTTCCGGACCAGCACCGGCCTGCTGTCCTCGCTGCTGCAGGATACCCTACGCAAAAATGTGGGGCAGCTGCCCTGGCAGCCGGGTTTTGTTGGGGCCGATATGCAAACCATAAACGGTCTACGCGCGGATTCCTTGTACCGGCGCATGCTGCGGGTGTCCGACAACTTTCTGGCTGAACAGCTGCTGCTGATGTGCTCCACGCAGCTGGGTGCCGATTCCCTGAGCACGGAACGCGTCATCCGGCAGGTGCAGCGCCAGCTCCTCACGGATTTGCCCGATACGCTGCGCTGGGTGGATGGCTCCGGGCTGTCGCGCCTGAACCTGACTACACCCCGCACCCTCACCGCCCTGCTCCTGAAGCTGCACCGCGAAGTACCCGAAAAGCGCCTGTTCGACCTGCTGGCCGCCGGCGGGCGCCAGGGCACCCTGCGCCGCCGCTACCGCGACCCGCGCGGCCTCTGGCTCTGGGGCAAAACCGGCACCCTCACCAACATCCACAACCTGACGGGCTACCTGCGCACCCGCAAAGGTCGCGTGCTGGCCTTCAGCTTCCTGAACAACAACATCCCCGGCGACGACACGGCCGTGCGCAACGAGATGGAACGAATCCTGACCCAGGTGCGGGAGCGGCTTTAGCAGCTTTGGTACAGCCACCGGTAATGGGTGCCCGTCCAGTACAGAATGCCGCCTTTCTCGCCATCCGAAAATTCAATGGCCGAGTAGCGCAAGGTAACAGGACGTTCCCGCAGGGTTTCCTGCTTGTCTAGATACACCTCGTACGTCTTCCGCTTGGTGAAAATCTTCCACTGAGTAGCCCAAGCTAAGCTTCCTTTTGGAAGCTCATCAGTCGGGTTGCTGGTAGTACCAATCATGAACGGCGCGGCCTGTCCCTGGTGGAAGATAATAACGCCCTGGCTGCCGGTAACGCGCCGGACTACGGGTATGGCCACATCTACTTTTCCGTCCCCGTTGAAGTCAGCCTGCAGCAAGGCAGTGTGCAGGTAGTTGCTGCGGCTGAACGTTTGATCAAGCTTTTGCTGCTGCCACTGGGTCTGCGCCCACGCGGGTAAGGCCGCGTAGTGTGGCTTGGAAGCCAGTAGAGGCAGGCTGAGAAGCAGGGTGATGGGTATCATATACATATAAAGTATACTTTGCTCGGTAAAGAGCATGTGCTTCTTCTGTAAAGAAGGCGAATCATCGGCGGTAGATAATAGTATAGCAAATATGCGCCTTAACGTTAGGGATTAGTGAAAGCATTTATGTAGGGCTAGATAAATTTTTAGAAAGGTAGTTCTTCCGTCTGTTCATGAGGAGTTTTAAACAGCTCAGGTTGGCGCTGAAGCAATAGCGTATGTTGCGCAGGAGTCAGAAATATATACCCTTCGCCATCCAGGCAAGGGTAGAACTTTCCCGCCTGCTTCTGCGCACTTAAAGCGTGATTTATCAGATCAATAAATTTGCTATCCAACCAATCAGAATGCACCGTAAGCTTGGTTCGGTAAAAGTGTCCATTCAACCAAAAGCTATAGGGAATGGTCGGTTGAGTCGGAAACTTGGTGCCGAAGCCATCCTGTATAGCAGTCGGTACGAATAGGCCGCGGGAGATAGCAGCTAAAGCCTGGGTATGCGCCGCGTAAGGATAAGGCGGATTTGCTGACTCCCAATCGAATGCATATATAACTTTCGGATAACTGAGCAAGACTTCAGCCACACTGGTCTGGAGCCCGCTCAAGGCGGCTTGGCGGCCCTGGGTCTTTTCGGCCGCAGATAAATGGGAGAACAGGCCCAAGGTGGTGTACCAATCCAGCAGTTTCTCAACGCTGGCTGAATTATAGCGGTTGTCGTGTGATTCCTGGGATAGGAAATAGCTGCCGGTGCCCCATAGCTCACGTTGCTGCGCAGTCATAATCAATAGACCCAGTCGCTCATTGCCGTACACCGATTGAGCGTCGGGTGTGTGGGCTAAGTAGAGACGCAAAGGCGAGTTTTGGTCTGCCAGCCACTGGTTGATGCTATAGTGAAAAGCTTCGCCCACCTCTGCGCCTGTGGGAGCAGCAGGCTCTGTACCATCCTTGCGCCGGTAGCTTTGCAAGAAAGTGTTTTCGTAGTGCCTTCCGTGGGCCTGAAAGCGAAGGGTTGTTTCTTGCCGCAGTAGATCGGTGCCATCATTGTGCGCCTGAGTTGTCACCTGCAAGTCATTGTACTGGAAATCCGGTAGCAAGCTCTGCACATGCGCAAACAATGCTGGATACAGCTTCTGGGGCGCCCTTGGTAGATTCCGCAGGTCGAGTATGCGGCCCTGCTTGCAGTATCCCACGATTTCAAACGGGCTTTTTAACTCATAAGGGCGAGTATCCCGGTTGAGTTGCTGTCGTTGCGCCGGACTCAGCTGCCCTGTTTTCTCCAACTGGTCGAGCCAGTGCCCTTGCCGGATTTGGTCTTGGGCATATGTAGCCCGGCGCTGCATCAGTTCGGCAGCGGTTTGACATACCTGCGCTTCTGTTTGCAACTCGCCTTGCTGCAATTGTTGCCGAATCTGCTGGTGAACGGCTGTTGTTATTAGCTGTAGCGCCAGCAAGTCGTCGGCCGTGCGGGTGCGGGTTTTGCCGAATACGCTGCGCCGCTCACTAATCCAATGCTGCGTACCAGGCCCACCGCCCAGCGGCGGATAGATAGTCCAGCCTTGCAAGAGCACAGAATCTTCTGTGGGAACAGCATCTTCTATTTTTAGGCGGGCCGGAAGCTGCTCATACTGCCAGCGCAGTAAGGCGGCGGTGTCGCCGTTGAAGCGGGCCAACTCCTTTGCCTGCTGGTCTAGGGCCGCTTGTTGTTTGGCTTCAGTCGCGCTATCAGGAGGAGCAAGGGCTTGGCCGGCAATGTAAATGTCACTGAGGTACTCGTTCATCTCCCTGTCATCGGTTTCCGAGGGGAGAGTTCGGTAGCTGAATTCTGCCTGAAAAGCCTCGGCGCAGAAAGCCAGGATAGTGGCTTGGTTGGTTACGTGATGCTCCTGCGTGGTCTGCTGAATGGGGTCGGTCCGCTCATACTTCAGCAAGCCCAGGCGCATACGGCGCAGCAGCTCATCGCGCCCGGCTGCGGTAAGCACATGGCGTTGATAAAGCTGTTCAGCCGTAGTATCAAAGGCCACAGACGGAGGTTTCTGCAGCAGCCAGACGACAGTTGCTGCCACCAGCGCAAGACCTAGAAGTCCTATAATCGGCAAGGCTTTCATAAGATTTTGAGGCCCGCTGGAGGAGGTCTAGTACAGCACCCGGAACTTGATGGTGTGCTCTACTTTGCGCAGCTCGCCGATAACCTCTTGCTCGTATTCCTTGTCGATGTCGGTGATGACGTAGCCGATGTGCTCGTTGGTTTTCAGGTACTGGCCGAGGATGTTGACATGGTGCTGAGCCAGTACGTTGTTGATGCGGGCCAGCACGCCGGGCACGTTGTGGTGAATGTGGATGAGGCGGTGGGCCTGCTGCTCGGGCAGCTGGATGTTGGGAAAATTAACGCTCTGCTGGGTGTTGCCGGTATTCACATATTGCATGATACGTTCCGGCACAAACTCGGCAATGTTGCGCTGAGCCTCAGCCGTGCTGCCGCCGATGTGGGGCGTGAGCAGCACGTTGGGCAGGCCGCGCAGCTCGCTCTCGAAGCTTTCCTGGTTGGTTTTGGGCTCATAGGGAAATACATCCACGGCCGCCCCGCCCAGGTGGCCCGAGCGGAGCACGGCGGCCAAGGCCGGCACGTCCACCACGTGGCCGCGGCTGTTGTTGAGCAGCAGGGCGCCGGGCTTCATCAAGGCCAGCTCGGCGGCCCCAATGAGGTTGGTATTGGTCGGGCGGCCGTCCACGTGCAGGGTCACGATGTCGGCCTGCTGAAGCAGCTCCTGCAGGGTGCGCACTTTCACGGCGTTGCCCAGCTGCAGCTTTTCGGCCACGTCGTAGTAGAGTACCTGCATGCCTACGGCCTCGGCCACCACCGAGAGCTGGGAGCCGATGTTGCCGTAGCCGATGATGCCCAGCTTCTTGCCCCGGATTTCAAACGAGCCCCCAGCCGACTTGTCCCACGTCCCCTGGTGCATCTTGGGGTTCTTCTCGGGGATGCGGCGGGCCAGCATGATGATTTCGCCCAGGGCCAGCTCTACCACCGAGCGGGTGTTTGAGAAGGGGGCGTTGAACACGGCCACGCCCTTTTTCATGCAGCCTGCCAGGTCAATCTGGTTGGTGCCGATGCAGAACGCGCCGATGCTGATGAGGCGGTTGGCGGCGTCGAGTACGCGCTGCGTTACCTGGGTTTTGGAGCGGATACCCAGAATGCTTACCCCTTCAATCTGCTGAATCAGTTCTTCTTCGTCGAGGCCGCCGGGCACGGTGTCCACCTGGTAGCCTTCCTGGCGGAACAGCTCGGCGGCGCGCGGATCGGGGTTTTCGAGGAGCAGGACGCGGATGCGGTTTTTGGGGTACGAGAGGGTCATCGGAAGCTTGTTCTGGTAGAGAAATTCGTCGAAGGAAGGCAGCACCTCGTCGGCGCGGGCTACTACGGACGCCCGGTGCACGTTTTCGGTGAAGGCGTAGAACCGGTCGGCCAGGCCCGCCTCCCGGATCTGGTAGTCGGTGTACCCGTCGCCGAGGGCGTACACGGGGCCGTTGAGGTCGAGCTGGCGCAGCTGCAGGATCTTGCCCCCGTCGCGGCTGAGCACATTTTCGGTGTCGAAGCCCGTAATGCGGCCATCGGTGTCGAAGGTGAAAGTGTTGGCCAGCACGTGGGCTGCGTCGATGCCAAACTCGGCCACAACGGGTTCGATAAACTCCCGGAAGCCGCTGCTCACGATGTACACCCGCCCCGGAAACTGCTCGAAGAAGCCGCGGTTGCGCCGGATGCTTTCCGATACCTTGCCTTTCAGTCGCTCCACCAGCAGACCAATATGCTCGCGCCGGGCCGGCAGCAGCGCCAGCCGCTGCTTCAGGGACTCCGAAAAGCTCAGCTCCCCGCTCATGCCCCGGTCAGTGAGGGCCCGGATGGCGCCCACCACTTCCTCCCGGTTGGGCTGACCGGTAAGGGCAATATCGGCCAGCTCGTCCAGGCCTTCTACCTGGGTAAATGTGCTGTCAAAATCGATGATAAGGTAGGGAAGCGGTGTGCGAGGTTCGGGCATGATGGGGGCAAGGTAGAACGCGGCGGGCAAATAAGGGCAAGCCGGCGGCGGCCCGTTCTACGATTTCAAACCGAAACCCGCCTATTCCAGCGGCTTATGCAACGAAATGGCCGCTTCCGGAATCCTCTTACTAAACCACCGCTATGAAACCACTTCTTCTCACTGCCTCCCTGCTGCTGCTGCCGCTGCTGGCTTCCGCCCAGCAAGTCGAATGGTCGGGACAGATTACTACGGGCGTGGCCGCTTTCCGGGGCGCTTCGGCCGAAAGCTCTTCCGCCATCAACGTAAACGACAGCAGGCCCGAGGCCTCGTACACCAACAACCCCTACGGCCGCCGCTGGGGGCTCTCCTACGGGGCGGCGGTGCAGGGCCAATTTGTGGGCCGGCGCGGGTTGCTGCTGGGCGCCCAGCTGGGCTACGATCTGCTGCGCCCCGCCGTGCGGATTACCGGGGTCAATACGAATCTGCGTCCCTTCAACCAGGTGGAAGGCGAAGCTCACCTCAACAATCAGTTTATCAGCCTGAACCCCTACCTGGGCCAGCGGCTGCGCATGGGCGAGGTAGCGCTGGATATGACGGTAGGCATGGAAATAGCGCGCCAGTTGGCCTGCCGGGAAAAGGCGCAATACACCCTCAATGGCACCGACCTCGAAACCAACCGCGACCGTGCCACTCAGTTCTGGGATACTCGGCTGCGCGCCGGCCTGACCCTGAGCCGGGGGCCGCTGAGCTTGACGGCCAGCTACGCCCACGGACTCAGCAACTACAAAGAAGGCTGGGTAGGCGGCGTGAATGAGGCCTACATGCGCGTACTGCGCCTGGGCGGAGCCTACCGCTTCCACTAGGTCCCGGCCATCAGGACTAACTTTGGGCCAGTTGATGGATACCCACAACGCCCCGGCCAATAGGCCGGGGCGTTGTTTTTTGCCGGGCCGCTCACACCTCGTAGAATTCCAGTGGCAGCCCGTCGGGGTCCTGAATGAAGGTGAAGCGCCGCCCGGTAAACTCATCCGTCCGCAGCGGCTCGGCAGTTACTCCCTGCGCCGTCAGTGCCCGTACGGTGGCTTCGATATCGGCTACGGCGAAGGCCAGGTGGCGCAGGCCGGCGGCTTCGGGCCGGGAAAGGCGCGGGGGCGTCTCGGGAAAAGAAAACAGTTCGATAATGTACTGGCTGCCCAGCGCCAGATCCAGCTTCCACGACTGTCGCTCTGCCCGGTACACTTCCCGAAGGATGCGCAGCCCCAGCACCTCCGTATAGAACCGCCTGGAAACGGCATAGTCGGAGCAGATGAGGGCAATGTGATGGACGTGAAGCAGCGGCAGCATAGGCGCAAAATGAAAGCAGGATAGCAGCTCGCAAGTTAAGTTACGCGTGGGTCGTTGCAGGCCGTAATCCAGGCATCGTGGTGGCAGACGGTGCACTCCGCCAGGCTGCCTTTGGCCAGCTCCTGCACGTGGCCGCACCGGCAGCAGGCGTGGGGTCCGGCTTCCTCCACCCGGCGGCGCTCCTGGGTTAGCCGCTCCGGCCAAATGGGCAGGCCGGGGCGCACGTCCTCGTCGGCAAAGAAAAAGAGGCTGATGTTACCGGTAGCCTCGATATAAGCGCGGCGAATCTGCCCCAGGTGCTCTACCTGCAGTTGGCGCATTTCTCCGAACAGCTCTTTCTGCGTCAGGTTCTGCTTGTTGAAGTTCTGCAGATTGATTTCGCCTTCCTCTACCAGCAGCACCGGGGCGCCTTCCAGCCAGTCGGAAAACTTCGGGAACTTCTCGGTGAGCCGGTTAAACAGCAGGTACAGCCCCGATACCACGCCAAACACCACGGCCGCGTGCAGCAGCGGAGTATCGTGGTAGAGCATGGCGTCGCCGGCCGCCGAGCCCAGAGCCAGAATGATGCTCAGCTCGAAAATAGACAGCTGCCGCACCCCACGCCGGCCCGTCACGCGCAGGGCCCCCAAAATCATCAGGTAGGAAACAAAGCAGCGCAACCCCACTTCCAGCAGGAACAGCGGCGGCATTTCATCGGAAAGCAGAATGCGTTGCCAGTCGAATGGCTGAACGGAGGAGGAAGCCATGCGGGCAGGTAAATCAGACGGCGAAAGAAACGGGAAGCATACTGCAGCTGCTAACGTACTATACAGCGCTACGGTTGAGCTTTGGGCCAGGGCAACGAAAGCAGCACCTGGTCGTACCTTTGCTGAGCCGGTGGCCGCATGTTGGCGGCGGTGTAGATCAGGTTGTCGATGGGTTACCGCGCCAGTTTTCGTATTCCTATGGATTCACTTTGCTTTCGGTGGCGCAGCCTGTGGGCGGCTTTGCTTTTGTTGATGAGCTTGCCGCATTTCACCTCCGCCCAGTTTGCCGGGGCGCCGCGTGTGCGCACGTTCATCTTCGAGTACCAGACCACCGTGCCCGCGGCGCCCCCCGGCACCCGCCAGCTGGACGTATGGCTGCCCGTAGCCCACTCCGACTCCGCACAGGATGTGCAGATCCTCCAGCTCGACTCGCCCGGCAAGCATACGCTCACCACAAGCCAGCACGGCAACCAGCTGCTGCATGTGCACCTGCGCCGGCCCAGGCAGCCGGTAACCGTGGCCGTGCGCTACCAAGTAACGCGCCGGGAGCACCGCGCCCCGCAGTCCACTGCCGGCCGCATACCCATGCAGGACCCCGACTCGGCCCGCTGGCTGGCGCCCGACCGGCTCGTGCCCCTCGACGACCAGATCCGGCGCTGGGCCCGGGAAGTGGTGACCGAGGCCCACGCTGCAACGCCGCTCGACCAGGCCCGCGCCATCTACAACCACGTGGTGGCTACCGTGAAGTACGACAAAACTGGTCAGGGCTGGGGCCGCGGCGACATCTACTACGCCTGCGACGCCCGCCACGGCAACTGCACCGATTTCCATGCCCTGTTCATTGGCTACTGCCGCGCCCTGGGCATTCCGGCCCGCTTCAGCATCGGCTTTCCGCTGCCCCCGGAGCGCGGCTCGGGCGAGGTGAAGGGCTACCACTGCTGGGCCGAGTTCTACACCCCTCAAACCGGCTGGGTGCCCATCGACGCTTCCGAAGCGGCCAAGAACCCCGCCCGCCGCGAGTACTACTTCGGCACCCACGACGAAAACCGCGTGGAATTCACCCGGGGCCGCGACCTGACGCTCACTCCCCGGCAGCAGGGCGCCCCGCTCAATTACTTCATCTACCCCTACGCCGAAGCCGATGGTAAGCCCCTGGAAAACCTGCAGCACTCCTTTCGCTACCAGGATGTACTGGCTGATGAGCTGTAGGTAAAGGCAACGAAAAAGCCCGTCATATGCCGCAGATTTGGGGCATGACGGGCTTTTCGGTTAACAAGCAATTGGCATGCTGAGCGAAGTCGAAGCATCTTGCGTGCTGACGTTGCAGTCGTAAGCCAACGAACGAAGCGGTAGAGCTGCTTCGACTTCGCTCAGCATGACCGTTATCCTAAGTCACTCACTTGCCTGATTGAGAGCCTGCACGTCTTCGGCGGATAGGGTCAGCTCGGTAGCGCGGAGCAGCTCCGTCACCTGCTCGGGGCTGGTGGCGCTGGCAATGGGCGCCGTGAGGCCGGGCCGGGTGATAATCCAGGCCAGGGCAACCTGGGCGGGCGTGGCCTGCTGGCGGGCAGCTACCTCATCCAGGGCCTTGAGGATGCGTAGGCCTTTTTCGTTCAGGTATTTCTGGCCAACGCCGCCTCCGCGCGGGCTTTTCTGCAGATCGGCCTCGGAGCGGTACTTGCCGGTGAGGAAGCCGGCCGCCAGCCCGTAGTAGGGAATCACGCCGATATTTTGCTCCTGCATCAGCGGCAGCAGGTCGCGCTCAAACTCGGCGCGGTCGTAGAGATTATAAAGCGGCTGCAGGCTTTCATAGCGCGGAAAATTGTGCTTCTCGCTGGCTTCGAGGGACTCCCGCAAGCGGGCAGCCGAGAAGTTGGACGCCCCAATGGCGCGCACCTTGCCTTCTTCCACCAGCTGGGCGTAGGCTTCCAGGGTTTCCTCCACCGGTGTGGTAGGGTCGTCCTTGTGCGACTGGTACAGGTCGATGTAGTCGGTTTGCAGGCGCTTGAGGGAGCCTTCCACGGCCCGGAGGATGTAGTCCTTTTTCAGGCCCTTGTTTTCGGGGTTTACCTCCCAGCCTACTTTGGTGGCCAGGATGACATCGTCGCGGCGGCCGCGCTGGTGCAGCCACTTGCCGATGATGGTTTCGGACTCGCCGCCCACGTGGCCGGGCACCCACACGGAGTAGCCGTCGGCGGTATCAATGGCGTTGCCGCCGCCCGCCACAAAGGCGTCCAGAATACGGAAGGAAGTGGCCTGGTCGGCCGTCCAGCCAAAGACGTTGCCGCCCAGCACCAGCGGGGCAATTTGCAGGCCCGAGCGGCCCAGTTCACGGTGTTGCATGTACGTTGTTGGTTGTTAAGTTTCTCGTGATGGGTTATACGTTGTCAGCTATTAAGCCGTGAGCCGGCGGAAAACGCTGATCTGATAACTCAGTGGCTAAACCGCTGCCCCGTGGGTTAGGTTGTCGGCCGCTTTTCCAGCACCCGCCAGCCGTGGGCCGGCACCTTCAGTTCTAACTCAGCACGCAGTGTCAACGGCTCTTCGCTGAAGACATCCAGCCAGGAGCTAGCGGCTGTGGCGGGCAGCACAAGGGTACGCTCAGCCGGCGCGGTATTGATGACGCAAAGCACTGCCGCATCTTGCTTGAGGCGCAGGAAGCCATACAGCTCGGGGGCGCTTTCCAGGCGGAGGAAGCCGCTGGCCGGGTCGCCGTTGCGCAGGGCGGGGTGGCGGCGCTTGAGCTGTAGCAGGCGCGTGTAGAAATTCTGGAGCGGGAAATCCTGCCAATTTACCGGGTCGCGGTCGAAGAAAGCCAAGCGCCTGTTGAGGGCAGCTTCCTGGCCGGTGTATACCAGCGGCATGCCGGGCAGCAGTACCATCAGCACCGCGAAGGGCAGGACCAGGGGCCCCAGCCGCTCGTACTCGGTGCCGTCCCAGCTGTTCACGTCGTGGTTGCTGGTGAAGTGCATCAGGTAAACGGAGGGCGGGTACTTGGCCCGCTCGGCGGCCAGGTAGATGTCGATGTCGCTCAGCGCATTTTTGTCTTCGGCAATGTGGTCGAGCAAATAGTGCAGGCGGAGGCCGAAGGTCATGTTGAAGGCCCGTTCCAGCAGCTTGGTATCAGAGTTGAATTCCTCCCAGCTCAGGCCACCGCTGGGGTACAGCTCGTCCCACTCAGCCAGCATAAACAGCGGCTTCACTTCGTCCAGCTCCCGGCGGGCCTCGTCCCAGAAATCGGTGGGTACCAGTCCGGCCACGTCGCAGCGGTAGCCGTCGATATCAGCTTCGCGCACCCAATAGAGCAGGGCATCCGTCATGTAGCGGCGCAGCCCCGGCTGGGCGTAGTCGAAGGCTACCACGTCGGTCCAGTCGGGCACGGGCGGCACCAACTGGCCCTGGGCGTCGTGCTGGTACCAATCGGGGTGCTGGGCTACCAATGGGTTGTCCCAGCTGGTATGGTTGGCTACCCAATCAAGCAAGACCTCGAGGCCCAGGGCGTGGGCTTCGGCTACGAGGTGCCGCAAATCGTCCATCGTGCCAAACTCCGGGTTCACCCCCAGGTAGTCCTGCACGGCGTACTGGCTGCCCAGCGTGCCCTTGCGGTTGACTTCGCCGATGGGATGCACCGGCATCAGCCACACAATGCTCACGCCCATAGCCGCCAGCCGGGGCAAGTGGGCCTCAAATGCCCGAAAGGTGCCTTCCGGCGTGAATTGGCGCAGGTTTACTTCATAAATCGTGGCATTAGCGGCCCACTCCGGGTGACGAACCTGGAACAGGTGGCTGTGCGGGTGCAGGGGTTCTTCGGCAGGCATGGCAAGGGCTTTTGCTGCTAGAACGACCCGCAGCCACCGGGGTTACTGGCAGTGGCTGCCCTACCCGCTACCACAGTCCCTGACGGGGCGGATCGGGCAGCCGCTCATACACGCGGTAGCCATGAGCGGGCACCAGCAGCTTCGAACCCGCGCCCATGCGCAGCACCTGCCCACTGAACAGCTCCCGGTACACGCCTGGGGCCACGATGCCCAAAGCCAGTTCGTGGGGCTGACTATCGAAGTTTACGGCCGTGAGTACGGCGGCTTTGGCCTTGCGGCGCAGGAAAGCATACACTTTCGGGCTGCCGTCCTCCAGCTTCGCAAACTGGCTGGCCGGGTCGCCGTTGCGCAGGGCGGGGTGGCGCTTTTTCAGCTGGAGCAGCTTGGTGTAGAAGTCCTGGAGCGGATACCCACGCCACGTAATGGTGTCCTTATCGAAGAAGCGCAGCCGCTTTTTCAGGGCTGCTTCCTGGCCGCTGTACACCATAGGGATGCCGGGGAGCAAAGCGGCCAGTACAGCCTGGGGCAGCGCATCCTTGCCTAGCCGCTCGTACTCGGTACCGTCCCAGCTGTTGATGTCGTGGCTGCTGGTAAAGTACATGAGGTAGGCGCTGGCCGGGTAGCGGCTACGCTCCACGGCGCGGTAGGCATCCAGCGCTGCCAGCGGCTGCCGCCCGCGGCTGATGCTGTCGAGCAGGTAGCGCATGCGCAGGGCATAAGTGGCGTCGAAAGCCTTTTCCAGCATACCCGTGTTGGGGTCAAACTCGCCTTTCTTGAGGAAGGGCGGGCTGTGCAGCTCGTCCCACTCGGCCAGCATAAACACCGGCTTTCGCTTTTCCAGGAGCTGGCGCGTCTGCACCCAGAAATCCATGGGCACCAGGCCGGCCACGTCGCACCGGAAGCCGTCGAAATCAGCTTCCCGCACCCAGTAGGCCATGCTTTCCTGCATGTAGCGGCGCAGCTCGGGCTTCGAGTAATCCAGGTCGATAACGTCCTGCCAGTCGTGCACGGGCGGCACAAACCGGCCCTGCGGACCTTTGGTAAACCACTCGGGGTGCTGCCGGGCCAGCTGGCTGTCCCAGCTGGTGTGGTTGGCCACCCAGTCCAGAATCACGTGCATGTCGCGCTTGTGGGCCTCGGCTACCAGCTGCCGCAGGTCGGCCATCGTCCCGAACTCGGGATTTACGGCGCGGTAGTCACGGATGGAGTACTGACTGCCCAGGGTGCCTTTGCGGTTCAGCTGACCGATGGGCTGCACCGGCATCAGCCACAGAATGCCCACACCCATTTGCTGCAGGCGGGGCAGGTGCTGCTCAAAGGCCTTGAAGGTGCCTTCCGGCGTGTACTGCCGGATGTTGACTTCGTAGATGCTGGCCGAATCAGCCCACTGCGGGTGCCGGATGGTGTACTGGGGCGGGGCGGCTGGGGCGCACTCGGTGATGTTGTCGTAGGCCGAGTGACAGGAGGCCAGCAGCAGTGGTAGGGCGAGCAGGAAAAGGCGCAACGTCATAGCCCGAACTTACGGGTTTTGCGCTGCCCCACACGCTGACGGCCGATAGTAGTAAATGAGTAAGGCCGTCGGGGCGGCACGACCCCCATTGGCGGGCGTCAATAACCACCGAAATCGGGGCGTTACGTCTTGCAATTTTGAGCCGTTAACCCGATATATTTGACGGATTTTGCTTAGTTCAATCCTACTCATGTATCCTGCTACTGCTTTGTCAAGTTTGCGTCGGGTCTGCCGGCTGCTCAGTTTGTTGTTAGGCATTTGGCTGAGCGGCTCGGTGGCACTGGCGGAAAGCGGCCCTGGTGATAGTAAACCCGCCGCCCGACCCCTGGCCGAGGTGCTGCAAGCGGATGGCACTCTGCCCACCCACGTGCGCGGCTCGTTTACTACCAAAGGCTACCGAATGCGTCCCGACGCAATGGGGCAGCCGGTATTCTACGCCGCCGAAGAACCAGGTGCGGTGGCTAAAAACTGGCAGCCCGGCTTTCAGATTCCTGGCACTAATGGCGTTGTAACGGCTGTAGCGAGCAACGCGCAGGGCGAGGTGTACATTGGGGGCGAGTTCACGGCTGTTGGCGATGTAACGGCCCGCAAACTAGCCCGCTGGGACGGTACCCGTTGGCACGCGCTGGGCACGGGCACCAACGGCAACATTTCCGCTCTGGCCGTGGATGAAGCCGGCCACCTGTACGCGGCCGGTCTTTTCACAGTAGCCGGGGGAGTATCTGCTCAAAACATAGCGCGCTGGGATGGCACCCGCTGGCACGCCTTAGGAGCCGGCGTACCCTATTACGCCACCAGGCTGGCCCTGGATGGCCAGGGCAACGTGTACGCCGCGCTGCTAGATTTGAGTGGGGGCGGCGGGGGGGCGCAGGTAACCAAATGGGATGGTAAGAGCTGGCAAACTCTAGGCCGCTTTGCCGCTGCCAATGTTAACTCCCTGGTAGCCGATGCCGCCGGCAACGTGTATGCCAGCGGTAGCATCCGGGAGGCGGGTACGCAAAAGGAGAAATACATAGTCCGCTGGGATGGGGCCAACTGGCAGCCCTTGCCCGAGCAACCGAACAACTCAGTGACCAAACTGGCCCTGGATAACAGCGGCAACCTCTACGCCGCCGGCGAATTTACCCTGGCCGGCAACACCGCCGCCCGGCGCATTGCCAAGTGGGACGGGACAAACTGGCACGCGCTGGGCGAAGGCCTCACGGGCAATAGCTGGAGCATCAGGCCCGACAGCCACGGCAACGTGTTTATAGCCCTGGCCACCTCGGTTTCCTACGTCGAGAGGACCTTCGAAGTACGCCAGTGGAACGGCTCCACCTGGAGCCGCCTCGGCGGCACCATGAGCGGCTATGTGTACGATATTGCCCTGGATGGGCGCGGCAACGTGTACGCCGGGGGGAGCTTCAGCAGCGCCGGGGGTACCCCCGCTATGCATGTTGCCAAATGGAACGGCACGAGCTGGGCCGCGCTCAGCTCGGGCTTCAATAACACCATTGTGGCCCTGGCCAAAGATAACCGTGGGCAGGTATATGCCGGTGGGGGGGTTCACTACCGCCGGAGATACTATGGCCAACTACATCGCCCACTGGGATGGTACCCGCTGGCAGCCTATGGGCGAGGGCACCTATGGTACCGTGTGGGCCGTAGCTGCCGATGGCAAGGGCAACGTGTACATAGCCGAAGACCACACCACCTTCAGCCGGGTATCTAAGTGGGATGGGCAGCGCTGGAGCGTGCTGGGCTTGGGCATGAACCGGTATGTACTTGCCCTGGCCGTAGATAGCGGGGGGCAGCTGTATGCCGGGGGAAGTTTCACCTATGCCGATGGCGCCCCCGCCAACTTCGTGGCCAGCTGGGATGGTACCCGCTGGAATGCGCTGGGCGCCGGGCGCGGCAGCATTGTGTGGGCGCTGGCTACCGATGATGCCGGCAACCTGTACGCCGCCAGCAGCGATAAAACGCTCGAAGGCGCAACTACCGCCAGCGTAGCCCGCTGGGACGGCCACACCTGGAGCCCGCTGGGCACCGCCCCCAACGGCTTGGTGCGTGCCCTGGCGCTGGATGGCCGCGGCAACCTGTACGCCGGTGGCGGATTCACTACCGCCGACGGCAAATCCGTCCTCAACGTGGCCCATTGGGACGGAACCAGCTGGAATCCGCTGGGCACCGGTCTGAACGGGGCCGTCAGAGCCCTGGGCGTCGACGGAGCCGGGCGGCTGTACGCCGGTGGCCAGTTCACTACCCCCTCCGGCACTACCGACCAGCTGGCCCAGTGGGATGGCACGCGCTGGCGGGCACTGGGAGCCGGCATGGATGCTCCCATCGGTACAATGGTGGTTAATGAGGATGGTTCCTTACAGGTGGGCGGCACGTTTACCACCATTGGCGAAGGCACGGCCGTGAGCGGCTACTTTGGGGTATACACTTTCGCGGCCACTCTGGCTACCCTCACCACGGCCGTGCCCACTGAGCTAGGCGGGCTGAGCGTTACGCTGGGCGGTACCATCAGCCACGATGGCGGCACCACCGTTACCGAGCGCGGGGTAGTGTATGCCGTTGGTCAGGTTACGCCCACCATTGAGGATACAAGAATCCAGATGGGGGCCGATGCGGGGGAGTTTGCGCAGCCTGTTACCGGCTTGGCCGCCCGCACTACCTACTCGGTGCGGGCCTATGCCATCAATAGTGCGGGTGCCAGCTATGGCAGCGTACAGACGTTCACCACCGGGGTGGCTACGGCTACGCAGCCAGCGCAGCTGCCCGGAGTGCATGTATATCCTAACCCGGCCCGGCAGCAAATCACCATTACACGCTCGGCCGGCGCGCTGGCTGCGGCGGCGCTTTACAACAGTATGGGCCAGCTCGTATGGCAGGGAATGTTATCTGACCCGGTAACGCGGCTGCCGGTGCAGCACTGGGCTCGTGGCATGTACGTCCTGCGTCTCACGGCCCCGCAGGGCGTAGCCACCCAACGCCTCGTGCTGGAATAAAAACCGCTTTTTTCAAAGTGAATGACCAGCTGAGGGCTTTGGCCGACATGACGTTTCTGTCACGAAATTTCTGCTAGCCGCCCCAGTAATGGGGGCCGGCCACCAAGTTACCGCGCCCGGTTGCGGGCCCGGGCTGAGTCGTAGCGCACCCCGCCAAACAGGTAGAGCATGAGGGTGCGGGAATAGCGCAGCGAGAAGGGCATGAACAGCAAGGAGGCCACCGCCACGCTCAGGATGTACACCCAGGTGTCAGGGTCGTTGAGCAGGAAGTACACCGCAAAGCCTATTACCAGCATAATGCCCGTCGAAAACACGAAGCTGATGTACATGGCGCCCCAGTAGAAGCCGGGCTCGGGCTCGTAAGCCTGTCCGCACACGGGACAGTGCTCGGGCATTTCGGTGAACTTGGTGCTGATGGCCGGATGCGAGAAAAGCGGGCCCTGGTGGCAGCGCGGGCAGCGCTGCTGCAGAATAGCCAGAACCGTAGAATCAGTAGTTTCCATAAGAAAGCTGCCTGAGTAGCAGTGAAACAAAATTACTCTACGCAGGCGAGGGGGGTAAGGGCTATTTGCGGGTTTGTGCAGCACAAATCAACGCGGCCCGCGGCTAAGGCTGCTGCCGGAAAGCTTCGGGCGTGTGACCGGTGTGCTGGCGGAAGTAGCGGCTGAAGTAAGAGGCATCCTCGAAGCCCAGGGCATCGGCCAATTGGGCAATAGTAGCCGGGGAGTGGCGCAGCAGGCGGCGGGCTTCCAGAAGCACGCGCTCCTGCACGAGGGCGCTGGCGGTTTTGCCCAGGTGGCGGCGGCACAGCGCATTCAGGTGGTTGGGCGAAACGTGGAGCAGGTCGGCGTAGTACTGCACGGCCCGGCTGGTACGAAAATGCTGGTTGATAAGGGCGCCAAACGCACGAAGCAACTCTTGGGCGTGTAGCGGCTCAGCCGAGGCCGGCGCTTCCGGGAAGTGGCGGGCGGCCAGCTCCAGGCACAGGTGCAGGCAGGAGCGAAATACCTCGTCCTGGGCCGGGCCGGGGTGCGTGTTTTCCCTCCACATGCGCTCCATCAGCCAGTGAATGTCGGTTTCGGCCTCGGGCAGGTACACGACCGGGGCGTGGCGGTGGTTGAAAAACGGGTAGTCGAACAGGCGGCTGCCGGGGTAGCGGAACAGGTAGAAGTCGGCCTCAAACAGTACCACGTAGCCCTGAGCGTCGGCCGGGAGGTGCCAGTGGTGTACCTGCCCCGGCGTCATGAAAAACAGCGCCCCGGGTTGCAGCGCGTAGCTTACCAGGTCGATGGTGTGCGTGCCGTGGCCGTGGGTGACGTAAAGCAGCAGGTAGAAGTCGTGGGCGTGGGGCTGGCTTACGCCGGGAAAGTTGGCTACGTGCCGGGCCAGCTGCTCCAGGTACCACGGCCGCCGGGGCCGCCCCTGCGGAAACGACTTCAGGGTAAGAACGGGCAGGGTAGGAGCTTTCATGTAGTAGGCCGAGCGGGCAGATGGCCCTACAAAGAAAAGCCCCGAATGCAAGCATCCGGGGCTTTTACAGCAATGATTTTCGTGGAGGCGGCGTGAGGTTGCCGCCGTGCCCAGCCTGCGCTACTTCAGGCGCTTGCGCCGTAGCTGCCGCACGCCCAGGCCTACACCAGCTGCCAGCAGCAGCGAGGCCCCACCATCAATGGGTACGGCCGTGGGGTCGTCGGGCATGGGGCCACCTTCCGGGGGCGTATCACTCTGGGCCCAGGTAAGCTGAGCTGAGAGCAGCACCGCCAGCAACAGCATTCCTTTCAGGATATAACTTTTCATGCGTAGTAAAAACGAGAAGTGAGACATGGAGAAGCGTGGCACCAGCGCAAAGTCGCCGCCCGGCCCGGTGCCACGCTGACAAAACTATTCTACCACCAGGCGGCGGGTGGCCTGCTCGGTGCCGGCCTGCACCTGCAACTGGTACACGCCCGCAGAAAGCCCCTGCAGGAGAACCGTAGCGGCACCTCCGCCGGCAGGCATGGTGGTTGTGCGCACTACGCGCCCCAGGGCATCATGCAGCATGAGGGTAGCCGCTTTGCTGCCGGCTGGCAGCAGCACGGTCGTTTGCGTACGGGCCGGGTTGGGGTACACGGCCAGCGCGTTGGCGAGGGCTCCGCCCCGGGTAGCCAGCGGGCTGCTAGAACTCAGGTTCAGCCAGAAGCGGCCGTTCAGAGTCTGGGCTTTATCGGCCTGGAAGCTGTAGGAGGCATTGGCCGCCTGCAGGTCCGTGCGCCGGTTGGTGGTGGCGTCTTCCAGGTAAATGGTTGTGCCCGCCGGCAGGTTGGCCAGTTGCGGGGCGCGCACCAGGTAAGTGCCCGCGGCCGGCACCTGGAGCAGCAGCGGAATGCGCACGTTATCCGTCAGGGCCGGCAAACCTTGAATAGCCAGCTCTTCACCCGCCTGGGTTAGCGCCGCCAGGTTCAGGCCCGAGGTGTTGCGGAGCTTGGCCGCGTCGAAGCCGGCATCCAGGCCAGCGGTAGCGCCGGCTTCCGCATACAGGTACAGGGCATCCTGGCTGGTGCTCTGCTCGGTGCCCAGGGTCAGCTTCACGAGGGGGCGGGTATCGTCGGAGCCGCGACGCACGGGTGCCTGGGTGGCGTAGCTGGTTACGCGCTGGGTATTGCGGAAGGTGAGCGAGCCGCTGGTCTGGCCCTTGGTCACGCGCACGAAGAAGCCCTGGCCCAAGCCAATCAGCGGGTTGCCGCCCACGCCATTGGCGTACGTGCGGTACTCGCCACCGTAGCGGCTGGTGCTTTCAAACACGTACATGGCGGCGTCCAGGTTGGGACGGTCGGCGGCGGCTACCTTGCTCCAGTCCAGGGGCGAAGGGTAGGGGTTGCCGACCAGGTGCCAGCCGGCATCATCGGCGGTAGGGCCAGCGTTGCGGGCCAGCGCCAGCGTCCTGGTGCCGTTGTTGGGCGTGCCGCCGAATTTCAGCGTCTGGTTTGCCGGCGTGTTCACCGAGAAGCCCCGGCCCACGGGCAGTGCTTCTTCCAAAGAAGCCGGCGAAACCCAGCCTTTGCTGAAGGCTGCCAGGTCGTTGGTGGCCGAGGCCAGCCGCGACTGGTCGTAGCCGAAAACGGTGGGGAAGGGCGTTACTTTGCCCGGCGTAGGAGAGGCGTTGTATTCCTCGTTTACCTTAGGTGTGGTGCCGCCACTACCAAAATCAGCCACCGTGGCGTCGCTGATGGGCGCACTCAGGTGGCGGTAGCCCAGGCCGGCGTTCTGGCTGGGGTCAATGTAGCGCTGCACGGTAACCGTGCTGCCGTCGATTACGCCCCCGTTATTCACAAGCAAAGCAGTGCCCGTGGCGTCGCTGAGCAGGGTCAGGCGGTTTTCGCGCAGCTCCAGGGTGCCCGAGTTCAGGCGCAGCTCCCGGCGAACAGAAACCGGCCGGCTGAGAATGACTTTGGCGCCGGAGCTGATGATGAGGCTGCGTACGGTAGACGGCAGCCCGGTACCGGTAAAGGTGCTCACGCTGGCTGCGTCAGCAAACTCATAGATGGCATCCGATGAGAAATTACGCGTAGCTGTTTGGATAACCCCTCTGGCGCCGCTGGTATAAATACCATCGAAATAAATTTCCAGGGTGCCGCCAGCCTCAAGCTCAAAGCTGCCCGGCCCGCGTACGGCATACTCTTCTCTGAGGGTGCTAATGAGGCGGCCACCATTGCGCACAACAAACGACTCCTCTACGTTTACAAGGTCATCGGCTGTGCCATTGCCGCCCGTGATGGTAATAGTGCGGTAGGTGCCGTTGACAATAGAGCGGTTACCACTGCTGATAACCAAGTCCCGGATGATAGTGTAGGTCTGGCTGTTGCTGGTGCCACCTACCGTGGTAATGGTAACGGGCCCCGATACGGCGCCCATTGGCACCTGCACGTTGCTGATGGTGGTGCCATCGGCATTCGTAGTGAAGGGGCCGGCTACGGTGTTGTTGCTGGTGCCGCTGAAGGTAATCAGCGTGGCTCCCTTGAGGTTGGTGCCCGTCAGGCTGATGCGGCCCAGCAAGGGGCCGGAGTTGCCCGAGCTGAAAAAGGTGAAAGTAGGCTCGGGGGTGGCCGTAACCGTGAAAACTCCGGGGCTAAAACCCGTTAGGCCGCCGTTGTTTACGCCCACTGGGCCGGTGGTAGCGCCGGCCGGCACCGTCGCCGTAATCTTGGTAGAGGAGTTAACTACCCGGGAGGCTACTACGGCATCGCCAAAGGTCACGAACGAGCCCGCTGTGAAGTTTTCGCCCGTGATGACGACCGTCTCGCCAATGGGCCCTTCTTCGGGCGAAAGCGAATACACCACTGGGTCGCCTACTACCGTGAAATTGCTGCTGCTGGTGACGGTGCCGTTGGGGGTAGTCACCGTAATTGGGCCGCTGGAGGTACCCTCAGGTACGGAAGTAAAAATCTCTCCATCACTAATAACGTTGAAGAAATTCGCGTCTACACCGTTGAACTGCACGGCCGTAGCGTCAGTGAAACCCTCGCCAAACAGGGTGACGTCGCTGTACGCCGGGCCGCTTTCAGGGGAGAAGTAGCTGATGGAAGACTTCGTGGCTACGCCCGTTACGGTAAATTCGTTGGGGCTAAACCCCGTGAAGCCGCCCGTATTCACGCCCACGTAGCCCGTGGTAGCGCCATTGGGTACCGTCGCCGTAATCTTGTTAGAGGAGTTGACTACGCTAGAGGCTAGCACGTCATCCCCGGTCCAGGGAGTCCCGAAAGTCACGCGGGACCCCTCAGTAAAGTTTTCCCCCGTGATGACAACCGTCGTGCCCACTGGCCCTTCCTCGGGCGAAAGAGAATACACCACTGGGTCGCCTACTACCTTGAAGCTGCTGCTGGTGGCCGTACCGTTTGAAGTGGTTACCGTAATCGGGCCGCTGTTGGCACCCTCAGGTACGACAGCGGAAATCTCTCCATCACTAACAACTTCGAAGGCCGCGTCTACACCGCCGAACTGCACGGCCGTAGCGTCAGTAAACCCCTCGCCAAACAGGGCGACGTAGCTGTACGCCGGGCCGCTTTCAGGGGAGAAGTAGCTGATGTAAGGCTCCGCAGCCATGGGCGTTATGGCCACGCCCAAAGAGGGGCCAGTGTGGGCCGAATGCTCTACTGTGCTAGAGAGGCGCAGCTCTGCCTGAGCAGCTGGCGCTACGCTTACTACGGCAATGGCCAGTAGCCCCACCCGGATTCGGGAAAGGAGCTGCTGGCATGCATGCGTAAAAGTGTGCATAGATGTAAAAAAGAGAGGTGAAAAAGACTGTCAAAGGTCTTAAGGCCGCCTGTGGCTTACAATACCCGGATGTAGGTAATTTTGCTTAGTCGGAGAGCCTAGGTTGCTTTAGATCAGGTCGAAGGCCCGGGCGTACTGGCCCAGCTTGAACACCGTATTGGCACCCAGCTTCTGGCGCACGTTGCGGCGGTGCGTGGCGGCCGTCTGCTCCGAAATACACAGCTCCTCGGCTATTTCGGGGGCGCTTTTACCCAGGGCCAGCAGGCGCAGCACGCTCCGCTCCCGCTTGGAGAGGGTAGCGTAGAGGGCATTGTGCTGGCGCAAAAACTGGTTTTCCTCAATCAGGCGCTGCACTTTCGTGGCGAAGTGGTTTTCGGGATGCAGTGGCACGGCCAGACCCATCACCAGCAGCGGGTTGCCCTGGTCGTTTACCAGCAGCCGGCGCATGGAGGTGAGGTAGTAGCTCCAGCCTTCCCGCTCCGTAGTGCGCACCTCCTGGTAAAAGGTATGCACCTCGGGTACGTTGTTTTCATACATAAGCTGAAACACGCGGGCCATGTACTCATCCGACTCTACGGCGTTGAAGTAGGTAGGGGAGAAGCTTGGCCCCAATGCCATCAGCTCGTCCAGGGTAGCGCCCAGCAGCTGCAGGCCCCATTTGGAAAGATAGCGCACCGTTTGGGTGGGCACATGGTGGATAATTACCACAGCGGGGTACTCATCGGCGGTGGCGGCTATTTTCGCTATTTTCTGTTCAATGAGTTCATCATCAGTCATGTAAACTAAAGGGAAACGGTGGGAGATAAATTAGACAGAAGCAGGAAGCCAATATTATAAACTTGCATTAATCAAAAAAAGAGAATGATATTATTTCTTCATCGTATCTGCATTAAGCTCATCTGTAGGTCTTGCAATAGGATTGTGCCATCGATAGGGCGTGCAGGGGCCAAAGCAGAACAGCGAATTATAATTGCCTAAAGGCATGAAGCTTTGCTTAGCGCCAGGGTAACAGTAACCTGTGGGATTAATCTACAGCAAATGGTACGGGCATAGGGCAGAGCTGACATATCGGGCCGGGAGAAGGCATCAAGCCTACTCGTTGCCAAAATCACGCAGCCGCTTCTTGCTCAGCTCGTAGCTGATGATGGCCGGCACGTAGAAGGTTACGTCGGCCAGAAGCTTGGCCAGCAGAATGCCACCCGTGCGGCTGCCCAGCCAGCGCGGCAGCCACAGCATGAGAGCGGGCCGGATCAGGAAGCTGTCCAGCAGCTCGGCTGCGCCAAACTCTACGGCCAGGGCGCGCACGTTGCGCCCGAAGCTGCGCCAGGAGTAGGGGCGGGCCTGGGCATGCAGCTGGCGCCGGGCCAGCACCATATCCTGCGCCAGCAGCCAGCCGAAATACGCCACGTTGCCGGCCCAGGTGCCCGCCAGCGCCGCCCGCAGCTCCTGCCCCGGGTCCAGATGCCAGCTCAGGCTTGCCCCCGCCAGCGTAGCCACCACCGAGAGTAGTTCGGCGGGCAAGTAGCGGCGCAACCATTCGCGGAGTTTATGCACGTGGTATTTGGGCTAGTAGACTAGGTACAAGACAGACCGTCATGCTGAGCGGAGTCGAAGCATCTCTACCGCTTCGTTGCAACGGTAATACAACGAAGCGGTAGAGATGCTTCGACTCCGCTCAGCATGACAGCCACTAACTTTCGCTCCCATTTCAAACAGGTAAGCGCCTGGCATTTCGCTACTCTGCCAGCAGCGCCGCGCACTGGCGGGCAATTTCCAGCTCTTCGTTGGTGGGCACCACCAGAATCTTCGCCCGCGAGGTCGGGAGGTTGATTTCCCGCAGGCCGGGAACGCGCTGCTGGTTGGCTGCCTCATCCAGTTCCAGCCCGAAGAAGGCCATATCCTGGCAAGCGAGGCGGCGCACCAGCGCGTCGTTTTCGCCCACGCCCGCCGTGAAGACTACCGCATCCAGCCCGCCGAGCACGGCCACGTAGGCCCCAATGTACTGGCGGATACGGTAGGCGTAAAGATCATAGGCCAACTGGGCGCGGGCGTCGCCAGCGGTCAGGGCGGCCCCAATGTCACGCATGTCGCTGCGGCCGGTGAGGCCCAGCATCCCGCTTTCCTTGTTCAGCAGCGTGCTTACCTGTTCCGGTGAGTAGCCCAGCGGCCCCAGCAAATGCAGCAGCACGGAAGGGTCCAGGTCGCCGGAGCGGGTGCCCATTACCAGGCCGGCCAGGGGGCCAAAGCCCATGCTGGTATCCAACGATTTGCCGGCGCGCACGGCCGCCACGCTGCAGCCGTTGCCCAGGTGCACCGTAATCAGGCGGGCATCAGGCTGGCCCAGGTAGGCCGCCGCTTGCGCCGCCACGTATTGGTGGCTGGTACCGTGGAAACCGTATTTGCGGATGCGCTGCTCGGTGTAAAGTGCCTCGGGCAGGGCATAGCGGAAGGCGTATTCGGGCAGCGTCTGGTGAAAGGCCGTATCGAACACCGCCACTTGGCGGGCCTGTGGGAACAGCTGCTCCGCCACCTCAATGCCTAGCAGGTTGGCGGGGTTGTGCAGTGGGGCCAGCGCAAACAGCCGCCGGATTTCGACCTTCACCGCCTCGGTAATGAGCGTGGTGACCGCAAATGCCTCCCCGCCGTGCACCACCCGGTGGCCCACCACGGCAATATCGGCCGGGTCCTGAATAACGCCACCCGGCGCGGCCGTGAGCAGGCGCACCACCTCCCGCAGGCCGGCGGCGTGGTTGGGTAGGGGAAGGGTGAGGCGCTGCTCGGTGGCTGGCGTATCCGGGGCATCCACCGCGAATACTTTGTGCGTGATGGTGGCCTGCTCCGCACCGATGCGCTCTACCAGCCCGCTGCATACGGGCCGCTCAATGGGCCAGCAAAACAGTTGGTACTTGATAGAAGAGCTGCCGGAGTTGATGACGAAGATGTGCATGGGAATGAGGAGGCTAACTTAAATTTCGAGGCCAGCTGTATAGTAATGTAGGTTGATTATCGAAGTAACCATATAAGCATGTTGCCTATCATCTATGGTTGACCAACTGCCAGAGTACTATCTTGTCCGGAGAAGAAGCGCATACGATGGCAAAACTATCTAAACCGAAGCACTGCGGACAAAACTGGCTGGAAATGACACCTGCGGTGGGCGGCCGCCTGTGCGAACCTTGTGGTAAGGTCGTTACTGATTTTACCAAAATGACCTGGGCGGAGATTGAGGAGGTTCAGTGGCAACACAACTACGCAGCGTGTGGTATGTACTCCGCTAAACAAATAGCCAATTGGGACAAGCAGGAGGCCGCTTCACCCAAAACCGGTGTCTTGGTTGCTGCCACTGTATCACTTGCTCTAGTAGCTGGAACTGCAGCACGGGCTCAAACAGCAGACCCAGTTACAAGTCAAGCACCAATCATTCTATACGGGCAGATTCAAACAGTACAGAAAAAGGAGGTCGTTGCTGTCTCTTTCAGCGTCATAGGAATCAAAAACGCAAATCAAGGCGTTTTGAGCAATGAGGCTGGCAACTATCGGCTGGAAGTGCCCGCCTCTGCTATGGCAAATCCTGCGATTGTAACGGTTCAGGCTTTGGGGTATGCTCCGGTTGAAGTGGATATCTCGCAGCATCGGGAGGCTGAGAATAGATTGAACATCGTCTTACATAAGCTGCCGGTTGAGCTATCTGGTTTCTCAATTCCCGAGCCCACGCTCCGCCAACGACTGGGGCTGGACCGTTGGCAGCGCAAACGCGAGCAGAAGACGAGGCCTGCAGAATAAACACCGTCTAATTAGCAAAGTCGCCCAATCTTGCTGCATAACGACCTGGGTAGGGCGCGAGTAGCGTCAATCGTGACAAGGGTAGCTATATTGGTGCTACTTTGCGCAAGGTTTTAAGTTAAACCAGAACAGATATTAATAACAGGGTAAAAACATGAGACGTTTAATATTGACAGTTTTGATGGTATTATCATTCAAAGCTTTATATGCGCAAACCCTGACAAGAAACTATGTTGATGGCTGGGTATTAGCTACCTTTCCAGGTGCACAGATCAACGACAAAATATTTTATATTTTAAATGGACGCCCTATACCCATAGACTCGTTAAATACTCAACTTTTGAAACACAAGATTCAAGATGTAACGGCTATCGATTACATTGACAGAGTAACAGTTAAGAATGCTATTCTATGTAATCCATCAGCATGTATTATTGTTGTTCAAACGAAAGGAAACCAATCAAGAAAGTTGATTGGTGCGTATTATGAAGAAGCAAAAGGAAGGTATCGTAAGCCAGAGTTGATAATTTCTTCTCACATCAATCCCAAAAACGGTGAGCCAGTTTTAATCATTAATGGAAAGCAAATCTTTCATAAAGATGCTTTCGATGCACTTCGTATTATCAAGTTAAAAACAATTATAGGTTTAAATATTATTGATCGTCCTGTGGCAGAAAGTATCTATGGTGAAAATGCAGTTAATGGTCTTATAATTGTAACTACGAAATAGAAATAGTTCGTTGCTAACGTGTTGGTCTGCGGTTGCAGCGTTATGATGATCATAACAGCAGCAAACCTTGCTTATGATCTTTCAGCGAAGCGGTAGAGATGCTTCGGCTTCGCTCAGCATGACAGCCTGAATGGCTTCCTGTTTACTACCATCACCCCAATTGGCTCTGAATAGCTGTAATCACGACGGTGTTAAACACGTCGTCCACGGTGCAGCCGCGGCTGAGGTCGTTGACGGGTTTGTTGAGGCCTTGTAGCACCGGGCCGATGGCCAGGGCGCCGGTTTCGCGCTGCACGGCTTTGTAAGTGTTGTTGCCCGTGTTCAGGTCGGGGAAGATGAGCACGCTGGCCTGGCCGGCCACTTCGGAGCCGGGTAGCTTCTGGCGACCCACCAGCGGGTCCACGGCGGCATCGTACTGGATAGGGCCTTCCACTTTCAGGTCGGGGCGGCGCTGGCGCACCAGCTCGGTGGCCTGGCGCACCTTCTCCACGTCGGCCCCGGCGCCCGAGGTGCCGGAGGAGTAGGAGAGCATGGCAATGCGCGGCTCAATGCCGAAGGCCAGGCTGCTCTCGGCCGAGGAAATGGCAATTTCGGCCAGCTGCTCGGCGGTGGGGTTGGGGTTCACGGCGCAGTCGCCGAACACCGCCACCCGGTCGGGCAAACACATAAAGAACACCGACGACACTACCGATACACCCGGCTTGGTTTTGATGAACTGCAGGGCCGGCCGGATGGTGTGCTGGGTAGTGTGCACTGCCCCCGACACCATGCCGTCGGCGTGGCCCTTGTACACCATCATCGAGCCGAAGTACGATACGTCGCGCAGCAGGTCGCGGGCCATGTCGTGATTCACGCCCTTGTCTTTGCGCAGCTGGTAGAAGGTTTCCACGTAGTCGGCGTAGTACTCGGAGTTCACCGGGTCGATGACGCGCACGTGCCCGGCGGGCAACTGCACACCCAAGCGCTTGGCCGAGGCGGCCACATCGGCCGGGTTGCCCAGAATGGTGAGGTCCACCACGTCCTGGTGCAGGAGCAGGGCGGCGGCCCGCAGTATCCGGTCATCGTTGCCCTCGGGCAGCACAATGTGGCGTCGCTGGCGGCGGGCCCACTGCAGCAGCCGGTACTGGAACATGTGGGGCGTGATGCCCTCGGGCTGGAAGCTGATGAGCTTTTCCTCCAGCGTGTGCACCTCCACGTGGCGCGCAAACGTGCTGATGGCCAGCTGAATCTTCTTGGGATTGTCGGGGGTGATGCGCGACTTGATGGCGCCCACGCGGGTGGCGGTTTCGAAGGTGCCGGTGGGCATGGTGAGGATGGGCACCACGTTGGGCAGGCCTTCGAGCAGGCGCATAATGGGCTCGTCGGGCTCGGCCCCGGCCGTGAGCACAATGCCCGCCACGCGCGGGTAGCTGGCCGACTGGTTGGCCTGCAACGCGCACACAATGATGTCGCCGCGGTCGGCGGGCGTCACAATCAGCACGTTCTCCTTGAGGTAGTTCAGAAAATTGGGCACCTGCATGGCCCCAATCACATAGTTATCGACCTGGTTGCCCAGCCCGGCTTCCCCGAACAGCAGCTTGCTGCCCAGCCCGGCGTGAATTTCGCGCATGGTGGGGTGGCGCAGCTGCGGGTCTTCAGGAATCACGGCCAGCAGCACGTCTTCGGGCAGCTGGCCGCGCAGCAGGGCCTGCACGTCGGCGGCCTGCTCGGCGGCCACGCGGTTGGCTACGGCCAGCAGCACCGGCACCTCGCGGGCCTCGAAGGCGCGCAGCAGCGTGAGCACCGAGCTAACCACCTGCGCCGTGCTCTTGCCCTCGCCCGACACCACCAGGATAACCGGTACGCCCAGGTTTTTGGCAATGGACACGTTGGCGTCGAATTCAATGGCGGTGCCCGGCCCGAGGAAGTCGCTGCCTTCTACCACCGTAAAGTCGTAGGCGTCTTCCCACTGCTTGAACTTGTGAATCACCGCGTCAATCAGCTCGCCCTGGGCGTCGGCTTCCAGTAGCCCTAGCGCCTCGGGGCGCGTGTAGGCATAGGTATCGGCGTAAGTGAGGGGCAGCTTGAAGTACTGGGTGATGGTGTCGATGTGCGGGTCGGGGTGTACGGCTGGGTCGTAGTCGATGATGGGCTTGAAGTAGCCCACCTTGCGGGCCTGGCCCAGCAGCATGTTTACCAAACCCAGGGCCACGAGGGATTTGCCGCTGTACGGCTCGGCGGTAGCAATGAAAACGGCTTTCGTCATGCGGGGTCTAACGTAGGGAAAGGGGCCGGTGTTGGCCAAGGCGAACTGCACCATTCGGCTTGATTAGGGAGCGTAGGCGTGAAGGGGCAAGATAGCACCCCGCCGAAAAGCCTGCGCCCGGCGCAACGGCCCGCCCCGCCCCGGCGTAAAGAAGAAAAACACTTCCCACGTACGCATTCTGCCTTCTCCCGCCTTATGGACCACGGAACCAACCACGCCGCCCGCCTCGAAGCTGCCAACCACGCGCTGGGCAATAGCATCAACCACGGCCACCTCAGCGGCTCCGAAATCATGGAAGCCCTGGATGCCTGGCAGCACACCAGCTCGGGTGGCCTCAACACCAACGTAGAAAACCTGCGCAGCCAGCTCCAGAACGGTGACAAGTTGGCCGCTGCCCACACCCTGCAGCAGCTGGGCGAAGAAGCCTCACAATCTGCCCTCAACCTGCACGACGGCCTCGGTGACCAACTCCGCCACCTCGGCCAGCTGCTGGTAACCGCCGCCGGCAACATGAAGATGTCGTAAAGGGATTCAGGCTTAAAACCCCACTGCCATCCTGAACACTCTGCTTCCCAAGCAGAGACGGAGCACAGTGAAGAGCCTTGCTTTACCTTGCACGAAAGTCTAAAAAATGCTCAAAGCCCTTTTCCAGCGCATGGAAAAGGGCTTTGAGCATTTTACAAGCTTTGGCTATTTATCAGAGGCAGGTCCTTCGTCGCCGCTTAATGCGCGGAATGCTCAGGATGACAGAAGGAACAACCCATCAATACCCCTGTGCCGAGTCGTCGCCGCGTGGGTCGGCGCCGCCTTCCAACTGGCCGTTGGGCAGCACCCGGATGATATCTACCCGGCCCCAGGCGGCGCGCGGGTTCAGCCGATAGCCGCGGGCACGGAGGGTGTCCTGGGCAGTAGGTAGTAGGGCGCCAACTTCCACGTCAATCTGGTCGGGGAGCCACTGGTGATGCAGGCGTGGGGCGGCCACGGCCTGCTGAGCGTTCATGTCGTAGTCGAGTACGTGCAGGATGCTTTGCAGCACCGAGGTGATGATGGTGCTGCCGCCGGGCGTGCCCGTGACCAGCGTGAGCTTGCCGTTTTTGGTGAGGATGGTCGGCGTCATGGAAGACAGCATGCGCTTGCCGGGCTGAATAGCGTTGGCCGTGCCGCCTACCAGCCCGTAGGCGTTGGGCGTGCCTGGCTTGCTGCTGAAGTCGTCCATTTCGTTGTTCAGCAGAAAGCCCGCGCCGGCCACTACCACTTTGCTGCCGTAGGCCCCGTTTAGGGTAGTTGTGCAGCTTACGGCGTTGCCCTGGGCATCCACAATGCTGTAGTGTGTGGTCTGGTCCGACTCATATCCCGGCAACCCCGCACCAGCTGCCACCTGGGAGCTGGGCGTGGCGCGATAGGGCAGGGTAGAGGCCATGCGCTGCTTGTTGTAGCTTTTTTCAAGCAGCTGGGCCACGGGCACCCGGCCGAAGTCCGGGTCGCCGAGGTAGGTGGCGCGGTCGGCGTACACGCGGCGTTGGGCCTCGGTTATCCAGTGCGTGGCCTGGGGCGAGTGCCAGCCGGCCGCTTTCAGGTTGTAGGGCTCCAGCATCTGCAGCATCTGGAGCAGCGCCACGCCGCCGGAGCTGGGCGGCGGAAACGTCAGCACCTCGTGGCCCCGGTACTGCCCGTGCAGGGGTGTACGCCACTTGGGTTGGTAGTTCTGCAGATCCTTTTTGGTGATGAGGCCCCGGCCGTGCTGCATTTCGGCCACAAGTAGTTCAGCCGTCTGGCCGTCGTAGAAACCGGCGCGGCCCTGGTCGCGGATGCGGCCCAGGGTGGCGGCCAGCTCCGGGTACACGATTCGCTCTCCGGTCTGCCACTCGCCCTGTGCTTTCACATAGGCCGGGTGGTGGGCGGCGTTCAAGTGCCGGAAAGCCTTGGCTTGGGCATTGAGGCCGGCGGCTTCTTTCGAGGTCAGGACCAGACCTTGCGCGGCCAGATCCACGGCCGGTTGCACCACGTCCCGCCACGGCAACTTGCCCTGCTTCCGATGAAGTTCGACCATGCCCGCCACGGTGCCCGGCACACCCACGGCCAGATGGCCCAGGGTGCTGCGGTCCGGCACCACGTTACTCTGCGCATCAAGGTACATGTCGCGGGTGGCCGCTGCCGGGGCGGTTTCGCGGAAATCGAGGGCGCCTTCCTGCCCGTCGGCGGCGCGGTAAAGCAGGAAACCGCCGCCTCCAATGTTGCCGGCGGCCGGCAGTGCCACCGCCAGGGCAAACTGCACGGCTACGGCCGCGTCGTAGGCATTGCCGCCCCTGCGCAGTACCTCCGTCCCAATGCGCGAGGCCTCCGGGTGCGCCGACACCACCATGGCCTGCCGGGTAACTACCGGAGTGGCCGTCGGCACCGGCGCGGCCAGCGTAACGGTGGGAGCGGAGGTAGTAGTAGGCAGTGCGGTGGTGCAGGCCAGCAGCGCCGCCAGCAGCAGGGGCAGAACGTGTCGTTTCATCAAGGACGAAGGTACATTCCCGACCGGGAACCTGCAGCAAGCAAACAGCGGCTATATGGGGCTATATGATGCAGGGGCGGGGCTTGCCACCGCCCAGCCGCCTGTGTTGCCGGAACGAGTCTTTGCAGCGAAGGGCGGGTACAAGCCCCACGCCGACGGTGTTACCTTATGGTGTGTTACAAATCATTTCATAACACACCATAAGGTAACACGGCCAGCTGGGCACCGCCCCAGACCTGGTTAGCTGAACAATTTCGGCTATAATTCCCCGGGGCTCGTAGCTTTGGGCTAAACCCCGAACCGCTATGCAGCCCGACTCCACCGCCGCTTCCGCAACGCCTCACCTGACGCTGGTAGAAAACGACCCCTGGCTGGCGCCCTACGAGCCTGTGCTCCGGGCCCGACAGGAACGGCTGCAGGCCCGCCTCGCCGAAATTACCCAGCAGTACGGTTCCCTCAGCAAGTTTGCCACTGCTCATCAGCGCCTGGGTCTCAACTACGATGCGCGCCGCCGCGGCCACTGGTACCGCGAGTGGGCACCGGCCGCCGAGGCGCTGTCGTTGGTGGGCGACTTCAACCAGTGGAACCGGGAGGCCACGCCCCTGCAGCGCGCCGCCGATGGGGTGTGGGAAGCTTTCCTAGCGGACAAGGACTACGCCGACCGCCTCACCCACGGCAGCCGCTACAAAGTGCACGTGCGCACCAGCCAGGGCGGTAAAGACCGCCTGCCTGCCACCCTGCGCCGCGCCGTGCAGGACGAGGAAACCAAGGACTTTGCTGCCCAGGTGTGGCGCGCCGAGCCCTTTGCCTGGACCGACCAGAAGTTCCGTATTGCTAATGTGGTGCGGGAGCCGTTCATCTACGAGTGCCACGTGGGCATGGCTACCGAGGAAGGCCGCCTGGGTTCCTACCGCGAGTTTGCCGACCACATTATGCCGCGGGTGCAGGCCCTGGGCTACAACTGCCTGCAGCTGATGGCCGTGATGGAGCACCCCTACTATGGCTCCTTCGGCTACCACGTGGCCAACTTCTTTGCCGCGTCTTCCCGCTTCGGTACGCCCGAGGACCTGAAATACCTTATCAACGAAGCCCACAACCGGGGTTTGGCCGTGCTACTCGACGTGGTACACTCCCACGCGGTGAAAAACGAGGCCGAAGGGCTGGCTGACTTCGACGGCTCGGGTGGGCAGTACTTCCATGAGGGCGCCCGCGGCAACCACCCTGGCTGGGACTCCAAGCTGTTCGACTACGGCCGGCCCGAGGTGCAGCAGTTTCTGCTCAGCAACCTGCGCTACTGGCTGGAGGAGTTTCACTTCGACGGCTTCCGGTTTGATGGCGTGACCAGCATGCTCTACCAGCACCACGGCGAGGGGGTGGCCTTCGGGCACTACGACCAGTACTTCGGGCCGGAAGCCGATGACGACGCCATTCTGTATTTGCAGCTGGCCGCCACGCTGGTGCGCGACATCAAGCGCAGCGCCCTGCTGATAGCCGAGGACATGAGCGGTCTGCCGGGCCTGTGCCGCCCGCTAGCTGAGGGCGGCGTGGGCTTCGATTACCGCCTGGGCATGGGCATCCCCGACTATTGGATCAAGCTGCTCAAGCACACCCGCGACGAGGACTGGAACCTGCGCGACCTGTGGTGGGTACTTACCAACCGCCGCGCCGGCGAGAAAACCGTGGCCTACGCCGAAAGCCACGACCAGGCGCTGGTAGGCGACAAGACGCTGGCCCACTGGCTGATTGACGCGGCCATCTATACCCATATGCACAAGGACGACCCCGACCCGGTAGTAGCCCGGGGCGTGGCTTTGCATAAGCTCATCCGCCTGATCACGCTGGCCTTGGGTGGGGAGGCTTACCTCAACTTTATCGGCAACGAGTTTGGCCACCCCGAGTGGGTAGATTTTCCCCGGGAGGGCAACAACTGGAGCCACCACTACGCCCGTCGCCAGTGGAGCCTGGCCGACAACCCCGACCTGAAGTTCCAGTACCTGCAGGCCTTCGACAAAGCCATGGTGACCACGGCCCGCACCCAGCGCCTGCTGGCCGCCGGCCCGGCCCAAGAGCTGAACATCGACGCCACCAACCAGGTCATGATTTTCGAGCGGGGCGGGCTGGTGTTCGTGTTCAGCTTCCACGTGGACCGCAGCGTGCCCGACTACCGCTTCTTCGTGCCCCAGGCCGGCCGTTACCGCATCATCCTCAACTCCGACGATGCCCGGTTCGGCGGCTTCCAGCGCATAGACGACTCTCTGCTGTATGAAACCTTCCAGGAAGACGGCGTTAGCAAGCTCAGTCTTTATGTGACCAACCGCACGGCTCTGGTGCTGCAGCGGGTAGGGTAGCATACTAAACGGACAATCCGAATGAAACGCCTTGGCGGCAGACTTAGCCAGCAAAGCTGGCGCGTCTGCCCGCCGACGGATAGAATCCAGTCTCCTGACTGGCGGCCGCGCCAGCGGCCATAAGGCTCAGCGCCGCCAGAGAAAAACTGCCCGTTATCCTACTTCTACAGCAGTGTAACGGGCAGTATCGTTTCCAGACCCGCGTACTGACTGGCGCTACTGTACAAATAATCCTCCGCCCGGTAGCAGATGCCGGCCCGCACCGGATTTTGGTGGGTGTAGTGCAGCCGCTGCTGCACCATAGTCGGCGTACGCAGCTCAACTCCGTGACTATGCTGCTGCCATACCTGTACCTGTTCATTGTTGCGGTTTTCCTGTCCGTGCTGCCGAAAAATCCATTCCAGCCAGCTTCGACGGCTTTCCTGCTGGTTAAGGTGCAGGGCCTGAAACACCTGACGGGAAGTGTATTTCTTGAAGTCCCGCACGATATCGGACAGCAGCTGCCCCTCCGCCGCTCGAGCAATTAGGTGCAGGTGGTTGGTCATCAGGCAGAAGGCAAACAGCTCCATTCCCTTCTTCTCCTGGCAATAGCGCAGGCTGTCAACAACAATGTCTTTGTATACCGGCCGGGTGAAAATATCCACCCACTGCACTACCGTGAAGGTGAGAAAGTACAGGCCTTCCTGATTTTTAATGGAATACGCCATGCGCTAAATACTTAGGGGATAATCCCGGAAAGTACCCGGCGCATGGCATATTGTCAAGGTTGTTCTGGCGGCGCTGAGCCTTATGGCCGCTGGCGCGGCCGCCAGTCAGGAGACTGGATTCTATCCGTCGGCGGGCAGACGCGCCAGCTTTGCTGGCTAAGTCTGCCGCCAAGGCTAGGGCTTGCGACCGGCAGCTATGCGCTCCACGGCATCGTCGATGCGGCGCAGGCGGGTTTCGTACTTCTTGGAGCGCTCAATGCCCTGCACAAACTCCTTGCGGTGAGTAAAGGAAAGCTCGTCGAAGCGCTGGCGCAGGCCGGCCCGGGAAAGGGCAGCAGCCAAGTCGTCGGGTACGGTGACGATACGCTCCTCGGTGTCGCGGGACAGGGTAATGTGCACCGTGTGGGCCCAGGTTTTATTGATGGCGTTGCGGATCTGCTTTTGAATCAGCAGGGCATGATTGCCGTCGCCGAGGGGGGGTGAGGCTGCCGCGGTAAGGAAAGCCGTCGATGGTAGCGTGAATGGGCAGCAGGCCGCGCACGCCGTAGGTGTCGGGCACGCTGAAGGGCATGCGGGCAAACACGCCGCCGCTTTCCGCATCCAGTTCCAGCTCGGCGTCGAAGGTGTGTTCAGGAGTCATACAAATCAAAAAGAAATCAGGCAGAAGCGGCCAGCTCCGTGAGGGTGTCGCGCACGGTACGGGCAACCTCGGCGGCATCAGTGTGAGCCGGCTGTACGCGCATGCGGCGCAGCGGGATGCCGTACAGCTGGCGTACGCGGTGGCAAAGGTCCTCAGAAGAAGTCAGAATGACATCGGCACGGCGCAAAGCCAGCCGTTCCAGGGCCTGGGCCCAGCCCCGGTCGTCGGCGGTGGGGCGGTCCTGAGCCAGGGAATCTACCCGCAACACCAGTGGGCAGCCCGTGCGCTGCCGGATTTCCAGCGCCGCCAGCCACGTGGGCCAGTCGCCGGCATAAATCACCTCAAACGGCTTGCTCAGCGCCAGCGGCGTGGCAAACCGCGCGTACTGAATCACCCGAAAGTTCAGGTCGCCGGGAACGTCGGACGGGTTGCGGAGCACGGCCAGGGCTTCGTCGGGGGTGGCCCGCTCGGCCGCACCGGGCAGCCAGCTACCCGGTGTAGCCGTTGCCGGCGCGGCTTCCGTTTCGGGAGTTGCTTCGACCTCGACCTGCATGCTCAGGTTGTTTTCGGGCTGGCTCAGGTCGGCTGCTTCGTCGGTGGCTGGTTCCCCGCCTTCGGCCTCAAATGCATCGGCCACCAGCAGAGCGGGCTGCACCGTGGCGGTAGGGGCGGCAGATACCGTGCCGGCTGCCGCAGGAGCCGCAGCTTCGCTGGCCCCGATGTAGGGCGAGGCGGGCGCCTGCCAGGCGCCGCGCTGGGGTGCCGAGGCGCGGGCGGCATCCACGGCGGCCTGCAGCTCCGGCATTGAGAGGTTGCCCAGGCCCGTTACCTCAGCCGAAGCAGGAAAATCGGCCGCGTCCGCCGGCAGGGCGGGCAGCAGCACGGTAGCGGTATCGGGGGCCAGGGCCTGCGTGAGGGCCAGTGAGGTAAGGGCGGGCGTTTCCGCGTTCTGCGGCTCGTCCCAGCCAAGCAATAGTACCTTCATAGTCGGAGCAGCAAGCTAAACAGGAAGCCAAATAAACTCCGTAATCGTGGAGCATCCTAGGCAAGTTTGCGCTTTAGCGGGCGAATAGTGGAGAAAAATCCTGTTAATCGTTTTTACCTTGCACGGTAAACCCTGCTCGTCCGGCCTGGCCGGACTTTTTTTCAGCTGCCCTACTTCTTCTTCATGGCCGACAATATTCAGGACAACAATTACATGATCAACGATCTGGCGGCGCGAAAGCAGGAGCTTTTCCCCGGCCGGGTTGTAAGTTGTCAGACCACCGATACGGGCTTTTTGTTTCAGTGCGACAACGGGGTGCAGCTGGCCCTGTACGTGGTAACCGACAAGATTCTGCGCTTCCGCTACGCCGCCGACGGGCGCTTCACCGAGGACTTCAGCTACGCTATTCCGGCTGAGCAGGCCCGTCGCGAAATCGAGTTTCTGGAATTCAAGGAAAAGCCCGACCACTTCCGCATCACCACCGAGCGGCTGATCTGCACCATCAGCAAGGAAAACGCCGGGGTGCGCATTCTGGACCGCTCGGGCACGCTGCTTTCCGCCGACGAAAAGGGCTTCCATTGGGAGTACGAGTACGAAACCGGCAACGACATCGTGAAGATGAGCAAGCAGGTGCAGAGCGGCGTGCACTACTACGGTCTCGGCGACAAGCCCGACAACATGAACCTGCGCGGTAAGCGCTACTGCAACTGGGGCACCGACACGTACGGTTACGTGAAAGGCTCCGACCCGCTCTACAAGAATATCCCGTTTTACCTGGAGCTGCACCAGAAAATTGCCCACGGCATCTTTTTCGACAACTCCTTTAAGTCGTTTTTCGACTTCGCGGCCGAGCGCGCCGACGTGACCAGCTTCTGGGCCATGGGCGGCGAAATGAACTACTACTTCATTTACGGCCCCACGCTGCTCGAAGTCACCCAGGAATACACGCGCCTTACGGGCACGCCCGAGCTGCCCCCGCTCTGGGCCCTGGGCTACCACCAGTGCAAGTGGAGCTACTTCCCCGAGAGTAACGTGAAGCAGATTGCCCAGGGCTTCCGCGACCGGCAGATTCCCTGCGACGCCATCTACCTCGATATCGACTACATGGACGGGTTCCGGTGCTTTACCTGGAGCCCCCAGCACTTCCCAGAGCCCCAGCGCATGGTGCGGGAGCTGTCCGAGGATGGTTTCAAGACCATTGTCATCATCGACCCCGGCATCAAGATTGACCCCAACTACCCGGTGTACACCGAGGCGCTGGAAAAGGACTACTTCTGCCGCCGCGGCGACGGGCCGCTGATGAAAGGCTCCGTGTGGCCCGGCCTCTGCAACTTCCCCGACTTCACCCGCCCCGACGTGCGCGAGTGGTGGGCCGGCCTCTTCAAGGGCCTGATTCAGGAAACCGGGGTGAAGGGCGTGTGGAACGACATGAACGAGCCCGCCGTGTTCGAGAAAGGCACCTTCCCCGACGACGTGCGCTTCGACTACGACGGCCAGCCCGGCACCCACAAGAAGGCCCACAACATCTATGGCATGCAGATGGCCCGCGCCACCAACGACGGCGTGAAGCGCTTTGCCTACCCCAACCGGCCCTTCACCATCACGCGCAGCACCTACGCCGGCGGGCAGCGCTACTCTTCCGGCTGGACCGGCGACAACATTGCCTCCTGGGAACACCTCTGGCTGGCCAACATCCAGTGCCAGCGCCTGAGCATTTCGGGTTTCTCCTTCGTGGGGTCCGACATTGGCGGCTTCATCGACACGCCCGACGGGGAGCTGTACGTGCGCTGGGTGGCGCTGGGGGCTTTCCACCCGTTCTTCCGCACCCACTCCTCCGGCGACCATGGCGACCAGGAACCCTGGTCATTCGGGGAGCAGTACATGGAGCTGGCCAAGTCGTTTATCGAGCTGCGCTACCGCCTGCTGCCTTACATGTACACCACCTTCTGGCAATACGTGACGGAGGGCACGCCCATGTTGCGCCCCCTGGCCTTCCTCGACCAGAATGACACCGATACCTACCTGCGCATGGCCGAGTTTGCCCTCGGCGACCATCTGCTGGTGTGCCCCATCACCCAGGCCGGGGCCGACGGCCGCTGGATGTATCTGCCCCGTGGCGAGTGGTTCTACTACTGGACCGACGAGCCCAAAACCGGGGGCGCCGAAGTGTGGGCCAGCGCCGGCCTCGACCGGATTCCGCTGTTCGTGCGCGCCGGCGCCGTAGTGCCCATGTACCCGCTGATGCAGTACGTGGGCCAGCACACCGTGGAGCAGCTTACCCTGCACGTGTACTACACCGAAGGCGAAGCCCTGAGCGTGCTCTACGACGACGGTGGCGAAGGCTACGGCTACGAGCAGGGCCAGCGCACCACGCGCCGGTTCCGCGTTGTTGGCTCCGACAAAAGCCTGACGGTGCGCCAGGAAATCGAGGGCGACTATCAGCCCACCTATCAAACCTACCAGATAATACTCCACGGCGTGCCCTTCGCCATTGATACCCTTGCGGTAGACGGACAGGCTGCCGAAGCAACGCCGGTAACTACCGAAACCGGCCTGACGCTGCTGAGCGTGGTGGTTCCGGCGGGGTTTGGGGAAGTGGCAATTCAATAGTTAATCTGAAGCCATTTGATTTACATCACAGGGCCCATCCTGTAGCCAGGCGCTGTGGTATCGAGCCGGAAATAATGGGGCGCTGCCAAGCAAGGCCAGTAGGCTGTACTTGGCAACGCCCCATTAAAGCTCTAACTTGGCTCTCATTGAATGAGGTTCATTATATAATAAAATCTTAATATGAGGTGTTCTTTACTGAGCGTACTGGCTCTGGGCTGGGCCGGGGTTGCCCAGGCGCAAGCACCTGACTCTGCCGCTGTCACTGCCACCGGGCGTTGGTATGTAGGCGCTGGGGCAGGCTTTCATCAGTATTACACTCTTAATCGGCCCTACAACCGGCTAAAACCGGCTTATGTACAGGTGGGTTACGCCATCAAGCCCCAGCTAGCCATTCAGGCTGAAATTCAGTACGGCCGTCGGCTTGAAGAAGACCGCCGGAGTGGGGTTGTGGAAGGAGAGCTGTATGACTTCTATTACAAAGAGGACACCAGAAGCATGGCCGTAACGGTGCTGGCGCGTTTTAGCCGCAGCCGCCCCCAGCGGCATCTGCAATTCGACTGGTTGCTGGGGGTGGCCGTCGTGCGTGGTACTTTACGGGAAACATCTACCCGTACTTCCGCTACGCATTCAGACACCTACACCTATGTGCCCATTGTTAATATGGAGCCGCACCTGATGGGTGGTATCAGTTTACGATACCTGCTAAACCCGCAGTTGGCAGTTGCAACCGAGTTCATGGTTAGCAAAAACCTGCACATCGCACCCACTAATATCTGGGGACTAGCACCGGGCGGTGGGGCTTCGCTGGGAGTCATATATAAGTTAGGCGGGTAGCTTCCTGGCTTGCTAAGCCGGTGGCTTATATATTTTCCCGCAGGTACTGATACACGTCTTCATTAGCCAGCAGGGTGCCGTGGTGCTGCTGGGCAAAGGTGCGCGTGCTCACGTAGATGTCGAGGGGCAGGGCGGGGTCGCCGAAGACGGTGCCGCGGGCACTGCCGGTACCCACCAGTCCGTCGCCGAAGTAGTCGGCCAGAGCCGAGCCCACGGATTTCAGCACCGAAGCTACCAGCACGTGGTAGTGTACGCCGGGCAGGGGCGGCACCACCGTGCGCGGGGGCAGCAGGTCGTCGGCGTGGGGGCTGAGCCAGTCCTCGTCTACCAGCCGGGCGTGGCGCAAATCCTTGATGCCGTTGCTGCGCTTGTCGAGTAGCCCGCTGATAAAGCGCGTGGGCCGCAGGTTGATTTTGCGCAGTACTGTGGACGTGAGGTGGCTGTTCTGCTCCAGAAATGACCCTTCATTCGGCACCCCAAGTAGAAACACAGACTTCAGCCGCCGGGGCCAGTTACTCATTGTCAGTTGCGAGTTGTCAGTTGTCAGTTCCTGGTTTTCGGTTGCTGGTTGGCTTTCCTCATTTGAGCCGGAGCTACCTGCTTCCTCATGCTTCGTTGACAACGACGCGTAGTGCCCCGCCGAGCGAATGACCAGCCCGCCCATGCTGTGGCCTACCAGCACCAGCTCCTCGGTGGCCTCGGGGTATGTAGCCACCAGCCCCTCGAGCAAGTGATGTAGGGCCCGGCCATTCTCGGAAATGTGCAGGCCCGTGTTGTAGCGCACGTAAAGGCAATGCACCGGCACCTCCTGCTGCAGGCGCGGACCGTAGCGCACGGCCGGCTCGGGGCCGGTTTGCCAGATGTACTCGTCGCCCATGAGGCCGTGCAGAAATACCACAGTTTTGCGGCGCTCGGCTGCAAGGCGCAGCTGACTCACGGATACGTCGCCGTCGTGGCGGCGGAAGCTCAGGCGGATAGCGCGCGGGTCGTGGCGGGAAGCCAGCTGGTCGCCGAAAGCGCCGTTGAGCACCGGCAGGGTGAAGTGCCTGTTTTCCTGGCCCGTGCGGTAGAGGTAGCCCAGCCCGTCGAAGGGCAGGCGGGCGGCCCGGCTCACGGCCTGCGCGGCCCGACGCAGGCGCGAGGGGCGTTTATCGGGCTGCGAAGCGTCGTCGTTGGTGGGCGGAAAGGGCGCGTCAGCCATACGGGTGCAGGAAAAAGCGTGAAAAAAGCCTGCCAGCGTAGCCGGCGCAGCCAGGGTAACTTACGGAAAGAACGGTGACTGGCCTATAGCCTTACTCTGCCGGCAACGTATCAGATTTAGGGCTGCCCGAAACGGCCGCCAGCACGAAGCCCACGAAAATACCCGTCAGCAGCCCCCCGATGTGCGCGGCATTGTCGGTGTTAGGGCCTTCGAGGCCTCCCACCAGACTGCTGAGGGCAAAATACAGCAGCAGCCCGATAATGCCGCCCCGGTCTTCGCGGGTGACGGGCAAAGTGCGGGTGATAAGTAGGGCCAGCAGCAAGCCATACAGCCCGAAGATAGCGCCCGAGGCCCCCACCGAATTGATGCCGCGGCTATGCCACCACAAACTGGCCAGGCTGCCGCCCACGCCGCTCACCAGGTACGCCAGGAGCCAGCGTCCGGAGCCTACCTTGTCTTCGGCCAGCAAACCCAGCAGCAGCAGGGCGCCCATATTCAAAAGCAGATGAGCGGGGCCGGCGTGCAGAAACAGGCAGGAAACCAGGCGCCAGGGCTGGGCTGAAATCAACGGCGAAAAGTTGGAGCCCCAGGCCACCAGCTCCGCCGGGTGCGGTTCCCACACGTGTACGCCGCTGGCCGCCATCAGCCCGAACACCGCCAGGTTACTTAACAGCAGAAGGGGCGTGATGAAATAACCCGACCGGGGCCGGAAGATGCCTCCCAGCAACTGCCGGAGCAGGCCCAGCCACGTTCCGGTAGGCTCCGGGGCCGGGGGTACTGGCGGCGGTCCGGCTTCGGGCAGTTCCTGCGGAATCAGGCCCCGCTGCTGTAGCTCGCGCACGGCCCCCTGGCCCAGCTCCGGAGGGTAGCGGTGGGCCTGCTGGGCCATGTACAGCAGCTCAGCGTCGGTTTTGCGGGCCAGTAACTCAGCAAGCGGCGTAAGATCGGGGGGCATATTCCGCAAACCGCGAGGGCGGCCGGAAGTTAAGGTAAGCTTATTGTTTCAGAAAGATAACCACGGCCCCATCGTGTGCTGTAGGGCCATACGCCCGCATAGCTGCTTCACGCCGGAATACGAGCACTGAGTCAATTTGCCCGGGCTCGAGCTGCTGCACGGGTAGGGGAGGCTCACCATTGGCGGGGTTGCTGGGCATCACTTTCCCGCGCAAAACGTACAGTGGATTATGGCTACGCTGCACCCGGGGCAGCTGCCGCAACACTCTCGTATCTGGGAGGCGTGAGTGGGCCAGGGGCTTAGGTGTGCCCAAAAGTTGGTGTCGTAAAAACAACGCGGAATCTACCTTAACCAGGTCATTCTCATCTATCACATCAATGCCCGCCTGATAGTGCCAGCTAAAGGCGTTTAAGGTAGCGGTGCGCCGGCTGGCAATGTGCTTCATCCGGCCAAGCTGAGCTGTCATGCCAGGTGTCAGCTTATGGTCATAGACCGCGGCTGCAGTCAACCGCTCCCAGGAGTCCTGCGCTATAGCAATTTGGCCCAGCAGCGTAGAGTCGTATTTGGCCAGCCGCACTTGCTCGATAAGATAGGCGGATTGGTGCTCGGCGGCCCAAAAGCGGCCAGCCAGCAGCAAATACTTGCGGGTGGCTGTGGTGTCCTGCCGGTCCGGGGCCGGTAACAGGTTTTTCAACTGCTGTACGCTGGCTTCGGTTTCGGCGGCAAAGCCAGGCATTTGGTGCGTTTCAACGGATACCAGCACCGGTGGACTGTGGTGAGCTGGGGCCTTAGGCGCTTCGCGGTGGCTAGCCCACCACAGGCCGCCGGCTATGACCACGGCACTCAGCCCGCCCAGAGCCAACCGGGGCCAGCTGGGCGTGGCATCGGGCTCGTCTTCCCAGGTCTTATCAATTTGTGCGGCCTCTTCAGCTGACAGTTGTGCCGTGGGCAGCTGACCGCGACGCTGCAGCTCGCGCCGGGCAGCATCTACCAGGCTCTGGTGGTACAAGGATGGATTACGGGCCAGGAACAGCAGTTCCTCCGTGGTTTTCTGGGCAATGAAATCGGCTCCCGATGTGGTAGGCGCTGACATGATAGGGCAGGCGTAAATACGAAAAAAGAATAGCTAAGCAAGATACACAAAAGCCGGGGCCGGCCAACCGTCCGGCCGCGTGGTCGTATAGCCCGGTAAAGTTCTGTTTCACTTCTGACTTTTCTAGTTATGGCCGATAATCAGCATTCCACCGGCCCGCTCGACTCGGAAACCGAGAACGAAGCGCGCGCCCGTAACTTTCAGCCCGAAGGCCGTCAGGCGCCCGGCAGCCACGATACTGGCCTGAACGCCGACGACAACTCCGGTAGCGGCGGCACCGCGGGCGGGAAGGCCATCAAAGGCAGCAACGTAAGCACCGACGCCGAAGGACCAATCGGCGGCGGTACGGCCAGCAGCGGCACTGGTGTGTCGGGCGGCGAAACCGGCCAGGTAAATCTTTAAGTACTTCTTTTCTTCCATTCCCACCCACCAGCCCATGAGCCAGCACCAGCAGCAACCCGACCAGGACCAGCAAGCCAGCGGTAACCCCGAAGCCACGCCCGGCACCCAAGCCAGCACCGGCGGTACCATTCCCGGCCCCGACCAGGACCAGAACGCCGAAGGCAACCCCGAAGCCGCCAGCACCCAGGAAAATATGGGCGACGGCTCCGGTATCCGCGGCAGCTACGGCGACGCCAGCCAGACCAACGGCCTCGAAGGCGGCCCCCAAGCCGAGCCTGATGACCTGACCCGCCGCGGCGTAGGCGACTAATCTTAGCTTACCGGCCGCTAGTTCGGCTAACCGAAAACACCCCGCTGTCAGGCTCATGCAAGAGTCCGGCAGCGGGGTGTTTTTGCGTGGTCTGGCCTGACGCCAAGAAAGAAACCCCGGCGGTTCCGGGACCGGCTGCGTAATTTCGGGGCTTGTTTCTCGTTTTTGGTGCTGATGTTTCGATTTTTTGCCGCGGTTCGGGTTGTTATTGTTGGTTGGATAGGGCTGCTGCTGGCCGCCTGTGGGGCTCCGGCCGTGGCCCAGGAATCCGTGCCGCCCAAGCGCGAGCTGCGCGGCATCTGGATTGCCACCGTGGAAAACATCGACTGGCCCAGTTCCCGCACCCTTACGCCCGAGCAGCAGCGCCGCGAGTACCGCCGCCTGCTCGATAAAGGCCAACAGGCGGGCATCAACGCGGTATTCGTGCAGGTGCGGCCGGCCTCCGATGCCTTTTATAAAAGTGACCTGGAGCCCTGGAGCAAGTGGCTGACCGGCCAGCAGGGCCGTGCCCCCGCCCCGGCCTACGACCCGCTGCCCTTCCTCATTGAGGAGGCCCACGCCCGGGGCATGGAGTTTCACGCCTGGTTTAACCCCTACCGTGCCTCACTGGACTCGCTCACGCGGCGCCTGGCCCCCAACCACCAGTTCAAGCAGCACCCCGAGTGGTTTATTCGCTACACTGGCAAGCTGCTCTATAACCCCGGCTTGCCCGAGGTGCGCGCCTACATCACCCAGGTGATTCTGGACGTGGTGCGCCGCTACGATGTGGACGGTATTCACTTCGACGACTACTTCTACCCGTATCCCGAGCCGGGCCAGAAGATTCACGACGAGGACGCCTACGCCCGCTACAACCCCCGGAACCTGGCCCTGGCCGACTGGCGCCGCCAGAACGTGAACCAGCTGATTGAGAGCCTGCACGACTCCATTCGGCACACCAAGCGCTGGGTGAAGTTCGGCATCTCGCCGTTTGGCGTGTGGATGAACAAGTCGGCCCACCCCGAGGGCTCCGACACCCGCGCCGGCCAGCCCAGCTACGCCAACCTCTACGCCGATACCCGCCTCTGGCTGCAGCAGGGCTGGATCGACTACGTGGTGCCCCAACTGTACTGGAGTTCCAACTTCAAGCTCGTGCCCTACGCCACCATCCTCGACTGGTGGGCCCGCAACCACTTCGACCGCCACCTCTACATCGGACACGGCATGTACCGCATGCTGGAGAATACCCGCGGCGACACCACCTGGCGCAACCCCCGCGAGCTGCCCCGCCAGATTCGCATGAACCGTGCCTACCCCACCGACGTGAGCGGCAGTCTGTTCTTCTCGGCCCGCTCCCTGCTGGCCAACCCCCTGCACACCACCGACTCGCTGCGGCTGAACCTGTTCCGCTACCCGGCCCTGGTACCAGCCATGCCGTGGATTGACGCTGTGCCCCCGCGCCCGGCCCAGAACCTGCTTATAACCCGCGCCGGTGGCCCCGTGAAGCTAAGCTGGCAGGCCGGCCCTGCCGCCACCGACGGCGACACGGCCCGCTACTTTGTGGTGTACCGCTTTGCCGAGGGCGAAACCCCCGGCCCCGACGACCCGCGCCGCATTGTAGCCCTGGTGCGCTACCGCCCCGGCCAGATTCAGCAGCTGCAGGACACCGCCGCCCAAGCCGGGCAGGAATACGCCTACTACATCACGGCCGTAGACCGGCTGCACAACGAGAGCCGGCCCTCCCGCGTGACCACGCTCAGCCCCCAGCCCGAGCCCATGGTAGCCCAGGAGCCGCCCACCGTGACGCCGCCTATTCCCGAAACCCTGCCCCAGAAGCCAGCTGCCACCGCGGCTCGCCCCACCCGCCCCTTGCCGGGCAACCAGGCCGGCACCACCAAGGTGAAGGTGAAAGTAAAGCCGAAAAAGCGGGGCTTCTTTGGGCGGCTTTTCGGAAAGTAAGCGGGCTGAAAGCTGGAAATAGCACAGTTTATCTAGCTTTAGTGCGGCCCGGGTAGCAAGTGCTGCCCGCCCGGCTGTGCGCTTCGCTATGAATACTACTACCCAAGTTGCTCTTCAGACTACCGGCATCGAGCCGCTGGTAGAAGCTTCCCCCGCCCGCCTGCTTTCCCTCGACGTGTTCCGGGGCCTGACGGTGCTCACGATGGTGCTCGTGAACCACCCCGGCGACTGGGGTCACATCTACGAGCCGCTGGAGCACGCCAAGTGGAACGGCTGCACCATAGCCGACCTAGTGTTTCCGTTTTTCCTGTTCATCGTGGGGGTGTCGGCGGTGTATGCCCTGGACCGCAGCCGGCAGGACCCGGCGCTGCGGCCGGCGGCGCTGCGGGGCGTGTGGCGGCGGGCCCTGCTGCTGGTAGGCGTGGGCATCCTGGTGGCTTTGCTGCCCTACTTCGATTTTGGTGCGGTGCGGCTGCCGGGCGTGCTGCAGCGCATCGGGCTGGTGTTTGGCGTGTGCGGCACGCTGTTTCTGTATACCTCCCGCCGGCAGCAGCTCTGGCTGGTAGCAGTGCTGCTGATCGGCTACAACATCCTGATGCAGCTGGTGCCCGTGCCCGGCTACGGTCCGGCCAACCTGGAGCCCGAAACCAACCTCGGGGCCTGGCTCGACCGGCTCATCTTCACCGAAAAACACCTCTGGCAATACAGCCGCACCTGGGACCCCGAAGGCCTACTGGGTACGCTGCCCGCCGTGGGTACCGGGCTGCTGGGCGTGCTGGCCGGGCAGTGGCTGCGCCGCAAGGAGGTGGAGCCCGCCGCCAAAGTGGCCTGGCTGTTTGTGGATGCGGTGTTGCTCACGGCCCTGGGGCTGCTCTGGAACCTGTGGTTTCCCATCAACAAAGCGCTGTGGACCAGCTCCTTCGTGCTCTTTGTGGGTGGGCTGGCCCTGGCCCTGCTGGCCACGCTCTACTGGCTCTGCGACTTGCAGGGCTGGCGGCGCGGTCTGGCCTGGGCCCAGGTGGCGGGTGTGAACGCGCTGCTGGTGTTCGTGGGCTCTACACTGGTAGCCCGCACGCTCAATATGTGGACGGTGACGGGCCCGACGGGCACGCCCGTGGGAATGCAGGAATGGCTTTACGGTCGGTTTTTTGTGCCCTACTTCGCCTCGCCCTACGTGGCTTCCCTGGCCGGGGCGGTGGTGTGCGTGGCTATCTGGTACGGGGTGCTGTGGGTGCTGTACCGGCGGCGCATCGTGGTAAAGCTGTGAGGCCGCCCGCGCATCCAGGTTATTTTCCGGACCTTGCGGGCTGATGTTTGTTGTTTTGAATCCCCGTTGTGTATGACGTTGTTTGATTTCACCCGCGTTCCAAAAAGTGGCCTGCTGCTGGCCGCTACCCTGCTGCTGACGGCCCCGGCCGCCCTGGCTCAAACCACGCCGGCCGCGCCAACGGCTCCCGCTGCTTCGGCCCCGGCGCCCGTATCGGCCGGCCAGCGCAAAGCCGCCGAAAGCCTGCTGGAAGTTATGCAGTCCGAAAAAACCACCGACCAGGCCATCAACCAGATGCTGACCATGCAGGTAGAGCAAAATCCTAACCTGAAGAAGGTAGAGCCCGAAATGCGGGCCTTCATGGCCAAGTACATGAGCTGGTCCTCGCTGAAGGAGGAGATGGTGCAGCTCTATGCCCGGGAGTTTTCGGAGAAGGAGCTAAAGGAGCTTACCAAATTTTACCAGTCGACCACCGGCCAGAAGTTTGTGAGCAAGCAGAACATGCTACTGCAGTCCTCCATGCTGCTGGGCCAGCGCCGCGTGCAGGAAAACCTGCCGGAACTCCAGCGCATGATTGAGGAAAAAATGAAGGGCCAGGAGTAGCGGCTCAGGCTGCAAGATCCTTCAGAATAAAACCGTCATCCAGAGGCATGGCTGAAGCCGTTCGCCCGGCTGACGGTTTTTATCATACCTACTCGCTCAGTGTATACCCCGCGAAATCCTAGTGGGGCTAGGTCTTGAGCAGCTTTCCGGTGACAGCGTGTTCAGTGGCTCCTGTATCCTCATTCCTGGCATCTAGTAGCGCAGGTGAGATAGGAAGAATACCTCGAGCTAAGCAGAAGCCGGCCAGGTTGTACTTTCTCGTTATGCTGCTTTCGCCCTGTGTTCAGGTTGCCTTCGCTATGCCTTCGGTGAAAGGGTGGGTTGAAGGGTTGCTGGAATGAGGCTGGAAATTGTAGAAAAGCAAGAACACTTCTGCCGTTTTCACGCAGTGTCCCGCAGTGTTGGGCGCGGTATTTCAGGGATGTTGTACCTACGGCAGTCGGTACCACAACGTGCCGCCCTCAACAAACCCGACGACGCCGTAGCCTTTGGCATAATATACAAGCCGGGCCGGCCGGAGGCGTGGAAATTCAACTGGCGGGGAAGTCTGGCTGTTGGAAATGCGCAGCACCGGCCCGTAGTCGATGCCGCCCAAACGCAGGCTGGGTAGCAGCTGGTGCGTGGTATCAGATAGTTGCTGCCCGCTACCTACCTGTTCGAGCGGCAGCACGTTGCTGAAGCCAATATCCCAGCGTACCAGAGTATAGGTGCTGCCTTCACCATAAGATGGCCCCTCATCCGCATTCGCTTTCATACTGAGTATAGTAGTTGCATACGAATAAGGAAGCGAATCAAGCTCGGTGGGAGAGGTGGCAGGGTTATGCACGTAACGGAGCGTGTCGGTGCGGAGAGCGTACACATCCAGCGTTTGATACTTAACTTTCTTAGCTGGGCCAAGATATACCGGCGCATCACCCCCCAAAGAGTATTGATGCAGCTGATCATCCACATTGGTAATGGTAAACGTGCGTATGCTGCTGTTCCGGGCGTTGCCGAAGCGTAGTATGTCCCCGGCTTTGTAGGGCTGCCAAGCCAGCTGCTCGGCGGAGAGTTTATATTCCTTCACAGGCTCCGGGGAACAACCGAAGATTAGGAGAAGGCAGCCAACTAAGATCAGGGTATAGTTTCTCATAAGTAATTGGTTTAAAGCTAAGACCTGCTGTACGCTGAACAGGTTGCAACCTGTCCCAAAACTCTGTGCAAAACGCTACTTCCGCACCGCCTCAATAGCTACCTGCAGAATTTGCGTGCGCACGTTCAGGTCGGATAGCTTGTTGTTGCGGCGGCTGGGGTTCACGCGGTTGGAGAGGAAGATGTACACCAATTCCCGCTCGGGGTCTACCCAGATGTAGGTGCCCGTGAAGCCGGAGTGGCCAAAGGAGCTGGCGCTGGCATCGTGGGCGGTGTTGCCGGCGGGCGGCGTGGCGGGCCTATCGAAGCCCAGGGCGCGGCGGTTCTGGGGGCAGAACTGGCAGCGCGTGTACTCAGTAAGGGTTTCCTTCTTGATGAGCTGCTGCCCCCCAAACTGGCCACCGTTGGCGTAAAGCTGCACCAGCTTGGCTAGGTCCGTAGCCGAGCCGAACAAGCCCGCGTGGCCCGAGAGGCCCCCCAACAAGGCCGCGCCCTCATCATCTACGGTGCCGTGCAGCAGCTGGCGCCGGAACAGGGAGTCGTATTCCGTGGGCACGAGTCGGCTGAGCGGGAAGCGGTTGGTAGGGTTGAAGCCCAGCGTGGTAGCGCCTAGGGGCTGGTAGATTTCCTCCCGCAGGTACTGGTCGAAGGGCTTGCCCGTGAGGCGCTGCACCAGCAGGGGGTAGAGGTAAAACGACAAGTCGGAGTACACGTAGCCCGGCTTGGCGTTCAGCTCTGATTCGCCAATGTCCTTTACCAGTCTAGCGGGCAGGGTGCGCCGCGCCCATACGCCGGTAGCCACCTCCAAGGGGAAGCGCCGCGACGAATCCTGCCGGAAAAATCGGTGCCGGAGCTGGCCCTGCTTGTTCACGTAGTCTTTCCAGAAAGGAATCCAGGCTTTCAGGCCGGCCTGGTGGGTGAGCACGTCGCGCAGCTTCAGATTGGCTTTGTTGGTTTTCTGAAGCTCGGGGAAATACTCGCCCAGGGTTTTATCGGGGCTGAACTTGCCTTCGTCCTGCAGCTTCATCAGGGCCGGCAAAGCTGCGGCTACTTTGGTGAGCGAAGCTAGGTCGTAGAGGTCGGTGTTGCGCACCGGGCGGGCGGCTTTGCCAGGCTCCGCGAAGGTGTGGGTGCCGTAGCTTTTGCGCAGCACCACCGTGCCGCGCCGGGCAATAAGCACCTGCGCCCCCGGCGTAGCCCGGGCAGCCAGGGCCTGGGCCATCACCGAGTCCACCCGGGCTTCCAGACGTGGGTCCATCTGCACGTCTTCGGGAGCCCCGAAGCGCAGCCGCTGCCCGGGCTGGGTGCGCAGGCCTTTGCCGTAGCTGTACCGGTCCGAAACCGTAACGGGGAGCTTGCCCTGCGCCCCGAAGGAGCCGAAGATCAGTTCCGCGGCCTTTTCCTGGGCGTTGCGGCTTTCCTGGTAGGCCACAATAACTGCGTCGGCGCGGTCCAGGTCGCGCACCTTGGCCACGGCGTAGGCCGAGCCGAACACGCACACCACCATCCGCTGCCGCGCCGCGCCCAGCTCCCGCAGCAGCACGTTGGTTTCCGCCGTCACCCCGAAGTTGGTGGCGGGCAGGCGCCCCAGGTTGTTCAGCCCCACCAGAATGGTGTTGTAAGGCCGCAGGGTTTCGCGCATCTGCGCCAGCTCATCCAGCGTGGGTGTGGCGGGCAGCCAGAAGTGGCGCACGGGGGCGTAGTCGGCCACCATGCGCTGGAAGTCGGTGGTGTCCCTGGTGCCGATGGTAAGCGTAGCCAGCCGCAGCGTATCGAGGCGGGGGAGGGGCAGCAGGTTTTTCTGGTTGCGCAGCAAGGTCACACTCAGCTCCGAAAGGTGGCGGCTGAGGTACTGGGCGTGAGCCGGGTTCAGGTCCTGGGTGAGGTTGCGCAGTTCGATAGGGCTGTACTTGTCCAGGCCCGCCCACTGCTTCAGGGCCAGCACCTTGCGGCAGCGCCGGTCGATGTCGGCCTGGGTTAGCTCGCCCCGGGTAATGGCGGCCCGCACCATCTGGATGGCCAGCGGAATGTTCTTGCTGAACTCCAGCACGTCGTTGCCGGCCAGCAGGGCACGCACGTCGGCCTCGCCGGGCGGGTACTTGCTGATGACGCCCTTCATGTTCATAGCATCGGTGAAGATGACGCCCTCAAAGCCCAGCTTGCGCTGCACCAGGTCCGTGACGATGGGGCGCGAGAGGGTAGAGGGGGTACCGGTGCTGTCGAGGGCCGGGATGTTGAGGTGGGCAATCATCAGCCCGCCCAGGCCGCGCCGCATCAGGCTTCGGAAGGGGTACATTTCCAGGGTGTCGAGGCGGCGCTCATCTACCCGCACCAGGGGCAAGGCCAGGTGGGAATCGGTGTCGGTGTCGCCGTGGCCGGGGAAGTGCTTGGCCACGGCCAGCACGCCCGCGTCCTGCATGCCCTTCATGTACTGAAAGCTTTTCTCGGTCACGTTTGCGCGGTCCTCGCCCCAGCTGCGGAAGCCAATGACGGGGTTAGCCGCGTTGTTGTTGATGTCGACCACCGGGGCGAAGTTCACGTGCATGCCCAGGCGGCGGAACTGCCGCGCCACCTCGGTGCCCATGTCGTAGAGCAGTTGGTTTTCCTGGATGCCGCCCATGCTCATCTGGAACGGGAAGCGCACCACGCTGTCCAGGCGCATGCCCACGCCCCACTCGGCATCCATGGCCACCAGCAGCGGCACTCGGGATTGACTCTGGTAGCGGTTCAGCAGGCGGCTCTGACGCACTGGCCCACCCTGAAAGAAGATCAGTCCCCCGATGCCGTACTGCTGAATCAGGGCCGACACCGAGTCCTCATCGATGCGCTGACGGTTGGAGTAGGCGGCCACCATAAACAGCTGGGCCACACGCTGGTCGGGCGTAAGCGTGCGCATCACCGAGTCAACCCAGCGCGACTGGCTGAGCTGGGCGGCGAAGGGCAAAGGTAGCTTAGTAGGCTGGGCAGCCACCGGCGCCGCGGGTTTAGGCTTGGCCGGGGCGGCTTTCCGGCGCTGAGCCAGCGAGTCGGTGGGGCGCAGCAGCGCAAAAGCCAGAAGCAGGAGCGAGAGAAAGCGGAGCAAGGGCAAGCGGCGACAGAAATAGCGTGAGTTGCGAAGTTAGCTTGGCTGGGTTTATAGTTTCTGGTTTATAGTTTCAGGTTGCTGATCCAGAAAACCAACCGCGCAACTAGAAACCAGAAACGAGAAACCAGCAACTACTTTAGTTTGATATCCTGAGTGTAGAATACCTGGCCTGCTTCTCCCTTAAGCGCCGCCGTAACATGCAGCCGCCGGCCCTGGGCCCGGAACCGGAACAGGCCGTAGTGCTTCTGATTCACGAGCGGGCCCACCCGCAGCTGGTTTGGCTCGCCCTGGTTCTGGGTGGCCGGGTGGGTGAGGCCGCTGGACGTCACTTCATAAATAGGCTGCGGCAGCCCCGGCAGCGTGAGCCGCGACATTTCCCCGATGTGCCGGTCCCCGCTGATGAGCAGCAGGCCGCGAGGCTTAGTAGCCGCCAGCAAATCCAGCAGGCGCTGGCGGGCGCTGGGGAAGTTGCTCCACTTCTCGTAGCGGTGCTCCTGGGGCAGAAACTGGATGCCCGAGGCAATGATGTGGGCGTCGGCCGTGGAGCCGCGCAGCTGCTGCTCCAGCCACTGCCACTGCGCCTCGCCCAGAATGTCGCCGGTGAGGTTGTGGTGGTACACCAGGGCCTTGTCGCGGTAGAGCGTGTCCTGGAAATACCGGTCGTCGAGCAGGATGACTTTCACTTTTCGCTTGCCCACCGGGTAGTCGTAGGCGGCGTAGATGCCCTCCTGCCGACGGCGCGGACTGCCAGCCAGCTCCTCCAAGAAGTCCAGGGCAATCTGCTGGTTCTGGGCCTTGAAGGGGTAGTTCTTGTCCCCGTCGTTGCGGCCGTAGTCGTGGTCGTCCCAGGTGCCGATGACCTTAGTGCCCTGCTCGCGCAGCTGCCGGTAGCCGGGCTGGTTGAACTGGGCGTCGTACTTCTGGCGCAGCACCTTGGGGTCGTCGGAGTCCCCGTAGATATTGTCGCCGAGCCAGATCCAGACCTGGGGCTTGTCGGCGGCAATATCGTCCCAGAGCGGCTGGGGCAGGTCTTGGCGGTTGCAGGAGCCGAAGGCCAGGCGAAGCTCGTCGGCAGCCGGCGGTTGGTTGGAAGCCGTACAGCCGGCCAGCAGAACCGGCAGAAACAAAAGCAGGCGGAGGTAGTTCATGCGCCAAAGATGCAGGTTGTGGAGTGCCACGGGACCCGCTGGGAGCCAGCCGCCCCGAAAATTTAATCGGCCGGAAACTTGCAGGGGCAGCCGGGCGGTTCGGTTTCTTTACGGTTTGTTTATATGCCGGTGCCGGGTACCGTCGTTCTGGCTATACTTGTTCTGTTGTTCTTCTTAAGTTTTCGAAGCCTTGCGTTTTCCTCTGATTCTTGCCCGGCTAACCCCGGCCGGCCGCCGCGGCAGCCTGCTCCTGCTCTTGCTGCTGCTTGCCGCCGCCGCCCATGCCCAGGTACTCCTGCGCGGTACCGTAATTGATGCCGACACCCGCGAGCCGCTGCCCTTCGTGAGCATCGGCGTGAGCGGTACCTCCCTGGGCACGGCCAGCAACGAAAACGGCGAGTTCACGCTTTCGGTGCCGTCGTTGCCCCGCACGCTGGTGGTGTCGGAGCTCAGTCACCAGAAAGACACGGTGCGCGTAACCAGCGCCGGGCCGCTCACTCTGGAGCTGCGCACGGCCTCCATCACCCTGCCCGAGGTGAAAGTAGGCAGCTATCCTTTTCAGCTCGTGGATCGGGCTTACCGCCGGCTCCTGCGCGACAACCGCCAGAAGTTCTACGGTAAGGCCTTCTACCGGCAAACCACCCGCATCAACGGGGCCCCAACCGAGTTGCAGGAAGTTATCTGGAATGTGAAGTCGAACAGCTCCCGCATTGAGGGCACCACCATTGCGCAGGGACGCTACGCGGGGGTGCCCACGGTGAATAACTTCAGCAACTTCTCGGTGTATACCCGCATGTTTGGCCTGTTTACCCCCGATTCGACGATTTCGCTGGCTTTGCTCAGCCCCAACACGTTTCAGAACTACCTGCTCGAGCTGAAAGGCATTGTGGCCGGGGCCGACTCCACAAAGGCCGGGGTGGCCGAAATTGACTTCGAAACGCGCCCCGAAATCAAGTACCGGGCAAAAGGAACCGTCTGGATTGATGCCGATACTTACCAGGTGCTGCGCTACCTGGTTTCCACGCCCTCGTTCACGGGCACGTCTACCAATCCCACGCAGAAGTTCAGCAACCCCGAAATGCAGTACGATATGGCCTTCCAGGAAGCCGCTTCGCCTGATGCGGTGGGTCCGCTTACTTACGTGAAAACCAGCCTGACTGCCGACTTAACCCAGCCCGGTAAAACGACGCTGCCAGTGAGCGTGCAGACCCTGACGTTCTTCTACGATACCTCTACCACCCCCACCGACCTGCCGTATGCCCGTGCCAGCCTCGACGACCGGGACCTGGATGCCATTCGCAGCGTGAAGTACAACCCCGAGTTCTGGGAAAACAACTCCATCGTGAAGCGTACGCCGCTGGAAGACGAGGTAATTGCCGCCTTCGAAAAGCGCGGTGCTTTTGGCACGATGGTCAAGAAAGCCCCCACTAAAGCTGCGCCAAGAAGATAAAATAGTGAGCCTGATGAGCTGATTGCCCATACGGTGCCCTTCGCCCTGAAACCTAAAAAGCCCCTGACGTGAACCTACACGTCGGGGGCTTTTTGCTTGGGAATGGTACTGAACCGGCCGAATGGCTTCGCGCCATCAACACGTTAAACTCATTCATTCACTCAGTTGCTCATTCACTGGCTATGGGTTGGTGCTCCAGAGGCCAGCTTCCTTGATGAAAACGCGGCGGTTGAGCTTGAGCTGGGCCACGATGAGCTCGGCCAGGTCTTCGGGCTGCGCTACTTTGTCGGGGTTGCCGTCGGTGAGCTTGTTGTCTAGGGCCAGGGGCGTAGCAATAGTGCTGGGCGTGAGGGCCGACACGCGGATGTTGTGCTTGCGCACTTCCTGCATCAAAGACTCGGTGAGGCCCAGCACGCCAAACTTGGAGGCACTGTAGGCGCTGGTAGTAGCCGCCCCGCGCTGCCCGGCCGTGGAGGAAATGTTGATAATGTCGCCGCGCTGGCGCTCAATCATGCCGGGCAGCACGGCGCGCGTCACGTAGTACGTGCCCAGCAAATTTACTTGGATGATGTGCTCCCACTCGGTGGGCTCCATGTCCAGGAACTTGGCAAAGGTGCCGATACCCGCGTTGTTGATGAGGATGTCGATGGGTCCCAGCTCGGCGCTGAGCTGCTGCACGGCGGCCTCCACGGCGGCGCGGTCGGCTACGTCGGCGGCTACTAGCGCCGTTTTCACGCCCAGGGCCCGGATTTCGGCCGCTACTTCCTGCAGCTGACTTTCCGTGCGGGCCAGCAGGGCCACGTGGGCGCCTTCCTGCGCAAAGGCTACGGCCACGGCCCGGCCGATGCCTTTGCCGGCGCCCGTCACGAGGGCTACTTTGCCTTGTAATGATTCCATGAGAATGAATGCTAAACAGTGGATTGAGGCTATATAACCCGCCCGCGTCAAAAGTGTTGGCGCCCGGCCGCGGCCCTGCCGGCTTGTGGCGCTGGGAAGCTCAGCTTTTCGGGCTACATTCCGCCCCCAACCTCTTTTCCTTCGTGTATGCGTAAAATTGCCTTGACGGGCCTCCTGGCCGGGGCGCTGCTGGGAAGCTGTTCCCAACAGAAATCCGCCGAAACCTCCACGGACGCCGCTGCTTCCCCTGCCGTGCAAGACCTCAACAAGCTGTTTGATAACTATTGGGAGGAAAATGCCAAACTCTTCCCGCTGGATGCCACCTCTCAGGGCGACAACCGCTACAACGACCAGCTGCCCAACGACGGCACCCTCGCCTTCCGCGAAAAGCAGCGCGCCACCTACCAAAGCTACCTCGACCAGTTGCACAAGTTCGACCGCGCCAGCCTCACGGCCAACGACCAGATCAGCTATGACATCTTCGAGTACGAGATGCAGAGCCGGCTCGAAGGGCTAAAGCTGAACGCCTGGATGATACCGTTTCAGCAGTTCTGGGGCCTGCCGCTCAGCCTGGGCCAGTATGGCTCGGGTGAAGGCGTGCAGCCTTTCAAAACGGTAAAAGACTACGAAAACTGGCTGGGCCGCGTGCGGCAGTTCCCGGCCTGGGCCGATACGGCCATCAGCAACTTCCGCCAGGGCATGCGCACCGGCGTGGTGCTGCCCAAAGCCCTGGTGGTAAAGATGATTCCGCAGATGCGCGACCTGGTGGTGAAGGATGCCGCCCAAAGCCTGTTCTACGGCCCCATCAACCGCTTTCCCAAGGAATTCACGGTGGCCGAGCGCAAGCAATTGTCGTTGGCTTACCAGGAGGCTATCCTCACCCAGCTGGCGCCCACCTACCAGAAGCTGGCGGATTTCCTGGAAAAGGAATACCTGCCGAAGGCCCGTGCCAGCACCGGCATCGGGGTTATTCCGGAGGGGCCGGAAACGTACCGCTACCTGGTGAAGTACTGGACTACTACGGAGAAAACGCCCGACGAAATTCACCAGATCGGGCTGCAGGAAGTGGCGCGCATCCGGGCGGAAATGGAGCAGGTAAAGCAGCAGGTTGGCTTCAAAGGCGACCTGAAGGCGTTTTTCGAGCAGCTGAAAACCGACCCGAAGCTGATGCCTTACAAAACACCCAAGCAGGTGCTGGACGCTTTCCGGGCCATTCAGGCCAAGATTGACCCGAACCTGAAAAAAATGTTCGGCCGCACGCCCAAAACGCCGTTTGAAATCCGCCAGACGGAAGCTTTCCGCGCTGCTTCGGCTTCGGCCGAGTACAACCAGGGCAGCCCCGACGGCTCCCGCCCCGGCATTTTCTATGTGCCCATCGTGGATGCCACCAAGTTCAACGTGACCTCGGGCATGGAGTCGTTGTTTCTGCATGAAGCCATTCCCGGCCACCACTACCAGACGTCCCTGCAGCAGGAAAACGAAAGCCTGCCCAAGTTCCGCCGCTTTGCCTGGTACGGCGCCATGGGCGAAGGCTGGGCACTCTACACCGAAAGCCTGGGCAAGGAACTGGGCCTGTACACCGACCCCTACCAGCGCATGGGCGCCCTCGGCGACGAAATGCTGCGGGCCGTGCGCTTGGTGGTAGATACCGGCATGCACGCCGGCACCATGACGCGGGAGCAGTCCATCCAGTATATGCTCGACAACCTGGCGCTCAGCGAAGAGGAAGACGTGTCGGCCATTGAGCGGTATATGGCCATTCCGGGGCAGGCGCTTAGCTACAAAATCGGCCAACTCAAGATCCGGGAGCTACGCACCCGCTACGAAAAGCAGCTGGGCAGCAAATTCAGCTTGAGTAACTTCCATGACGAGCTGCTGAAGGATGGCGTAATGCCCCTGGCCGTGCTGGAGCGCAAGATGGACGCCTGGGCTAAGACCCAGTAATGAGTTGCCCGTTGTCAGGTATCATATTTGAACACTGACAACGGGCAACTGATAACCGGCAACTGAAAACTAGTCTTCCCGGGCCGCGCCTTGCTGTTGCGCCGACTGCTGAGGCATGTTCTGCACCGGCGAATTAGGGTCATTGGGGGAGCCTTGGATGGCTGCGTCGGTGGAGGTTTTCTGGTCGGCGGCCGAGCCTTCCCCGATGGGCGTATTGGTGTTCTGCTGCCCGTTCACGCTGTCCCGCTCGGTGTCGTTCTTCTGCGCAGGGGGCGCGTCGGTGAAGTCCTGGCTGGCCTGCGGGTCTTTGCCGGGCGTGTTGTTGTAGTCGCAGGAAGCCAGGGCGGCCGAGGCAGCTACGGCCAGCAGAAGGGCTGAAAGTCGTTTCATGGGTGTAGGGTATTGGATGCGGAGAAAATGGGGTTGTGGCTTGCTATACGCAACCGGCCCCGAAAGGCTACTTACCACGTAGCTTTGCCTTATGGCCGCATCTGTTTTGCTTAACTGGAGCGGGGGCAAAGACGCCGCCCTCGCCCTCTACCACCTGCTTCACGACGCCAGCTACCACGTCACGGACCTACTTACCAGCGTGTCGGAGCCCTACCAGCGCGTGGCCATGCACGGCGTGCGGGTGGAGCTGCTGGAGGCGCAGGCCCAGCGTATCGGCCTGCCGCTCACGCAGCTGCAGCTGCCCGAAATGCCGGATATGGCCACGTATGAGCAGCAGATGGTCGCTACGCTGGCGCCGCTGCAGGCCCGCGGGGTAACGCATGCCGCCTTCGGCGACATTTTTCTGGAAGACCTGCGCCGATACCGGGAGCAGCAGCTGGCACGATCGGGCCTGTCTGCTGTATTCCCGCTGTGGCAGCGCAACCCGCTGGAACTGCTGCGCGAGCTATGGGCGCTGGGCTTCCGGGCCGTAGTGGTCTGCGTAAACGAGCAGCTGCTCGACCAAAGATTCTGCGGCCGGCTGCTGGACGAGGCTTTTGTGCGCGACCTGCCGCCCGGCGTTGACCCCTGCGGCGAGAATGGCGAGTATCATTCCTTCGTGTTTGAGGCGCCCTACTTTCGAGAGCCGGTACCGTTTACTTTGGGGCAGCAGGTACGGCGCACGTATCCGGCTCCGGCGGGCAGCCCCGCTGCCACGACTGGCTTCTGGTTTCAGGATCTGCTGCCCACGTAAGGCAGCACTAATTGGGCGCGCAGGAGCACAGTACCTCCCGCGTGGGGCGGGCCACCTGGTAGTCTGGCAACGATACTTCCTTCATATAGACCACCTCCAGCTGGCGCAGGGGCGGGTGGGCGGGGTTTTGGTGCCAGATGCGCAGCAGGTAGTTGCAGTAGTAGGGGCGCATGTAGCTGTTTGATACAAACAGGTAGTTCTCCGTGTACTTGCGCCACCGGTCGTTTTTGAACAGCGCCACCACCGAGGCAGGCTTGGCGTAGCTCACGGGCCGGCCGTCCCGGTTCAGGTCGAGGCGCTGCCCGGTGGCAGTAGTGCCTTCCAGAATAAACCAGCCGTCATCCTTGAACACGGCCGGCGCAAACATGCCCCAGCGCTGGTCGACGCGAAACAGGTAGCCAAACCAGCGCACGGGCTCGGCCATCTTCCACCGGAACTGCGGCAGCGTATCCAGGTTCCACCAGCAGATATATATCAGTAACGCGCCCACGGCCGCGTCGCGCACATGGCGCAGCAGACGTAAGCTACCCGTCGGGGGTAGACGCCACTGCATGCTCACCTGTATTGGGTGCCAGCGGGTCCAGGCGCTACGCCAGGAGTGCGTGCGTGCTGCCAGCCGGGTCCAGCGCGGGTAGAGCCAATGGTCGAGGCGGTTCAGCAAGCTGGGTGGCAGCAGTCCCAGCACCGAGGCCATGTTGATCAGGTAAAACAACCCCACGAACAGGGTAAGGCTGATGCCCAGATGAAACGCGTACAGCACCCCCCACAAACAGCAGGCGCCACCACGCGTTACGGAATGGCAAAAACAGCAGAAACGGCAGCAGCAGCTCGGTGTAGTACGTCAGCAGCGTGAGCCCGCGCAACAGCTCGGCATGGGGGTACAGCCAGCGGCCCAGCGGCATCAGGATCTGGTCGAGGCTGAGGGCGTAGTAGATGGCCGTGCCGTCGTGGTTCCACTCGGGGCTGTTTTTGAGCAGGGCCGTACACCAGTACACGAGTGCCAGCTGTACCACGTAGGCCACCGTAGCCGCGCTTATATATCGGTAGGAGTAGGGCAACTGCTGGCGGTGGCTATCCAGGGAATACACGCGGCCCCAGGGCAGGAAAAAGCCCCAGAACAGGAGCATGCGCAGCAGGTCGTCGCCACCCTGCACGATAAGCGGGTTGCGGTTCTGCAAGGATATCAGCAAAAGCCAGGAAAGTGCCGTGGCCCAGCGGGTTTTGTAGCCCAGCACCACGGCCACGGCCGCCAGCGCGGCCAGCCCAAACCACATGGCCTGCACGGCCCACAAGCCGCTGCTCGTGTGCAGCGAAAACTCGTATGGGTTCCAGCAGAACTGAAATAACACGTGTAGGGGCAGCACCCCCAGGTTGGTGTAGTGCGCCTCCAGGTCGGTGCTGCGAATGGCTAGGTCCGTGAGCACCACGGCGCCGGTGGCTATGCGCAGGAGCGCCAGGGCACGCAGGTCCAGGGTAAACGGGTTCTGTAGGCCGGGTAGTTTTGGCAGCATACGCAGGGAGGTCAGCTGAGCCGGGCAGTCAACACGCGGAAAGCGGAAAGGCCTTCTACGCCCGTTTGGGGTAGAGCCTTTCCGCTTTCACGTAAAGAAGCTACTAAGTGCGCCGACTAGCGGTTGGGCGTGCCAGTTGTAGTACCGGTAGTGGTAGACGTTCCCGTCGTGCTGCCAGCGGTGTTGCCTGTTGTGGCGTTACCCGACGTGGTAGTACCTACTGTGGTGCCGGTAGTGGTGCTGCCGGACGTAGTACCCGAGGTAGTGCCATCCGTGGTAGTACCCGAGGTCGAAGTGCCGTCGGTCGTAGAGGTACCGCTAGTCGTGCCGTCAGTTGTGCCATTGGTGCTGTTCACGTCCGAAGTAGAAGAGCAGGAGCTGAAGCCCAGGCTGGTAGCGGCCAGTACGGCGGCCAGGAAAAGTGACTTTTTCATGTGAAAGGAGAGTTGGTGAGTGGTAAGAATGGGAGAATGTAGAGCAAGGATACTGCTGGTCGGAAAGAAAAGTTGTCTGAAAAATTCACGCTTTTGCTTACGGTTCAGCTTTACGTAGCAGCCCTGATATAGCTGCGGGCTCAGCCTGCGCCTGACTGCACTTAAAGAAAAGCCCATTCAGAATAAGGCCTGAGGGTGATTTAACCCGGGGAAAGTGCCATCATTTAGTGGCCTGCGTACTATACTTTCCGGTGTGGTAGTGGTTAGGTGCTACCAGTCTGATTCAGCATGCAAAAAACTTCCGCAGTTATTCTCTTCGACGGCGTCTGCAACCTCTGCAACGGCTTCGTGCAGTTCATTATTCGCCACGATGCAGCCGGGTATTTTCGCTTTGCAGCCCTGCAGTCGGCCGAGGGACAGGCGCTGCTGGGGGCTCACGGCATCAGCCTGCCGGCCCTTTCCGACCCCGATTCGGTGGTGCTGGTAGCCGATGGCCGGGCTTATCAGCACTCCACGGCCGTATTGCGCATTGCCCGCCGCCTGGGGGGCTCTGGCCGGTGCTGGCAGTAGGCCTGCTGGTGCCTCGGGCCTGGCGCGACGCGGCCTACCGGCTGGTGGCCCGCAACCGCTACCGTTGGTTTGGCCGGCAGGAAGCGTGCCTGCTGCCTACGCCCGCTCTGAAAAGCCGCTTCCTGAGTTCCTAGCGGCCCGGTATTTTTTCGGAATTTGCGGCTCTCGTTTTCAGCCCTGCACATTCTTCTTTCGTCGTTTTCCCGCCTATGCTTGCCCTTGTTCTCGATGGTATTGATCAGCCCCTGAAGCTGCGCAAAGTGCCTACGCCCACACCAGCGGCCGGCGAGGTGCAGGTACAGTTGCACGCCGCCGCCCTCAACCACCGCGACGTCTGGATTCAGAAAGGACAGTATGCGGGCCTGAAGTTTCCCATCATCCTGGGTTCTGATGGGGCCGGTCGGGTGTCGGCAGTAGGGGAGGGCGTGGAGCCGGACCTGCTGGGGCGGGAGGTGCTCATCAACCCCGGCCAGAACTGGGGCGACAACCCGGCGGCCCAGGCGCGGAGCTTCACCATTCTGGGGCTGCCCCACGACGGTACGTTTGCCGAGTATGTATGCGTGCCCGCTCGCGCCGTGCAGGCCAAGCCCACGCACCTGTCGTTTGCCCAGGCCGCCGCGCTGCCATTGGGGGGCGTCACGGCTTACCGGGCGTTGTTTACGCGGGCAGCCCTGCAGCCCGGCGAGCGGGTACTCATCAGCGGCGTGGGCGGCGGAGTAGCTTTGCTGACTTTGCAGATGGCCGTGGCCGTGGGGGCCGAGGTGTGGGTAACGTCGGGCTCGTCGGAAAAGATTGTCAAAGCTGTGGCATTAGGCGCCAGAGGCGGCATCAGCTACAAAACCGAAAAGTGGCCCGCCCAGCTCATCAACGAGGCTGGTGGAGGCTTCGATGTGGTAGTAGACAGCGCCGCTGGGCCCGGTTTCAACGACCTGCTCGACGCGGCCGCACCGGGTGCACGCATCGTGTTCTACGGGGGTACGCACGGCGCCATTCCACAGGTGCCGCCCGCCAAGATCTTCTGGAAGCAGCTTTCTATTCTGGGTTCTACCATGGGCACCGAGCAGGACTTTGCCCGGATGGTCACCCTGTTCGAGCAGCATAAGCTTGTGCCCGCCATCGACGAAATCCTGCCCCTGGCCAGTGGCGAAAAGGCCTTGCACCGCATGGCGCAGGGTCTGCAGTTCGGCAAAATAATCCTGCAGATTCTGGTGTAGACTCTGGAGAAGTACTGGCTTTGATATAATGAAGATATTTCCAGATAACTTATTGATAATAAGAAGAATAATTTTGGTCTAGGTCGATGGGTTTCTGGATTTTTTGGAATGAAATGAGGGCGAGAATCGTTATCAATCTGAACATCTGAAACGCTCATTCGACGCCGAATTTTCATCCTATGAAAGCACCTGCCGAGTACCTCAACGCCCCTGTTCTTTACCTGTCGTATCCCACCGGAGAAGCCGCCGAGTCGGTGCCCGTGGTAACCTACGACGACGCACTGCTGGCCGTGGAAGCTGCCCTGGCCGATGCCGAGCGGTACCGCTACCTGCTGATGCGCGCCCTGCGCCGGCACCGTACCGATGAGCCCGCCGTGGTTCCTTCGCTGGTTGGCAGCACGCCCGTAGTACCTATGTACTCCGATGAGGACATGGCTGCTTAGTCTTTTTCTGAACCGTTCGTTTTGTCGGGCCCACTGCTTTCCGCAGGTGGGCCTGTTGTTTTTCACGCCTGCCGCAGCTGTGCGCCCAGGTAGTGCGCCAACTCGGCTGCCTGCTGCCGCAATTCCGGCACGGCCGTCGACTCGAAGGATTGCGGGCGCCGGCTGGCTCCCAGCGTGAACAGGACGCTGGAAATGGTTTTATCAGCCTGAATGAGGCCCCCATGCACATCGGTGAGCAGACCTAGCCGTAGCGGGTCGGGCTGGAGTAAGCCGGCCTGGCGCATCTGCACAATGAGTGGTTCCTGAATCCGGGTGTAGTCCAGCAGCGGGCCGGTGCAGGCAATGACGTGCTGCGCCGTTAGTTTGCTGATGTGGCTGCCGTGCCGGGCGTGTACTCGTAGCGCCTCGCCCAGCGGTTCAATGTGCTGCACCCGGCCTATGTGCTGAGTGAGTTGCCCGCTGCGTTGCATTTCTTCCAGTAACGCCACGTTTTGCGGAGGGCTGCGGTGGCGCACGGTTGTCCAGAAAGACGCCAGATGCCGCAGAAACCGGCTTTGCTCTGCCTGGGGCCAGGCCATCCAGATTCGACCTAAGTCGGGCCGCAGTGAGTCCAGCACCGGGCGCCAGTCAATGCCTCCGGCAGCGGCCCGCCGGATTTCCTGGCGCACGGCGCGCAGTACGCAGCCTACGCTGATAAGGCCGCGCAGGCTGCGGGTATAGAACTCGGGGTAAGCCGGCTGAACGGCTATATGCGGCGCAGGCCAGCGTCCGTGGCCGGAAACCACCATGATGGGCCCTTGATGCCCCTGAGCCCGCAAGCCCAGCACCACGTCTACTGCCGTCAGCCCCGAGCCAATCAGCAGCACTGAATCGTGAATGGCAATAGTGCGCAGTGCCCCCGGCTCCCAGGGGCTGCCATGAAACCCGGGGTGGGAAAGGTACCGGCCGTCGGTTGATCGGGCGGGGGGCAGCGGCGGAAAATTGCCTAATGCCAGCACTACCGCGTCACTTACGAGCTGTGTGCCCGAGGCCAGCTCCACGGTAGCAGCTTGGCCTGCGGCAGCCGGAAGTACGGAGCTGGCGTGGGTTTGGTGCCAGTGAAACCGCAGCCCATTAGCCGCCGGCGTGGGCAGCAGCGCCTGAGTCATTTCCTGCACGTAGCGGCCGTACAGCTGGCGCGGGCAGAAGGCCTGAGCGTCGGCGGCAGGTTCGTTGCGGCCAAGCCACTCGATGAAGTGAGCAGGCTCGTCGGCCAGGAGGCTGAGTGCGCGGGCCCGGACATTCAGCAGGTACTCGGGCCGGTCGGCGCTATAGGCCAGGCCGCGCCCGAGCACCGGGCGCGGCTCCACAATATGCACGTCGCCACAGTAGGAGCCGGGTAAGCGGGCCAGGTGAGCCGCCAGCGCCGACCCGGAAAATCCTCCACCCAGAATGGTAATAACACTGCGTGGCACCGGCAAAATTGTTAAAGGCAGTTGGTAGGCTTCGTTCGAAATGAAAGATGCCTACAGGAAACCGCTACAACGAGTTCCTCCGCCTAAAAGGTAGTGCCCAAATGCATGCAGCCTGCCCGTATCCTCAGTGCCAGCTGCCCGGACAATGGGTGCCGGATTGGACGTCAGGATATTAGACTCAGTGTATAAGATTATGGCAGCCGCAAGCTGAGCGTTGGAACGTAGCTTGATCCATCCGCATCCGCTGGTTAATAGTAGGCGCCGGGCATCAGGTAGTTGCGCACGTAGTCATGGATGCCGTCTTCCAGGCGCGTGAATGGCCGGTCGTAGCCAATGCTGCGCAGCTTGCGCATATCGGCTTCGGTGAAGTACTGATACTTGTCGCGGATGTCCTCGGGCGTATCCTTGAAGTGGATGTCAGCCGTAAGATCCAGCGCGGCGAAGGTGTTCAGCGCCAGGTCCAGGAAAGTGCGGGCCTCGCCGGTGCCCAGGTTGTAGATGCCCGAGTGCTGACGGTGATGCATCAGGAAGTAGCACACTTCCACCACATCCTTCACGTACACAAAGTCGCGCATCTGCCCGCCATCGGTGTAATCGGGGTTATGGGACTTGAACAGCACCATTGAGCCGCTTTGCCGAATCTGCTCGAAGGCGTGCAGAATCACGGAGGCCATGCGGCCCTTGTGGTACTCGTTGGGGCCGTACACGTTGAAGAACTTCAGCCCGGCCCAGAAAAACGGCTTTTCCGTTTGCTGCACGGCCCAGTTGTCGAAGTCGTTCTTGGAGTCGCCGTAGGGGTTGAGAGGACGGTAAAGCGGCAGCAGCGCTTCGTCCTGGTCGGAGTAGCCGAGCGTACCTGAGCCGTAGGTAGCTGCCGAGGAAGCGTATACCAGCGGGAGCTGGTAGCGCACGCAGGCCTGCCACATCTGCTTGCTATAGTCGAGGTTGAGCAAGTCCAGCACGGCGCGGTCCTGCTCCGTGGTGTCGGTGCGGGCACCCAGGTGAAAGATGAACTCCACCTGCTCGTGGTTGACATCGAGCCAGTCGAAAAACTCGCCCCGGTCTACGTACTCGCGCAGGCGCTTGCCCTGCAGGTTGGCCAGCTTGCGCTCCACGGAAAAGTTATCGACCACCACCACATCGTTGAAGTTGGCGGCATTGAGGCGGGTGACAAGGCAGCTGGCAATAAAGCCGGCCGCACCGGTTACAACAATCATAGGGCAGAATATTTACGTCAAAGGTAGGCGGTTGCCAGGATTCAGTTGCCAGTTGAGAGTTGCCAGTTATCAGTTGATCAAAGAACCGACGGTTACACAGTCGCCGCCCTTATCGTCGTAATCGTCCCCAAAATCCGTGGAATCCACTGAAATCCGCGCGAATCCGTGGTCTATCTTTGCCGCCATGTGCTTTTCCCTTCGCCGACTGCTGCCCGTTGGTTTTCTCCTGAGCTGCCTGGTGGCTTGTCAGCCGGAACAAACGAGTTCCACCACGCCGGCTGCTACCACGCACTGGGTAACCGATGACCTCGGCCACCGCCTGCAGCTACCCACGCAGCCCCGCCGTGTCATGGCCCTGGCGCCATCCATGACGGAAATGCTCTACGCCGTGGCCGATACGGCTACCATCGTGGCCCGCACCCAGGTGTGCGACTTCCCAAGGGCCGCCCTGCGTAAGCCCGTAGTGAATAGCTACCCGTTGGATATGGAAAAGCTCGTGGCCCTGCACCCCGATGTGGTTTTTACCGTGGAAGGCATTACGTCCCAGGATGATGTGGCGCGGCTGCAGCAGCTGGGCGTGCCGGTCTATTGCCAGCGTTATACTACTGTCGAAGACATCTTTCGGGGCATGCAGAGCCTGGGCCAGCTGCTGGGCCGCTCCGGTCCCGCCCGCCACCTCACAGATTCCCTGCGCACGGCCCTGCAAGCTATTCAACGCACTGCCCCCACGGCGGCAAGGAGGCCGCGGGTGCTGGCTATTACCTGGCAGGACCCCATCTACGTATATGGGCAGAACACGCTGTTTACCGATAAGATCCAGCTGGCCGGGGGGCAAAACGCCCTCACGGAGGTTTTTGCCCAACCATACCCGGCTCTCACCCGGGAGTATATTCTGCGCCTGAATCCTGAGGTGCTGCTGGGCGGCCGTTTTGGGCAGCTTGATAGTACGTTTTTCAAGTCATATCCCGAACTTCGCCGCATTCAGGCCTTTCAGAACCGGCGCGTGTTTGCCGTTACGGGCAACCTGATGGAGCGACCCGGACCGCGCGTGGTGGAGTCGGTGCGGGAGCTGCAGCGGCTGCTCCAACAGCCGGCGCGGCCATGAAGAACGGGCAGGCAGGTCTTTGGCTGCTGCTGGGCAGCGGCGCGCTGCTGGGGCTGCTGTTGCTAGGGCTGCGCGTGGGCTCCTTTGCCATCGACTTCGACCTGATGCGCCGTGCCATGCTGCACTACGACCCCACCGAGCCCGCCCAATTGGTGCTAGTGCAGCTGCGGCTTCCCCGGCTGCTGCTGGCTGTGCTGGCCGGCGCCGGCCTGGCCGTGAGCGGCTACCTCATGCAGGCCATGGTAAATAACTCCCTGGCCGACCCTTATCTGCTGGGCACGGCCTCAGGCGCGGGGCTAGGAGCGGTGCTGTGCTTCGCGCTGCTGCCTACACTTACCTGGGCCGGCATCTACCTGCCGCCGGTGGCCGCTCTGCTGGGCGCCCTGGGCACTACCTTGGTGGTGGTAGCCCTGGGGATGGACCGGGGCCAGCTCAGGCCCGCGCCGCTGCTGCTGGGCGGCATAGCCGTCGGTTCCCTGGCTACGGCCATTGGCGGCCTGCTCACGTTCCTTTCCGATACGCCCGACAAGCTGCGCACCGTCACGTTCTGGGCAATGGGTAGCTTCGAGCGGGCCGGCTGGAACCTACTGCCGTACCCGGCGCTGGCCCTGGCAGGCACGCTGGGTCTATTTGCGTTTCTGCAGAAGGACCTGGCCATTCTGCTGCTGGGTGAAGAGCGGGCCGAGGCGCTGGGCGTGCCGGTAGCGCGCCTGCGTTGGATTCTGATAGTATCGGCCTCGGTGCTCACGGGCTGCGTAGTGGCCTTGTGCGGCCCTATTGGCTTTGTGGGGCTGATGATGCCGCACGTCACGCGCTGGCTGCTGGGCGTGACGGGGCGCTGGAATTTGCTGGTGTGCGCGCTGCTGGGCGGTTGCTTTCTGCTGGCCTGCGACTTACTGGCCCGCTTGCTCTATCCGCCGGCCGGCGTGCCCGTTGGTATCGTTACGGCCCTGTTCGGCGTACCGTTCTTCGTATATTTGCTGCGGAAAAAGGGGACTTAGAGACTCAGGAACTTGGGGATTTGGTTGCTGCCGGCCGCGTTTTGGCCTACTGCAAACCAGGCCGCAAGTGCTCCAAGTCCCTAAGTCCCCAAGTCCCTAAGTCCCTCTACATGATTTACGTCAGCCGACAGGAACACTTCAACGCCGCGCACAAGCTGTACAACCCGGCCTGGAGCGAGGAGCGCAACAAGGAAGTGTTCGGCCCCTGCTCCAATACCAACTGGCACGGCCACAACTTCGACCTCATCGTGACGGTGAAAGGCATGCCCAGCCCCGATACCGGCTTTGTAGTGGATTTGAAAGCCCTCAGCAGCCTCATCCGCGAGCATATCATTGCCCAGGTCGACCACAAAAACCTGAATCTTGACGTGCCCTTTATGACTGGCAAGCTTGCCAGCACTGAAAACCTGGTTTTGGCTTTCTGGGAAATTCTGCAGCGTGAGCTGCCGCGTATCACCACGGCCCAGCTGCATTGCCTTAAGCTTTACGAAACACCCCGCAACTTCGTGGAGTACTACGGCGAGTAGCCAGCTAAAAGGCTGCCGGGCTGAATAGTCATTTGATAGGCTATGAGCTCAGCAAGCTATTCAACCATTTCACCATTCAACTATCCAGCACTTGAAATACTACCTGATAGCAGGCGAACGGTCCGGGGATTTTCACGCGGCTAATCTGATGCTGGCTCTACAGCAGCAGGACCCGGAGGCCGAATTTCGGTTTTGGGGCGGTGAACAGATGCAGGCCATTGGCGGCGAGCTGGTGCACCACTATCAGGAAATGGCCATTATGGGCTTTTGGGAAGCGGCTACCAGCCTGCTTAAGTTTCGTGGCTACCTCAAGGAAGCCCAGCGCGACCTGCTTTCCTGGAAGCCGGACGTGGTAATTCTGGTAGACTACGCCGGCTTCAACATGCGCATTGCTAAGTTTGCCAAGGCGCAGGGCATCAAAACGTTCTACTATATCTCGCCCAAAATATGGGCCTGGAACCAGGGCCGCGTGCATCAGGTGAAGAAGGTGGTAGACCGGATGTTCGTGATTCTGCCTTTTGAGCAGGAGTTCTACCAGGGCTTCGACTACAAAGTGGACTACATCGGCAACCCCACCTCCGATGCCGTGGCCGAGCACCCGGTGAGTGCGGATTTCTACCAGCGCAACCACCTCGACCCGGAGCGGCCCATTATTGCGGTGCTGCCCGGCTCGCGCAAGCAGGAAATCGAGGAAATGCTCTTCGAAATGACGGCTATTATTCCGCCTTTTCTGGATTATCAGTTCATCGTGGCCGGCGTCGATAACCTCGACGCAAACTATTACGCCCACTTTGAGCGCAACAACGTGCGCATCATCTTCGACCAGACCTACGACCTGCTGGCCCACGCCAAAGCGGCTCTCGTTACCAGCGGCACGGCCACGCTGGAAACAGCCCTGTTCGACGTGCCGCAAGTGGTGTGCTACCGCACCAGCGCCGTGTCGTACGCCATCAGCAAGGCCGTCATCAAGGTGAAGTTCATTTCCCTGGTCAACCTCATTGCAGGCCGGGAAGTTGTGAAGGAACTCATCCAAGGCGACTTCAACGCCCGTAACCTCGTTATGGAACTCAAAAAGGTTACCGCCGACGAGGACTTCATTGCCCGGCAGAAAGCCGGCTACGCCGAAATCCGCGCGAAGCTAGGCCAGCAGCGCGCCGCCGAAAAAGCTGCCAAGCTGATGGTGGGATATTTGAAAGGGTAAAATAGTGTGTAAGCGTTATTGATAACTTGGCTTAAACTGAAAGGATATTAAAAAAGCGCGGCGCCTGATCAGGCGCCGCGCTTTTTTAATAAAGCTGCGACTATCTACGCTGCGCGTAGTTGCTTCAGCGGGGAGCTTTCGAACTTGCTGCGGGCGTATTCCTCATCGATGATGAGTTCCTGCACGCCTTCCTCGGAGGGCATATCGAACATGGCGTCCGTCATAATGCTTTCGCAGATGCTGCGCAGTCCGCGGGCGCCGAGGCGGTACTCGTCGGCTTTCACCACAATGTACTCCAGCGCGCCTTCGGAGAAGCTCAACTGAATGTTCTCCATCTCGAACAGGCGCTGGTACTGCTTCACGATGGAGTTTTTGGGCTCCGTCAGGATTTTGCGCAGGGTAGCGTGGTCGAGCGGGTTGAGGTGGGTGAGTACGGGCAGGCGGCCAATAAGCTCGGGAATGAGGCCGAACTGCTTGAGGTCCATAGCCGTCACGTAGCGCAGGAAGTTCTCAGTGTCGATTTTATCTTCCAGCTGCGTCTTGGCAAAGCCCATGGGCTTGGTGTTGAGGCGGCTCTTGATGATGCGCTCAATGCCCACAAAGGCCCCGCCGCAGATGAACAGGATGTTTTCGGTGTTCACCGTAATCATCTTCTGCTCGGGGTGCTTGCGGCCGCCGTGCGGGGGCACGTTCACGGTGGTACCTTCCAGCAGCTTCAGCATGGCTTGCTGCACACCCTCGCCGCTCACGTCGCGGGTGATGCTGGGGTTGTCGCTCTTGCGGGCAATCTTGTCGATTTCATCGATGTAGACGATGCCGCGCTCGGCTGCTTCCACGTTGTAGTCGGCGGCTTGCAGCAGGCGCGTGAGGATGCTTTCCACGTCCTCGCCCACGTAGCCGGCCTCCGTCAGTACGGTGGCATCGGCAATGCAGAAAGGTACCTGCAGAATGTTGGCCAGCATGCGCGTGAGGAAGGTTTTGCCCGTGCCGGTTTCGCCCACCATGATGATGTTGGACTTCTCAATCACCACGTCGTCCTTCTGCGGTTTCTGCATCAGGCGCTTGTAGTGGTTGTACACGGCCACCGACATCACCTTCTTGGCTTCGTCCTGGCCCACCACGTACTGGTCGAGGTACTCCTTCATCTCGCGGGGTTTCACGAGGTTGAATTTGGGTGTCTTCGAGTTGGAGCGAATCTTATTTTCTTCGTTCAGGATTTGCTGGGCCTGCCCCACGCACCGCTCGCAGATGTGGGCGTTGATGCCCGAAATCATTACGGTAACGTCTTTTTTGCTCTTGCCGCAGAAGGAGCACGTAATATCTGCCATGGATAGAAGACTCTCGGAAAAGGGGAGAAGTTGCCTGGCAGTAGCCGGGCAGCCCGCAAAGGTACAAAAACGAAAACGCCCCGCGCACCGGAAAAAGTGCCGAAGCAGCCGACGCCTACTTTAAAGCCAAAAAGCCCGCCGCTGATTTTCAGGTCAGTAGCGGGCTTTTCATTGTCATTTCGAACGAAGTGAGGAATCTGATTCTGTTCCCAGATTCCTCACTTCGTTCGGAATGACAAAAATCAGAGGCTTACGCGGATTTCTTTTCGAGCACTTCGTCGATGAGGCCGTACTCTTTGGCTTCGTCGGCACGCATCCAGTAGTCACGCTCCGAGTTGTCGTAGATTTCCTGGTAGGTTTTGCCGGTGTGCTTGGCCAGAATGTCGTACAGCTCTTTCTTGAGCTTGAGAATCTCGCGAGCGGTAATTTCAATGTCCGTCGACTGGCCTTGCGCGCCACCCGAAGGCTGGTGAATCATCACGCGGGCGTGGGGCAGGGCAGAGCGCTTGTCTTTGGCGCCCCCAGCCAGCAGTACGGCGCCCATGGAGGCGGCCAGGCCGGTGCAGATGGTAGCCACATCGGGGTTCACGTACTGCATCGTGTCATAGATACCGAGGCCGGCATACACCGAGCCACCCGGCGAGTTGATGTAGAGCAGAATGTCCTTCTTGGCATCGGCCGACTCCAGAAACAGCAGTTGAGCCGTGATGATGTTGGCAATGTAGTCGTCGACAGCAGTACCCAGGAACACGATGCGGTCCATAATCAGGCGCGAAAACACGTCGATTTCGGCGAAGCGCGTGGGGCGTTCCTCAATTACGGAGCGCGTCATGCCGGTGGGCAGCATCATGCCGGAGCGCACCTGGCCTTCCACGTGCTGCAGGTATTGATCAACACCCAGGCCGCTCAGGCCCTGGCCTTTCACGGCGAACTTGCGGAACTCTTGTTTATTCAGCATGAGGGAGAAAAATGTTAGAAGTTAGATCTGAGAACTTAGAAAGAAGATTACAGAACTGAGAATCGAAATGCCGAACAAACTAGGTTATCACCTCTAAGTTCTAGGCTCTATCTTCTCAGCTCTAAACACAAAAAAGCCCCAACGGCAAGTAAGGGCTTTTTTGTTGGTTTGAAAACCGGGTCAGCTAGCGGTTAGCTGGCTGGCTGATTGCGGAAGTCCTCGGCCGAAATCGGAGTGTCATTAACAACAATTTTGCCGCGCAGGTTTTCGAGTACTTTCTCTGCCAGAATGGCCTCATACTCCTGAATATAGTTTTTGCCGTTTTCCTGCTTGAGGTAGTTGTCGGCGAAGCCGCGCACCGATTCGCGCATCTCCTCGCTTACCTCGGGCAGGTTGAACTGGCCCATAATCTTCTCAATGGTACGCTCCACGATTTCCTCGTTCGATACCTTTAAGCCTTGCTCCTCAACTACTTTGTTGCGGATCATCGACCATTTCAGCTCCCGCTCATAGTCGTTGTAATGCTCTTCTACCTGCTCAGCCGTGAGTTTGCCTTCGTTGGCACGGAGCAGCCAGCTTCTTGAAGAACTCCGTCGAAACCTTGATTTCGGTGGCGTCTACCACTTTGTCAATAATCTGCCGGTTGATCAGGTTGTCAGCCTCCCGGTCGTAGTTTTCCTGTACCGTGGAGCGCACTTTGGCATCAAACTCTTCCTTCGACGACACGGTGTCTTTGCCAAACACTTTGTCGAACAGGTCCTGGTTGTGCTCGGCGTGGGCCGTGCGGGTAATTTTCTCCACGGCCAGCGTGTAGTCGCCGCTTACCTGGGCAGCTTCTTCCTTGCTCAGGCCCGAGAAGTTGGCAATGGCCGAGGCGTTACCGTCGAAAGCCTTGCTCAGGTCGAAGGTCAGCGTGTCGCCGGCTTTCACGCCTACAAACTGCTCTGCGCCATTCGTTACCTTGTTCGTGGGCAGCAGCACCGTGCGACCTTCGCCTTCCTCGTCGGCTTTCTTCAGCTTACCGAATAGGTAATCACCGGCTTCTGACTCGTCGGGGTTGATGGTTTCGCCAAACTGGCGGCCAATCTGCTCGTAGGTTTCGTTCAGGGTGTTCTCGTCGAGCTCTACCTGGTGGCGGTCCACCGAAATAGCCTGATCGGCAGGCAGCTCGAAGTCGGGCAGCAAGCCCAGTTCAAACCGGAACTCGTAGTCCTTCTGGGCGTCAAAATCCACGTCGGAGGGCACGGGCAGCGGCTCACCCAGAATTTTCACGTTGTTATCCTTGATGTAGCTATCCACCGCCTTGTTGAGCAGGGCGTTGATTTCGTCTACCAGGATGCCTTTGCCGTACATTTTGCGCACCAGGGTAGTGGGCACTTTGCCCGGGCGGAACCCTTTGATCTGCGCTTTCTTGCTGTATTCCTTCAGCTTGCTTTCTACGGCCGGGCTATAGTCAGCTTCGGCGAGCTTTACTGTCAGGATGGCACTCAGCTGGTCGTCGGTTTTGTCGAGGGTAATGTCCAAAACGGGTCGTCGGTTAGGGTAGGTAAGAAAAGGTAGCGTTGGTGGCTGCCAGCCGCCGTGGGCCCAACCCCGCACAGCGGTGGACGCCCGGGAAAAACAAACCCCCAACCGTTGGGTTGAGGGCTAAGGGGAACGGTTTGGGTACTGAACTTAAACCAATAAGTGCGGATGGAGGGACTCGAACCCACACGCCTTGCGGCACCAGATCCTAAGTCTGGCACGTCTACCAATTTCGCCACATCCGCCAAAAGGCCGTTTGCCTCGGGGCCGCAAAGCTACGCAAGGCCGCGGGATTTTCAAACGTGGGCGCGAAATGTGCGCAAAAGTTGTTCAACAATAGCCGCCTGCCGTGCCTGCCTGGCCGTTTTGCCTTGTTAGCCCACGGTTTGACGGCAGCCCGTGAGGTTTCCGGCGAGTGACGTCCTAAACCCGACGCAGGCTTCGTACTTTCGTAGCATCCGTACTTTACCGGCCTTTTGTGGGCTGGCCGCACCTATGGCAACTCCTATCGACCCCGAGGCAGAGCGCAACGAGATTCTGCGCCACTACCGCCGCCTGCTCCGCACAGCCAAGCCCTTTCTGCAGGGCAACGACGCCAAGCTGATCAAAAAAGCGTTCAACACGTCCCTGGAGGCGCACAAGGAAATGCGCCGCAAATCGGGCGAGCCGTACATTTTGCACCCGCTGGCAGTGGCCCAGATTGTGGTGGAGGAAATCGGGCTGGGCACGACGGGCATTGTGGCCGCGCTACTGCACGATGTGGTGGAGGACACGCCCTGGGAAGTGGCCGACGTGGAGCGCGAGTTCGGCAAGAAGGTGGCCCGTATTGTGGATGGCCTCACCAAGATTTCGGGCGTGTTTGAATACGGCACCTCCGAGCAGGCCGAGAACTTCCGCAAGATGCTGTTCACGCTCTCTGAGGACGTGCGCGTGATTCTCATCAAGCTCGCCGACCGGCTGCACAACATGCGCACGCTCGACTCGATGCCGCGACACAAGCAGCTCAAAATTGCCTCTGAAACCATTTACCTCTACGCCCCGCTGGCCCACCGCCTGGGCCTCTACGCCATTAAAAGCGAGCTGGAGGATCTGTATCTGAAGTACACCGATACCGAGATATACAAGGAGCTGGTGAACAAGGTGCGCCAGAGTCGCAGCGCCCGCAACCGCTTTATCAAGGAGTTCGTCACGCCCATCGACGACGAGCTGCAGGTGCAGGGCTTCGACTACGAAATAAAAGGGCGGCCGAAAAGCATCTATTCCATTCTGAAAAAGATGCGCAAGCAGAATATCGGCTTTGAGGAAGTGTATGATCTGTTTGCCATCCGCATTATCCTGGATGTGCCATATGAGCAGGAAAAAGCGGCCTGCTGGCAGGTGTACAGCATTGTCACGGACTTCTACCAGCCCAACCCCGACCGCCTGCGCGACTGGGTGAGCACGCCCAAGGCCAACGGCTACGAAAGCCTGCACACCACCGTCATGTCGCGCGCTGGCCAGTGGGTGGAGGTGCAGATCCGCTCCCGCCGTATGGATGATATTGCCGAGAAAGGCTACGCGGCGCACTGGAAATATAAGGACACCGTCACCAGCCCGGCCGAGTCTAGTCTGGAGGCGTGGATAAACAAGGTGCGCGAAATGCTCGAAACCAATAACTCCAGCGCCCTGGAGTTCATGGACGAGTTCCGCCAGAACCTGTTCGTGAAGGAAGTGTATGCCTTCACACCCAAAGGCAAGCTGGTGATTCTGCCCGATAAGTCTACGGCCCTGGATTTTGCCTTCGAAATTCACTCCCAGATTGGCTTGCAGTGCCTCGGCGCGAAGGTGAATCAGAAGCTGGAGCCCCTCAGCTACCAGCTCCGCAATGGCGACCAGGTCGAAATCCTGACCTCCCAGAAGCAGCGCCCCACCGAGGAATGGCTCAACTACGTCATTACTTCCAAAGCCCGGGGCCGCATCCGCGAGTACCTGCGCGACGACAAGCGCACCAAGGCCGAAGATGGCCGCTACTTGGTGGAAAAGCGACTGGAACTGCTGGGCGTGGAGTTTTCGCCCGACAACGTGAACCGCTTGCTGGCGCACTTCAACGTGTACAACCCCCAGGATTTCTACTACCGGCTGGCTATCGGGCAGATTGACGGGCGTGAAATCAAGGAAAGCCTGTTCGACCCGAACACGGAGCCACCCAAAATGCCTTCCATGCTGGAGCCGAAAGCCTTCGACCATGAAGTGCAGAAAATCCGGGGCGTGAATGCCAACATGCTGGTGATAGGGGAGCAGACCGAGAAGTTCGACTATACCATTGCGCCCTGCTGCAACCCCATTCCCGGAGACGACGTGTTCGGCTTCGAAACGGAAAACGGTATTGTTATCCACCGCACCTCCTGCCCGAAGGGCGTCGACCTCATGTCGAACTACGGCAACCGCATCGTGCGCGCCAAGTGGACGGATCAGTTGGAGCTGGCTTTCCTGGCCGGTCTGCGCATCAAAGGCTCCGATAGGGTAGGGCTGGTAAACGATGTAACGCGCATCATTTCCAACTCCCTGAAGGTGAATATGCGCTCTATTACCATCGACTCCAACGACGGCATGTTCGAAGGCCAGATCATGGTTTTCGTTAACGACACCGACCACTTGAACAAGCTTATTCAGCGTTTATCAAAGGTAAACGGGGTTTTGCAGGTGGAGCGGTTTGCCTCTTAGTATAAAAGAGTCTTAAGAGTACAAGCGAGTATAAGGCTGCAGCAGCGCTCAGTCAGTAAATAACCGAAATCTGTACAGCGGCAAAATCCTTTGCTTACCTACCTTTGTTGCTCCTTATATATAAGGATGCACCCCAAATGCTGGATCAGGAGAAATTTGACGAGGTAAAGAAAATCTTCACCGCGTATTTAGAAAATAAAGGCCTGCGCAAAACGTCGGAGCGCTACGCCATTCTGGAGGAAATCTACTCGCGCACCGGCCACTTCGATGTGGAAGAGCTGTACGCCGGCATGAAGCAGCAGGGCCTGCAGGTAAGCCGCGCCACGGTGTACAATACCCTCGATCTGCTGGTAGAGCACGGGCTGGTCAGCAAGCATCAGTTTGGCCGCAATCTGGCCCAGTATGAGAAAAGCTACGGCTACCGGCAGCACGACCACGTCATCTGCACCGAGTGCCACAAGGTGGTTGAGTTCTGCGACCCGCGCATCCACGGCATCCAAACCATGGTCGGCGAGTTGCTCAACTTCCATATCTTGCACCACTCTTTGAACCTATACGGGGTGTGCGGCGACTGTCGCGCCAAAGCCGCTGCCCGCTCTTTAGCCGAATGAAAACTGAAGCCGCCGTCCAGAACGGCATCCTTTACGTGCGCCTGGCCGGTGACCTGATTGGCTCTCCTGATTCACAGCAGTTGCTGCACACCGTTAACGAGCAGCTAGGTGAAGACGTCACGCTCTGCGCCATCGATCTGTCCCACGTGCGCTTCATCAATAGCACCGGCATCGGCGTGCTGGTATCGGTGCTCACCAAATTCCGCAATCAAGGCGGCGAGCTGGTGTTGATCAACCCCTCCGACCACATTCGGAAGCTGTTGGTCATCACCAAACTCAACGCCATTTTCACCGTGGCCGCTACCGATACCGAAGCGGCCGAACACCTGAAAGCCATACGCTAATGCCTGTTGACGTACTCGTCGGATTACAGTGGGGAGATGAAGGGAAGGGAAAAATCGTAGACGTACTCGCGCCAACCTACGATGCCGTCGCCCGATTTCAGGGTGGGCCCAATGCCGGCCACACGCTTTATTTCGATGGCGTAAAGCACGTGCTACATCAGGTGCCCTCGGGCATCTTCCACTCCCATATCATCAATGTGGTCGGCAACGGCGTCGTCCTCGACCCCGTTGTGTTCCGCCAGGAGCTGCAAAAGCTGACCGATCGGGGCATCGACTGGGCCAAGAACCTTTACATCTCCCGCAAAGCCCAGCTGATCCTGCCCTCGCACCGCGCTCTTGACCGGATCAGCGAAGAAGCCCGAGGCGGCGGCAAGATTGGCTCCACGCTCAAAGGCATTGGCCCCACGTATCAGGATAAAATCGGCCGCACCGGCCTGCGCGTCGGCGACGTGCTGCTCCCAGATTTCCAGGAGCGGTACCAGGAAGCCGTAGCCCGCCACGCCACCCTAGCTGCATTTCACAACCAAGAGTTGGAAATAGAGGCCCTGGAAGCCGACTTTTTTCCGCCGTGGATTTCCTGCGCACCCTACAGCTAGTCGATACCGAGTATCTGCTGAACGATTTGCTGCAGCAAGGCAAGAGCATTCTGGCTGAAGGCGCGCAGGGCTCTATGCTGGACATTGATTTTGGCACTTATCCCTTCGTAACGTCCTCCAGCACCATTGTCGCGGGCGCCTGCACGGGCCTAGGTATTGCACCGCGTCATATAGATAAGGTATACGGCATCAGCAAAGCCTACTGCACTCGGGTCGGGAGCGGCCCCTTTCCCACCGAGCTACACGACGCAGTAGGGGAGCAGATCCGTGCGGCTGGTCGCGAGTTTGGGGCCACTACCGGCCGGCCGCGCCGTTGCGGCTGGATTGATTTGCCTGCCCTCCGCTATAGTATTATGCTCAATGGTGTCACCGAAATCCACCTCATGAAAGCTGACGTGCTGGATGAGTTCGATGAAATCCAGGTATGCACCCACTACCGCGCTGCCGACGGCACCGAAACTGATCAGCTTCCGGACTATGCCGCCTTGCAAACCATGGTACCTGTATATAAGACTATGCTGGGCTGGCGCACCTCCTTGCAGGAAATAACCGACCCAGAGAAGCTGCCGCAGGAGCTACTGACGTACGTTGAATTCCTCGAAGAGCATCTGAATGTCCCCATTCGCATCGTCAGCGTCGGCCCGGATAGAGTGAGCACCCTGCATCGTAAGTAATAGCAAGAAAGGTTCACCATAAGCACAAAGAGAAAGTAGGTGCCTGCTTTCTCTTTGTGCTTATGGTGAAAAAAGCCCTTCTAGTTACACGGAGCAAAGAGTAGATTATAAATACTAGAGACTATGCTTCTCTAACACGTCCGATACAGAGTGCTCCCAGATGTCGACAAATTTTTACTAGACCTTGAACTTAATTACTCCTACAAAAGGTTAACTAACAGTGCGCTTCAAAAGCAGCCACTAAGTTTAAGCAATGCTCCAGGTGCTTTTCTGTAAACAGTATTTGGAAAAGCGAAACGGAAGCCGCACTTTTGCACTCCCAAACCGGAACGCGGCAGGGCATCTCTTCCGGCAAACGCAGGAATAGTCCTATATAGGGCTGGCTTCTGCTATTCATGGGATGCAATTCCGGAATAGAAAAAAGTTTGCCAGCAGGGTTGCAAAAGCGGATACAGGTTTCGTACCTTTGTCCTCCCAAAGCGAAACGCGCTGCGCTGGAAAGCAGAATAACACAAAAATTTATTTTTGTGGAAACTTGCAAAAGGCGGTTGAGTGTTATTACCTTTGCAGCCCGCTTCAACCGGAAGGGGGTGTTGCTAAAGAGCAGGAAGCCGAACGAGAAAAACTTTTTCTTCGGGAATCTTGCTAAAAGCAAAAAGGTTGTTACCTTTGCAGCCCGCTTCGATCGGAAGGGGTAGAATAACCGGGCCGGTTGGCCCACCAGGTTCTTCCAAATGGGAAGGGCACACGTTCTTTGAATGACTGGAATTGACAAATTTGGGTGAGGCTTTCCCGGGCAACCGGGAGAGCAGCAAGACCAAGCGTAACAAAACGAACAGACACGTCAAAATAACGAGTCGGATCAGCACTTGACATCAGCCTGCTTTCGAGCAGGTGTAGGAATTTATACAATGGAGAGTTTGATCCTGGCTCAGGATGAACGCTAGCGGCAGGCCTAATACATGCAAGTCGAACGGGCGGCAGCAATGCCGTCAGTGGCGCACGGGTGCGTAACGCGTAACCAACCTGCCCTTGACTGGGGGATAGCCCGCCGAAAGGCGGATTAATACCGCATAAACCAACAGAGCGGCATCGCTCAATTGGTAAAGATTTATTGGTCAAGGATGGGGTTGCGTAGCAT